>CALAST010000096.1 GCA_937889225.1 uncultured Lachnobacterium sp. | reverse complement strand
ACTTAGTGCTCTACGCACTTGAAGTGGGGGATTTTCTTGATTCGGTTAAAAAATAATTAATTGTAGAAAAAGAAATTATTGGTATATATTAAAAAGATGATAAGTTTTGTAGAAAGTTAGGAGTTTGAAATGAGTACGCAAAGCAATATAGAGAAGGTATTAAAGAATTTACATGTGTTATTAGCCAAGAGTGAAAAATATGCTTTAGATGAAAAGAAGATTGTTGTTGAGAAGAAGAAAATACTTGACTTGCTAACGGAGTTAAATACATGTATAGCCGATATTATGGATGAATATGAAGTGACAAAACAAAGTCGAGATAAAGCAGAACGTGATTTTCAGAGACAAAGTGATAAGATTATAGAAGATGCGAATAAAAAGGCAGAAGATATTTACGCAGCATCGGTAATGTACACGGATGAGGCATTACGTCGTGTCAATAGTATTGTGGATGAGACGAATGTATCAATTTCAAAAATTTACGAGGATATGTCAAAGAAATTAAAAGAACAGGAAAAATTGATTCGTGAAAATCAATTAGAATTAGCATCTGAATTACAGGATTTGCGTGATACAGAAAAGTATTTAAAATTGATGGAGGAAAGAAATAAAGAAATTGAAAAAGAAAAAAAATCAGAAGAAAAGAATGAGATAAAGAGACCTTCTATATATGCAAATAGGCAGAGTGAGATTAAAATAAATGAAGAATATTTTGAGAAAATGGGAATTGCCTTAGAGCAGGAGGCAGAAAAGGAAATCGAACAAACATTGATAAATGCTGTTGAGGCCGAAATTAAAGTAAATTTGGATGCTGATTATTTTAAGTGGAAAGAAGGAAAGGAAATTGAAAAGAAAGATGATACTTCCAAAGAGAAATCAGAGCGATTCCAAAAGGTATTTAAGAATTTAAATCGGATGAAGTAAAGGATTATTTTATGTATAGAGTTTTGAGTAAACGAGAGGTTATGTTAGGAATTTATTTATAATCTAGTAATAAAACTGAATCTAGTAATAAAACTGATTGTGAAGATTGATTTGGTTCTGGGTAAAGAGTGAAGTGGATTGCGAATATTCGCTTTACTAAAATAATGCAAAGAAAGAAGCTGTTATAAAGTAGAGAATGTATTTATTCTAGCTATACAGTAAGTATGAAATAATAGCATATTAGAAATATATGTATAATTTTTCATATATATTGGATAGGAGATATAAATATGCTATTTTATAGCAGCTTTTTTAAATAAAACTTAAGAAATTTTTGAAGTAAAATTTGTTAAAATAAAAGCATAAATCTGTAAGAAAGCAAATGAATGCTAAGTTGATGCAGATTTACTAATAGTGAGTATTGGTTATGAGCAATTAGCGAAGCGGATTGAGAATAGCTATTTGATCTAAATTAAGTTTCTTGCTTTATAAGACATAAAGTGAGTAGTTTATATCTTATGAAGAAGTGATTAAGGAAGTTTGATTTCATTTCCAATAGATATAAAAAAGCTCATTTCTGTAGGGGATGGATATCACAGAAAAGGGAGGATTGAAGGATGAGAATTTTAGTTTGTGATGATGACCACGAAATTGTGGATGCGATTGAAATATATTTGATGCAGGAGGGATATGAGGTAGAGAAAGCGTATAATGGTGAGGAAGCATTAGAAGCTGTTAAAAAAGAGGAAATTGATTTGATTATTATGGATGTTATGATGCCAAAGTTAGATGGGATTCGGGCGACATTGCAGATTCGGAAGGAAAGTAAGATTCCAATTATTATTTTGTCGGCAAAAACAGAAGATGCTGATAAAATATTAGGATTAAATGTAGGAGCAGATGATTATGTGACAAAGCCATTTAATCCGTTGGAATTAGTTGCTCGGGTTAAGTCTCAGTTAAGAAGAAATAATTTTCTTTACAATATGACGGAACAAGGAGAAAATGTATATAAAGCTGGTGGACTTATGATACAGGATGATTGGAAGAAAGTAACTGTTGATGGAGAAGAAGTAAAGCTGACACCAATTGAATATAATATATTGCTATTTTTAGTGAAGAATAAGGGAAAGGTGTATTCGATTAATAAGATTTATGAGAATATTTGGAATGAAGAAGCAATTGCTGTAGAGAATACGGTTGCAGTACATATTCGGCATATTCGAGAAAAAATTGAGATAAATCCGAGAGAACCAAGATATTTGAAAGTTGTGTGGGGCGTTGGATATAAGATTGAGGATTGATACTTTATTGAGAGAGGTTATTTATAATGAAACTAAGTCAACTAAGTCCATAAGGACGCAGGTGAATCCTAAGTTTTATCTATTCCTAATATAGGTTTACTGGTATGGAGTGTTGGGTTACAAAATATCACAGCAATAATATTTTTTAGAGAAAGGAAATTGGTTTTTGCGACCAAAAAATTTTATGAGAGTATTTGCAAGTGAGAATCGGTATTTGCATTTGTTATGGCATCAGATATGTTCAATTGTTATGGTTATAAATATTTTTTTGTATGACTATACTATGGAGCAGATATCCGCAGAAAATGCAAAATTTTATATAGTTATCTACATTTTGGGGCTGGCAGGAAGTATTATTTCGTTAATAAAGGTAACGAAGACAGAAGTAAAAGTGAATAAGCATGTTGAAAAAAAGATAGATACTATTTATTTGGAAATATTGATTTTAGGGGGAGGGGGAATCGTTTCCTTTTTTATTTGGCAGTTAAAAAAAATGGATTTTTCAATTTTTTCATTATCAGATATTATGATTGTTTCGGGAATTATTGCTTATCTTATGGATAGTATTGCACTTATTGTGTATCTTAGTTTGGTAAGGCGAATTTGCAGAAAAAATCTTTATACGAATAGTTTTTTTTATCTTTTAAAGGAAATTGGGGCAGAAAGTAAAAGTTTAAAAGGAATTGGAGAGGTATCGAAAAAGAACAAGGAAAGGCAGTTATTAAAAAATGCTTTAGAAGATATTGCTGGTGGAAATTTAGAGATTGTATTGGAGGAAGATAAGTTTCATGGTAGAGAAAAGGAAATGGCAAAGTCGATTAATCGTATAAAAGAGGGGATGAAAGAGGCTGTCAGTTCCAAAATTAAGACAGAAAAATTAAAGGCAGATTTAATTACCAATGTATCTCATGATATTAAGACACCACTTACTTCGATTGTAAATTATGTGGAACTTTTGCAAAGAGAAAATTTAGAAAATGATAATGCAAAGCATTATATTCAGATTATTGATAAAAAGGCACAAAGATTGAAACAATTGACTGAAGATTTGGTAGAGATATCGAAGATTAGTTCGGGAAATATAAAATTAGATATACAGGATATTGATTTTTTGGAATTGTTATATCAGATAGGTGGGGAGTTTAATGAAAGGTTTGAACGTCGTAATCTTACAATTGTGACAAAGCTGCCAAATGAGTCGGTTATGGTAATGGCTGATGGAAGGCAGTTATATAGGGCAATTGAGAATCTTTATATGAATGCAGCAAAATATGCATTTGAAAATACGAATGTATATGTAGACTTATCTGTACAGAAAGGGCAAGCCGTATTTTCTATAAGAAATGTTTATGGAAAAATTGTAGAAGGGGAAAATGGAAATTATGTAGATTTGACGGAGCGTTTTGTGAGAGGTGAAGTTTCGAGAACGACAGAAGGTAGTGGATTAGGTTTATCTATTGCGAAAAGTTTGATTGCGTTTATGGGAGGATATTTTTATTTGAAAGCAGAGAATGGGCTTTTTACAGCGATTGTGGAATTTCCTATCAAGAATAATTTTTAGTAAAAATAAAAAGCTGTAAAAATTATACGAAAAATAGATTTATAGAAAGAGAATTTTTTCATTTATGGTGCTTATTGTGTATATTTATATGTTTTGAAGATTTAGGTACTTATAATGAAATATTGTAAAGTGGTGTTAATAAAAGTATTTTTTATAAAATATTAGGAGTGGTGTAAGTTTTGATTAGAAATAAATTAGGTTAGTATTGGAAAATAGCTTGATTTGAGAATGACAAGCGGATATAATCTTTGACATAGTGTTTATCATGTTAACTGAAATTACGAAAGTGGTGATTCGGTTAGAGTAACCGCAAAGCGTAGTGTAAATATTTGGTTGCCGATGATAAAAAGCGAAAATTAAGCAAACTATACGGGTGATTAAATGAAAAAGAAAGGAGCAAGTTACTGGTATTATAATTATCAAGTAGAAGATGAATATAATATGTACCCATACGTTAGTGGGGAATTTACGCCTATGGAGTGTTGCACCCATGTGAGTAGTCGAAAAGCGATTTTGGATGAAAGCAGATACGATGAAGTAGGAATGAAACATACAGTAACGGTAATTTAATGAAATTACATAAACAGGGAGCTTTTCTGTTAAATGGAAAAGAGGTTATTTTAGATAGTCCGGAAAGCTTAAATGCTGTGGCTTCTAAAACAGGAAAAAACGTTTCAAAGGAAGATGCAAAAGAAGCAACCATTGCATATGGGATTTTGAAAGAACATAACACATCAGACAATATGAAGAAACTTCAGATTCGTTTTGATAAGCTGACATCGCATGATATTACATTTGTAGGTATCATTCAGACTGCAAGAGCATCAGGTCTTGAAAAATTTCCAATGCCATATGTTCTTACAAACTGTCATAACAGCCTTTGTGCAGTAGGTGGTACAATTAATGAAGATGACCATATGTTTGGTCTTACTTGTGCAAAGAAATATGGTGGTGTATATGTTCCGCCTCATCAGGCTGTTATTCATCAGTTTGCAAGAGAAATGCTTGCAGGTGGTGGAAAGATGATTTTAGGTTCGGATTCACATACGCGTTATGGTGCATTGGGCACGATGGCCGTTGGAGAAGGTGGACCGGAACTTGTAAAACAGCTTTTGAATAAAACATATGATATTGATATGCCGGAAGTTGTTGGTATTTATCTGACAGGAAAACCAATTGTTGGCGTAGGTCCGCAGGACGTTGCATTGGCAATTATTGGAGCTGTATTTGGCAATGGTTTTGTAAAGAATAAAGTTATGGAATTTGTAGGACCGGGTGTGGATAACTTAAGCGTGGATTTCCGTATCGGTGTAGATGTTATGACAACAGAGACAACTTGTCTGTCTTCTATTTGGAAAACAGATGCAAAAGTAGAAGAATTTTATGAAATTCACGGACGTAAAGAAGAACATAAGGAATTAAATCCGGGTGAAATTGCGTATTATGACAGCTTTATTGAAATTGATTTAAGTGAAATTCGTCCGATGATTGCAATGCCATTCCATCCAAGCAATGTGTATACAATTGATGAATTGAATGCAAATCTGATGGATATTTTAGATGATTGTGAAAAACGTGCAGAAGTAAGTTTTGATGGCAAAGTAAAATTAGACTTAAAGAGCAAAGTAAGAAATGGCAAGCTGTATGTAGACCAGGGTATTATTGCAGGCTGTGCAGGCGGTGGATTTGAAAATATCTGTGATGCGGCAGATATCTTAAATGGCAAATCAATTGGTGCAGATGAGTTTACATTAAGCGTATATCCGGCATCTACTCCAATTTATATGGAACTTGTGAAAAATGGTGCAATTGCAAAACTTATGGCGGCTGGTTCTGTTGTAAAAACTGCTTTCTGTGGTCCGTGTTTTGGTGCAGGAGATACACCGGCAAATAATGCATTTTCTATTCGTCACTCTACAAGAAACTTCCCAAACAGAGAAGGTTCTAAAGTACAGAATGGACAGATTTCTTCTGTTGCACTTATGGATGCTCGTTCGATTGCGGCTACAGCAGCAAACAAAGGTTATTTAACTTCTGCAACAGAAGTAGATGTAAATTACAGCAAACCAAAATATTATTTTGATAAGACTATTTATGAAAACCGTGTATTTGACAGCAAGGGTGAAGCTGATAATAGTGTGGAAATTCATTTTGGACCAAATATCAAAGACTGGCCGGCAATGAGTGCGTTACCGGAAAATATAGTATTAAAAGTAGTGTCTGAAATTCATGACCCTGTAACAACAACTGATGAATTAATTCCTTCCGGAGAAACATCTTCATTCCGTTCGAATCCATTAGGTCTTGCTGAGTTTGCACTTTCCAGAAAAGACCCAATGTATGTAAGCCGTGCAAAAGAAATTCAGGCTGCACAAAAAGCGGTAGAAAATGAAAGTTGCCCAGTAGAAGCATTGGAAGAATTAAAACCGGTCATGAGTAAAATCAAAGAACAGTTCCCGGAAACAGGAAAAGGCAATATTGGATTCGGAAGTACCATTTTTGCAGTAAAACCGGGAGATGGTTCTGCCCGTGAACAAGCAGCTTCCTGTCAGAAGGTATTAGGCGGATGGGCAAATATTGCAAATGAATATGCGACAAAGAGATATCGTTCAAATTTAATTAACTGGGGTATGCTTCCATTTATTATTGAGGAAGGGGAGCTTCCATTTAAGAATTTAGATTATATCTTCATTCCAAATGTACGTACCGCAGTAGAAGAAGATAAGACTGAATTTAAGGCTTATGTAGTAAAAGAAGAAGGCTTACAGGAATTTACATTAAAAATGGGTGAACTTACACCAGATGAAAAAGACATTATTTTAAAGGGATGTTTAATTAACTATTACAGAGGCTAGGGGGAGTCGTTTTGACAGAGCAGGAAAAGCTACTTGAGAAAGATAAAAAAAGACGGAGAGAATGGAATAATTTACGAAGAATCGGCATAACGGCATTTTTGACGTTTGCAAGCTGTATCTTATTTTTCTTTTTTGTATTTCGCTATGACCAGTTTTCAGCAGCGATAGATATGGTGCTAAAAGCAGGAGAACCGATTATTATTGGTTTGGTGTTGGCATATTTGTTATTGCCTACAAAAGAATTTATTGAAAATCTTGCAAAAGAATATTTTCGAACTTTTATAGGAATGAAAGAAGAATCTGCACGAAAAGTAAGCAATACGGTAGGAATAGCAGGAGCACTTGTCTTTCTGTTTGTAATAATTGCAGTATTTATTGCGATTTTTGTGCCGGCACTTTGGTCTAGTGTTGTAGGGTTGATTGATGCGATGCCGGATTATATTGCTTCTTTTGTGCTATGGATTCAAGAAAGCCGTTTGGGTGATGATAAGGTTGCGTATTATGTTGGAGAACTTCTAACAAAAGCGACGGTCGCAGTCGAAGAATGGGCACAAACGGAATTATTGCCAATGGCTCAAGAGTATATTGGTCAGATTACAAGTGGCGTACTTTCTCTTGTCAAAACGTTGCTTAATTTTATTATTGGTATTATTGTTGCTTGCTATGTAATGTCTATTAATAAAACGCTCATTGGACAATGTAAAAAGATTATTTACGCTTTTTTTCCGGCAAAGAGGGCAAATCGCATTATTGAGACCGCTCGTAAATCTAACGAAATTTTTAGTGGGTTTATTATTGGAAAGATTATTGATTCTGCGATTATTGGTGTATTGGCATATATCGGATGTTTAATTCTTCATATTCCAAGTACGTTATTGGTTGCAGTTATTATTGGCGTAACGAATGTAATCCCATTTTTTGGACCATTTATTGGAGCAGTACCAGCCATTCTTTTGGTATTGATTCAAAGTCCGATTCATGCAGTATACCTTGGAATTTTTATTTTAATTTTGCAGCAGGTAGATGGAAATATTATTGGACCGAAGATTTTGGGTGATACTACAGGATTATCTTCTTTTTGGGTATTATTTTCCATATTGATTGCAGGTGGTGTTTTTGGATTTTTGGGAATGTTGCTAGGTGTTCCTGTGTTTGCAGTGATTTATTATATTTTGCAGGAAACAATCAATCATAGGATGGAAAAGAGGAAACTGCCAAAAGAAACAGAAAAGTATATCAATTTGGAGTCTATTACAAGTGAAAACGAATTGATTTACGGAGTAAAGGCGAAAAAAGAAAATATGCAGGAAGATGAAGAAGAAATAGAAAAAATTATAGGTGATAAGTGAAACCAAAAATAAGCTGGCAAGTGATTTATATCCATAAGGAATCTTGCTTTACTTAAATTAAAGAAAGTCCCCTGCCTCAAGTGCATAAAGCACGAAATATAGGCAGGGGATTGTTTTGTTTAGAGAAAATATAACTTTTGGTGATAAATAAAAAAGTTTTTGCTGTTTTTTTCGCTTTATTTTTGACATCTCATAACGCCTATGATAAACTAAGACTAGATTAGTGTAATTTTTTTTGATATCCTGAGGTGATTTAAGTTGGATAAATATGAATACAATTTAAAATTAGATCAAATAAAAGCGTTTCTGGAAAACGGGAATTATAAAGAAGCAGAAGGGCTTGCAGATACAATTAGCTGGAATAAAATTAGAAATATAAATACATTGGTGAATCTTGGCGAGGTATACGAAAAAGCCGGAAGATATGAAGAAAGCAGAGAAATTTTATTAAATGCATATGACAGGTCTCCGATAGGAAGAAATATTCTTTATCGCTTAACGGAAGTTGCAATTAAAATGAAAGACTTTGATGGAGCAATGGAATATTATGAAGAATTTGTAGAAATTGCTCCTCATGATGCACAGAAATACATATTAAAATATGAATTGATGAAAGCAAAAGAAGCCGCTATTACAGAGCTTATTCCGATTTTGGAGGAATTTAAAGAACAAGAATATACCGAAGAATGGGCATATGAATTAGCTTATTTATATCATAAAGCCGGTGAGATAGAAAAATGTGTAGATGCCTGTGATGAATTGATTTTATGGTTTGGTGATGGGGACCATGTAGAAAGAGCATTAGAGCTTAAGATGCTGTATAAACCATTGACTGATGTACAGGAAGAAAAATATAAAAGTTTTTGTCATTCAAAAGAAAGAAAAATAGAAAATGGCAGTCAGGAAATGGAACAGGAAGATGCATCTGTACATGATTCTGTTGTAATTCCACAAGTAACATTAAATCCGGAACGTTTTAGTACGGTAAATCTTCAAGCAGAAATCGCAAAAGGGATGCAGGCTCTTATGGAGAATGCAGAGGAGAAAAAAGACCAAGAGGCGATAGCAACTGTTCAAAAAATGAAGGAAGAAATTCCATATTTAAAGGTTCAGGAAAATAATGCTGAAGAAGAAAGTTGTGAGGTAGAGACAAATACAAATCAGAACACGTCTTCCAAACATAATTTTCATAAATTTTTAGGTGAAGATTCAGATGGTCAGATGCATTTTGTTGTAAATGAAAAGGCAAATCTGGAAAGACAGATAACCGGTCAAATGAATATAGCGGATGTGTTGGCAGAATGGGAAAAAACGAAAAAAGCAAAAGAACAACCTGCAGTATCTGCAAAAATGAATCCATTTGAAGATTCTGAAAATATTATGAATAGATTAAGTGGTGTCATTCCAACGTTAAAGAAGGAGGGCACATCGGATAACTTTTTTAATCCGGACAAAAATATTGTAAATAAGAGTATAACATCAGAAGAATTAAACTTTGGTCTTACAGAAGAACAAAAAGCAATTTTTTCTTATTTTGTACCTGTGCATGATATGGAAGAACAATTGTGTAAGGCTTTAGATGGAATTACAGAAAGATTAAGGACAAAAGGTACTGCATCTACAGGAAATTTGATTATCCAAGGAAATAAAGGATGTGGAAAAACCGTTCTTGCCACCAGTATCATTAAGGTGCTGCAAAAAGAGGGAGTTTTTGAAAATGGAAAAGTCGGAAAAATCGAAGCTAAGGCGTTCAATAAAAAAGATATTGGACAGCTTCTTCGAAAAGTATCCGGTGGATGTTTAATTATTGAAAGTGCGGGAGAACTTGAACAAACAGCAGCAGTAACACTTTCACTCTTATTAGAACAGGATAGAAGCGGAATTTTTGTAATTTTGGAAGATTCAGCTATAGGTATAAAAAGGGCAATATCTTTGGACGAGAGATTTGCCGCCAAATTTACGGAAATCATTACCGTTCCTATTTTTACTAACGATGAGCTGGTTTCGTTTGCGAAATCGTATGCGAATGAGTTAGGATACAAAATTGATGCAGTTGCAATTCTTGCACTTCATAATCGTATCAGCAGTATTGAGAAAGTAGACCAGGAGACACGATTAGAAGAAGTAAAAGAAATTATTGATGAGGCAATTAAGAAAGAAGCTAATAGCGGACTTCGAAAAGCATTCAATATTTTAACTGCAAAACGTTATACAGACGATGAGCGAATCGTCTTAACTGAAAAAGACTTTGAATAATTGGAGGGGAATATGAGCTATTTTTCAGAAATGGACAGTTATCTGTTCGGTCAAGGAACACATTACGATATTTATCGTAAATTAGGTGCTCATTTAATGAGCCGGGAAGGAGAAAAAGGGGTATGCTTTGATGTTTGGGCTCCAAATGCTGATAAAGTATATGTAATCGGCAATTTTAATGATTGGAACGAAACATCACACGAAATGAAACGTGTAGAGCCTACAACGATGGGGGTGTATGAACTATTTGTACCGGGCGTAAAAGAAGGTGCACAGTACAAATATTTGATTCATGCAAAAGATGGCAGCAAACATTACAAATCTGACCCATATGGAAACTATTCACAACTTCGTCCGGAAACAGCTTCTGTAGTTACAGATATTGAACATTTTAAATGGTCTGATAGTGCATGGATGAAAAACCGTAGTGAATTAAAAGGTGATGAAATTTATGAACAGCCAATGGCTATTTATGAAGTACATTTGGGTTCATGGATGAGACATCCGGAAGAAAAAACTGAAAATGCATATTATACATATCGTGAACTTGCAGATAAGCTCGTAAAATATGTAAAAGAAATGGGATATACTCATGTTGAACTTATGGGTATTTCTGAATATCCGTTTGATGGTTCTTGGGGATATCAGGTAACAGGTTACTATGCACCAACATCTAGATACGGAAAACCGGAAGACTTTGCATACCTTGTAAATGCATTCCATAAAGCAAAAATCGGTGTTATCTTAGACTGGGTACCGGCACACTTCCCAAGAGATGCGCATGGTCTTGCAAACTTTGATGGAACACCAACTTACGAATATGCAGATACCAGAAAAGGCGAACATCCTGATTGGGGCACTAAGGTATTTGACTATGCTAAAAATGAAGTAAAGAACTTCCTTATCGGAAGTGCACTTATGTGGATTGAACATTACCACATTGACGGTCTTCGTGTAGACGCTGTAGCATCTATGTTATATCTTGACTATGGTAGAAAGGATGGACAATGGGTTGCAAATAAATATGGCGGAAATGGTAACTTAGAAGCAATGGAATTCTTCAAACATGTAAATACATTGGTTCTTGGAAGAAATCCTGGAACAGTAATCATTGCAGAAGAGTCTACTGCTTGGCCGAAGATTACAGCAAAAGTAGAAGATGACGGATTAAACTTCAGCTATAAATGGAACATGGGATGGATGCATGATTTCTTAGAATACATGAAATTAGACCCATATTTCCGTCAATATAACCACAATAAAATGACATTTGCTATGAGTTATAATACAAGTGAAAAATACATCTTAACATTGTCTCATGACGAAGTAGTTCATTTGAAATGCTCTATGTTGAACAAGATGCCTGGCTTAGAAGATGATAAATTTAAAAACCTTATGTGTGCCTATGCATTTATGATGGGTCATGCTGGTAAGAAATTATTATTCATGGGTCAGGAATTTGCTCAGTCACAGGAATGGAGCGAAGAAAGAGAATTGGATTGGAACTTGCTTGCAGATCCAAAACATAAAAAGATTCAGGATTGGATGAAAGCACTGCTTAAAATTTATACAAAGAATAAATGTATGTATGAATTGGATACCAGCTGGGAAGGATTTGAATGGATTAATGCAGATGACAATGAAAGAAGCATTTTCAGCTTTATTCGTAAGAGCAAAGATGGAAAGAACAATCTGTTATTCGTAATCAACTTCACACCGGTAGCAAGAGATAATTATCGTGTAGGTGTTCCGAGACGTAAAACTTATAAGTTAGTTTTAAATAGTGAAGATGCACAATTCAATAATACAGATGTAGAGAGAGCAGAAAGCTACAAAGCTGAAAAAGTGGAATGTGATGGAAGAAAATACTCCTTTGCATATCCATTAGCACCATACGGAGTAGCCGTATTCAAATTCTAAATAAAGGTAATGAGACAGGAACTTCTGCGGAAGTTCCTGTTTTTTGCTGTGTTAGCAGATGGTTATGGAATGATTGAGGAGAGCCGATATATTTAATGATAAAGTATAAAATAAATAGGGAGACAAGTGTATTTTATTATCCGATATTTAACCGAATCAAGAAAATCCCCCACTTCAAGTGCGTAGAGCACTAAGTGGTGGGTAGGGGGAGTTTGCCACAGGCATATGTTCTCACTAAGTTCGCACTACACTTCGTTTGTGCTTACTAAGTGTTCACATTATCTTGTGTCAGGTGGAGATTTCAAGCTCCATCTGACAAACCGCAAAGCGGTTATTCGGTTATGAGCAAGTAGCGATAGCGGATTGCGAATATCCGCTTGACGGTATTGGATAAAAAATGCATAAAGTGAATAGATATGTATGTAAATCACACTAAGGCAATTGAAAAATATTTACAAAACAGCGGATACCAAAATACAAATATAAATGCAGATGCGGTAAATGAAACCAATATGGGAAAATCCGTATTGGAATATGGAAAAGTGCAGGAAAGCTATCGTATGACAGAAGGTGGTGGTTATTTTATGCCAAATGCTGTTTATACAAAACCGGAAAAAGAAGAAGAAAAAACAGTTGTAGAGCAGTTGGATTCTCAAGTGGATATGTCGGCAGAAAGCAGAAGAAATCAAATGGCGGTTATTGCAAATACCACATCGGAAGAAGACTTAAAAGAAATAGAAGAAAATGGATTTTCTGCATTGGATTCCGATAGTCAAACAATTATCACAGTAGTAGATAAAATAAAAGCGAATTTAGCAGAAATGGGTGTAGATATTTCAGCATATGGAGATGACCTTAGTAAGGAGCAATTAGAAGCGATTACGGGTAGTGCAGCCATTGCAAACCAAATCAGCCAAATGCTAAAAGAGGCAAATCTTCCAAATTCAAAATCAAATGTAGAAGATGTGCAGATGGCATATGAAACAGCAACAGCGATTAGAACATTGGAAGATGGTGTAAAAGAATATTTGATTCGCAATGGAGTTGAACCAACGATTCAGAATGTTTATATGGCACAATATTCTGCTGTGAATGTAAAGCATCCAAATATGGGAATTGATTTTGCAGCATTGGAGAGTCAGTTAAAACAGGTGATTAAGGATGCAAATCTTCCGGTAAATGAGGAGACATTAGGAGAATGTCAATGGTTGGTACAAAATAACATAGAATTAAATGTGAAGAATCTTACTTACCTAGAACAATTAAATACATTCTCCGCAAACGTTTCCCAATGGAAAACAGCAGAAGGCGATAATGATTTTATATTAAGCAATATTATAGAGGCAATGCAAGATGGAAAACGTCCAATGGATGCTTTTTTAATTAACGGATTTTCTTATACAGACCGGGCAAAAGCGGCGATGGATATTATTACGGAAGCGACAGATACAGATGTAGCATATTGTATAAACCATGAAATGCACCTTTCCATTGAGGCACTTAGTATTGCAAAAGGAAATAGGGAAGAATCTGCAAGTGTTAGTATCAACATAGAAATGGAAAGCAATGTTAGCTTTATAACAGCAAAACGACAGTTAGAAGAGACTCGTCTTGCAATGACATTAGAAGCAAATTATTCACTTTTGAAACGAGGAATTGCAATTGATACAAAGCCATTAGAGCAGCTTGTGCAAGATTTAAAAAATCAAGAGAACCAGTATTATAAAGATTTAATGACACATGCAGGTGTAGAAACGACATCTGAAAATATCAGCATCTTTTCCAAGACAACACATTATGTGGAGGAATTGAAATTCCAACCGGCATATATTTTGCAGATTGGTCAGCATGAT
Source organism: uncultured Lachnobacterium sp. (assembly GCA_937889225.1). GTDB lineage: Bacteria > Bacillota > Clostridia > Lachnospirales > Lachnospiraceae > Roseburia. The sequence continues at coordinate 62,769 of CALAST010000096.1, read as the reverse complement.
GAGACAATTTCAACACTTCATGAAGCAGGAAATGTTTTGAAAGCTACAATGGATAAGGCACTCCAAAGCTATGAAACGCTTTGGACTGCACCACGTAGTGATATGGGTGATTCCATTCAAAAGGCATTCCAAAATATTGATGATATTTTACGCAATTTGGGATTGGAAGAAACAAAGGCAAATCAAAGAGCCGTTCGCATTTTAGCATATAATAATACAGAGTTGAATGTTGAAAATATCCAAAATATCAAGGCAAAGGATATGGAAGTGCAGAAACTTTTTGAAAATATGACACCTGCTGTCACATTGGAAATGATTCGTCGTGGAGAAAATCCATTGGAAATGGAGATTACTCAGTTAAATGAATTGGCAGAATCGATTCAGGCAGAGTTGGGTGAAAAAGATACCGAGCGATTCAGTAAGTTTTTGTGGAAGTTAGAAAAGAACCATGAGATTACACCGGAAGAAAGAGAGAGTTATATTGGCATTTATCGTTTGATTGCACAAGTGGAAAAGACAGATGGTGCGGTCATTGGTGCATTAGTAAATCAAGGTGCGGATATTACTATGAAAAATCTTTTAACTGCGGTTCGTTCCGGAAAAAAATCAATGGATTATAGTATCAATGACAATTTTATAGGAGTACAGGGAAGTATCAAAGGGGCTCGTATTGATGAGCAGATTTTGTCTTCTTATCAGGCAGACTGTGTTCAGAAAGTTATGAGTGAGCTTTCACCGGAAAGTTTGGCACAGGTGGAAAATTGGGAAGATATGACACCGGAACAACTTATGGAAGCGTTACAAGATACCGTAAGTGAAGAAACAATAGCATTAGAACAGCAATATCACACCGAATTGCTAACAGAATATACAGGGGTATTGGAAGCTGCGGATGATGTGTATGCATATTTGGAAAAATATGATATGAAAAATAGTGCGAGAAATGTATTAGCAGTTTCTCGTCTTCTGAAAAATCCAAGCAATGCATTTGATGTATTATTTGGAACGGAAAATAAGAGTGATGATTATAAAGCAATGATTGCCGAGATGAAAAATACCGTTATGGAGCGTTTTGGAGAAGCCGTAAAAGCACCGGAGGAGATGGCAAAAGCACAAGAGACTTTGGCAGAAGTAGCAGAGCGTGTAATGCAAACGATGATTATTGAAAATGAAACCGTAAGTGTAAAAGATATTAATGATTTGAGACTTATGAGTCAGCAGTTTATGCTTTGTTCACAAAAGGCAAAAGAAGAAAGTTATCTTGTGCCGGTAGCTACAGGTGACTCGGTTACAGGTGTTTCTCTTAAGATTGTACGCGGAAAAGAAGATAAAGGCTTTGTGGATATTTTCTTTAGAGGAGCCTTAATGGAAAAAGTAGCTGCCTCATTTGAAGCCAAAGAAAACGGTATTTCAGGCGTGATTGCAACAACCGATGAAGAAACAAGAAAATTATTTGCAGAGAACTTAGAAATTCTTACAGAAAAGATGCAAACAGAAGGTGGAGAAAATGTGGATATCCGTGTAGCCAAAGTTGCGGATTTGTCGATGTGGCAGTTTGAAAAAAACAGTTCGTCTGAAACAGGAGAAAAGAGTCCTGTTCAGACAAAAAGTTTGTATCATATCGCAGAAAGCTTTATTCAGACGATTCAGGAATTGACAAACTAGATTCGTAATAGGAGAGAATTCCATCATAAATAGCGTGGGCGACTTTCTGCTGGTAAGATTCCTGTATCAGCAGATTTGCCTCGTCAGCATTGCTTAAAAACCCACATTCTACGATAACGATAGGTGTGGGTGTATTTTTTAGCAGAAAATAGGCATCATTGAATTGGGAAACGCGTTCTTTTTTTGGTGTGAGTTGTTCATTTAGGCTTGCTTGGATAGTATCTGCGAGTAGTTTTCCTTCTGTGGAGTTGGTATAGTAAAATACTTGCGGACCAGAGACGGAAGGCTCCGGAAAGCTGTTTTGGTGGATGCTGATGGTAAAGATAGGGTTTGTTTCTTGGATAAGATTGGCTCGTGCTATCATATCATCTTTTTTTGGGGTTTTGGAATCAAGAGCTGCCATGATTTGGTCGGAGTCTCTGGTAAGTACGATTTGAAAGCCTTGTGTTTCAAGGAGGTCTTTTAGCATGAGCGTGATGGAAAGATTGATGTCTTTTTCTAAAGCATCATTGACACCCACTTTTCCGGGGTCGAGTCCGCCATGACCAGCATCAATTACAACAGTACCAAGATTTGTCACTTCTGTTTCCGAAACGGATTCGCTGACAGACTCTGTGTTTTGATTTGGCGTATCCGAAGATGGAAGGAAAGAAGGAATAGTGAAAGCTGCAAAAATGATAAGAGCGAGAAATAAAAGAAATTTTAAAAATTTAGGCATGAGAGATTCCTTTGCGTTGCATATTGGTATATCTTATGCCTAAATTTTTTTTAATATGTTACCTTAATATATTTTTAGCAAGTATATATGTTTAATTTTAAAATGAGAGATTGAGACAATCGCATAGTTTGAGCATAGATAAGAAGTTTGTTATAATGTAAGTGTAAAAAATGTTTTAGAGCTATTTATTAGTTTTATGACTGTAATGCGAACATACTATAAAACATTATGATAAAAATGGTATATATGTTGGAGATAGGTGGGGATGAATATGGTGCAAGATTTAGAGTATACAAAATTTGCAAAAGAAAGTGTAGAAGAATATGAAAAGAAACTATATCAGGAAAATATTTTGGATGTATATCAGTTGTTAGCAGATGAAAAGTTAAGTGTAGAAGATGTGCTTTGGTATCATTCTTATGAAGCATTTGTACATCTATGTAATATTCCATTAAGAAATGAACGGGCGGCAGCAGAAATTCGAAGATATATTTTCGAAAAATTGTTAGGTGGTTTTGAGAAAAATTGTATTAGCAAAGATGAAAACGGAGTGCAGATAACAAATACAAAATATTGTATGGATGAGGTAATTTATGATAGTTTGACAGAACCGAAATTGATTGGAAAGATGATAGAAGTTCTTCAAAAGTGTTATAAAGAACGAAAGGTAATACTAGATGAAGGTGTTGCAGATGAGATTCCAATAACACCTTCAAAACTGAAAAAGATTTTATTGTATGCCACTATCGAACGTCGTCCTATGATTCGGCTTGGTTTTGCTATGGGAATGAATAAAAAAGAATTAAATAAGCTATTAGGAAGCGGGGCATTTTTTAGAGAGCTAAGTGTTGCCATTCCGTTTGAATTGATTGTTTTATATTGTATAGAAAACGGGTATGACGATTGGCGACTTGTAAATAAGTTGAAAAAGATAGCAGATACATATTGTAACGAGGCAAGAGAAGTATTAAAAACGAAAAAGATAGACGAACACAAAATAAAGCATTTACACACAAAAGAATCGGAGGCGAAGTGGGCAGCAAGGTTAGTTGGAATGAAATTAGAAGAATTTCAGATAAAGATTTTGAAGGCATGTTGCCAAGCTGCTGTTTATAAAGAAGATAGTGCAGACAAGCAATATAGCAAAGATGCATTTGAATTGATGTCAGAAAAATCTATTTTGCGGGACAAGGATATGGGGAATACAACCGTTCCACTATCATATAGCACACCTTATTTAAAAAATACGATAATACGATACGTGAATACATTTGGACTTACGGAAGACTATGGTCTTCCCGTAAAATTGAGAAGTGATTCGGAAGTGATTATGTCACAAGATTTGTATTGCAGGTTTTTGTCGTATCGAGTTATGAAACCGAATCCGGAAAGAAGTCGCAGTACGAAGATTTATTCGATGGAATATGGTGGGCTTCCAAAGGAGATTACGAAAAATATATTAAAATATTCGGAAATTATAAGCATGCCAAATTTGCCACATAGAATAGACAGACATGATATTTTGATTGTATTGTTTTTCCATTTTCTTATGGAAAGATGGAGCAATCCTACTAATTCATTTATGGCAAACAGTCAAAAAGAGGCAGATGGTTTGTGGAGGGATTTTTTGAGTGAGGCGAATGCAGATTTAAAAGCAGTTGGATATGCAAGAATATCGTTTAAAAATCCATTGGATGCACTTCTTCGTTTTGCTTGTAAATCGCTAAGTCCTTTAGAATGTTATGCAAGAGTATATGAATTAAATGTGTTATTGAGTTTATGTGATGATGAAGCAGGATATTGTGAGAGTAAGTATCCACCATGCAAACGGATTTTACAAACAATAGATGCCCTTTTGCAAAGCTATGAAAATCTTGCAAAAATAGAACCGAGTTTGGAAGAAAGAAGAAAAGAGGTGGCTGATTTTTGTGATAGAGTAAAGGCGAAGTTAGGATAAGAAAGAAATGGTTATGAACAAGTAGTGAAGTGGATTACGAATATGCACTTGCTACAATTATAAATTGCAATGAATTTACACTTAACAGAGTTCGTAATTTTCATAGTACTTCTTTAAAATAGCAGAAAATCAAATAAACAAGGAGGGGAACTATGGAGAATTATCGGTTTTCATTAAAGGAACAAAATCAGGAATGTTTTTTATATCTTCAAAATCAAGATACCGGTAGAATGGAGCTTTTTTATATTTATGAAGAAAAGGGACGTGGTGCAAGTTGCATTGTTTATCAGGCGTATCTTTGCAAGGATGGAAAGATGCAAAGACCTGTTTTATTAAAGGAGTTTTATCCCATTCATTTAAGTCGATATCTTAAGAGAGATGAAACAAGCCATGCACTCTGCATTGCAGAAGAGATAAGAGAGGCTTTTGAAGAAGAAAAAAAGGCTTTTTTGGATATGTGCCAAAAACAGAATCAAATCTATATGCAGAATGCAAAAAATTCCGCGGATGAAATGGTAGAAATACAAGGAATTTATACGCTAGGAGAATCTTTTTATGTTTTAATGAAGGCAGCGAGTGGATGCAGTTGGGACCAAATGGAAAAGGAAAGTCTTTTTCAAATGTTAGAAACAACAGTTTCTGTCCTGCATGAACTTGAGGAGTTCCACAATATAGGATGGCTTCATGGAGATATAAAACCTGCTAATATTTATATTTTTAAAAAGACGCGTCAGCATGTGTGTCTTTTGGATTTTGGCAGTATGCACCAACTTTTCGATGGAGCTTTGACGGGAAATGAAACGTTGGCGTATAGCATACAATATGCAGCTCCGGAAGTGCTGGAAGCAGAAGGTACGGAAGGTTTGGATAGGATGGATTATTTTTCCTGCATTACGACAAAAGCAGATTTATACTCTGTTGCAGCAGTGTTGTATGGGAAAATAACAGGAGAATACAAAGATGCGGATTTGCCGGATAAAGTGTTCCAAAAACAGTTGGATGAGAAATTGACAGAACTTTGGGAAACACAAAAGCATTTATGGCTTAAAAATATACCGGCTACAGTTTGGGCTGAGTTAAAAGTGTTTTTTAGTGTGATGCTATCCATTAATCCCAATAAGCGTTATGCACTACCGGAAATGGTACAAAGATTAAGCGTGATGTTAAGTCATGCACAGCCTGTAACATTGAAATTGTCATCAAAGTGCAAGCCCATGCATCCGACAGAAAATTTTATTGGAAGAACGCAGGAACTTGAAATATTAGAGCAGCTTTTAAAACAGAAAAATCAGATAATTTATATTTTAGGTGATGGTGGACTTGGAAAAAGTGAGTTAGCATTGGAACTGGCATGGCGGTTAAAAGAAGAATTTGATTTTTATTGGGTTTCTTTTTCCGGTGATTTGGAGCAGACGATTTTGAGCATACAAACAGAACCGCCTTGTTTTCATAGAGATGACTGGGATTTTGGTGAAAATGCAAAGTATCAAGGAAATCAAAAAGTAGATAAAAGGGATTTGTATCGTTGGAATTTAAAATGTCTGCAAGGATATGGTTCGACAAGTGTTCTTATTATTGACAATTTTGATGTGACATTGGGACAAAAATATGAAATCTTGCATAGTACAGCATATGCAGATTTGATGCAGTTGGAAATGAAAGTCATATTTACAAGCAGGGAATATTTGATTGAGCAGGAAGCGGATGTTTGTGTGTCATTAAAAGAAATGGCAGATACGGAGTTACTGGATTTGATGTGTATGTATTATAAAGGTGCAAGAGAAGAAGAAAACATGTATCAGTTAATTCATATGGTGGATAACAATACACTTCTTGTCAAACAGATAGGAAATGTGTTGGAGCAAAGTTGGGGTGAATTAACACCACAAAAATTAGTGGATTCTTTTTATAATACAGATTCCGATGCAGGCGGAAAAAAATTGTATCGTTATACACGAAAGTTGTTTAATTTATCTGTCTTAGATGAAAAATCCAAATATGTTATGGCACAGACGATTCTTTTTCCAACGGAAGGTGTTCGTGCAGATATGTATTTGCGATGCCATGATGAATGGGAAAGAGATAAAATTCGACTTTTGGAATTAGGCGGATGGATAAAAAAGACTTCCAACAATCTGCTTTTGGTTCACTCTATGATTCGAGAAGTTTGTAAAAAGGAATTGCCGCAAAAAGAGGAGTCTTGTGCAAAGTTTTTGGAAGCATATTATGCACAGTATGAAAAATTATCACCGAAAGATTGGATGGAACAGCGTTTTCAAAGAATGGAGATTGCATTGCATGCAGCAGATAATTTAGCAGATGAAAGCGGAGCGTATGCAAAGAAAGCCGGAGATATGAGTTATCAGGAAGGCAGATATGTGCAGGCATTGGAATATTACCAGTCATTTTGGACACATTTTATCAATACATATGAAAATCCGGATACGTTAGAAGCGATGGAAGCAATGGATAGAATTGCAAATAGTGCCTATGCAGCAGGTGATTTGGAAAATGCGATTTATTATGAATTATCGGGAGTTCGGATTGCCGGAAAGCAACTTGGGAAATATTGTGCAGAATTGTTTCCGTATTATGTAAATATGGCAAATATTTATAAAGACTATAGAGCATATGAAGATGCGGAAAAATATTATGCCATGGCATTAGAAATATATGAGAAACATGGCATGACGAATATGTTTCAAAAGGCTGTATTATATATGAATTATGCAAAGTTGTGTGAAAAAAAAGGAGCATACGAACATTCATATAACTTTGCAGTAGAAGCAATGGAACTGTTTCGTCAATTAAAGAATATTCCACCCATTTATCCTGCATCGATATTCGTGACGTTTGGAATTTTATGTTATCATTATGGAATCTATGAAGAAGCATTGATGCATTATGAGCAAGCTATTGAAATTTATGAAACGGTTTTAGGCAAGGAACATCCAACAGTAGCAGGTTGTTATAATAACAAAGGAATTTCTTTGACCATGTTAAGGAGATATGACGAAGCTTTTGCGTGCTTGGAAACTGCACGAAAGATACAAGAAGAAGTGTTAGGGATGATGAATGCTTCTACAGCAAATACATATCATAGTATTGCTATGCTTTATTATGCTAAGAAGCAATATTTGACAGCACAGTTTTGGTGCAACAAGGCGAAAGAGATTCGGGAAAAATTGTATGGAGTAAATAGTCCGATTACAAATAAGAGTATTTTGTTGTATGAGGAAATCGTGAAAAAAATGAAAACGGAATAAAATTGTGACATAACGCCCTTGAAAGGAGATTCCTTTTGAGGGCGTTTGTGCTTTTAGGCATTTAATTCATCTAAAAACTGCTGGAGAAATAAGCGTTGCTTTTCTGTCAGCATAGAAGTATCAATACAAGTTTGATTTGTATTTGTAATTCCAAGTAAATAGTCAACGGAACATCGATACAGACCAGCAAGTGCCATTAGATTTTCAACACTTGGAGTTCGTTCAGAACTTTCATAGTTTGAAATAATAGATGGAGAAACGCCAATCGCATGAGCGGCATCTTTTTGCGAGATTCGCAAATTGAGTCGTTGCTCGTGTAGTCGTTCTCCTAAACCTTTTACCATAATTAACCTCCTCAGTTATGATATTGTTATGTTTGCATATCAAAGAATTATTGTTGTGTTCATGGGTATTTCTAAAAAAATATGATACTGTCCATAGGATTTCTTTAGGTTATGAAAAATATACTTAGAGCATTGAGAGGGGTGTAAAAAGATGATATAATTTGTACTGTGAACGGTAATAATTCCTTTGAATTTTTAGTTAACGCAATTTGCATAATACCAGAACGTATAGTATGCTGTGATAGTAAATGAAAGGCAAAATACACAAAAGCATGAAAAGGAAGAAAAATGATGGAGGATTATAAAGATAGCATAGAATATTTGCAGCATATAGAACAGATGAAAAGTATCTCAAATAGCGTAAAGGCATTGCATAGTACGATTTTATCCCTACATTTTGGATTGCAAAGTGAAAATGTACAAAAGCAGGCATTGGATGCTATGAAATGTATCAGCATTTGTGTGAAGGAAATTAGCAATCAATTAGAGAGTGAATTGGAACGGTGCAGCTTGGAGCCATTAGGAGAGTAAAGAAGGGACTTTTTGGATATATGGTATATGCGGGTAATAAAAAGTCGAAGAATAAAACTATAAAAACAATAATATGACGGAAAGGAAGAAAAATATGGGAAAACAATTAGATGCAAAAGAAAATTTGGAGCTTTTTGACAAATATCGTGAAGAAGGCATTCTGGTTATGGGAGATGCCATTAATTACACACAGCTTTTGATGGGTGATTTCGATTTTAGACATTGTGGAAGTAAAGTATTGGAAAAGTTAAAGTATTCACAGAGTATTTTAAAGGACAATACGTTGCCAGTATCGCTTTTTGCAGGTTTTCAGAGAGGTAAGTCAACGACAACGAGTGCGATGGCAGATGGACGTGAAGTGATTCCGGTTGGAAAAGGTGGCGGTGGTATTCGTACAAGTGCAGTTTCCGTGACAATTTATAATGATAAAAACAGTACGGAGGTAAAGATTCATACATATTCGAAACAAGCACTTGTAGAGCATGTTCTTGAAAGTTGTGGCGGTCAGCTGGAAGATGTAAATGCATCCAATTATGACCTTGATGATGAACAAAGTCGCAATATTTTAATAAATGCGGTAAAAGCAGAAATTGAGGAGTATAAAAAGGATAAGAATTATGATGTGGAAAAGCTTGCTATGCTGCGTAGTGCAATATTGATTGTGAGTTATTATGGATGTGATTCTTATTTGAAACTGCTTCACGGAAAATTTAAGACTCTTGAAGATATACAACCATTTGTTGCATTTCCGCGTGATTTGGAAACACGTTGGAGCAAATTGCGTGAGTATGGATATCAAATTGTGAATTGCAAAGGTGCAGATGGAAAGTTATTGTTTGGTGAATTGGAGTCATTGTATGTATTTGTAGAAGATGTTGTTGTACCGGTTCATTCGGAATTTATGGGAGAAACAGGAACAGCTGTAATTGATTCTCCGGGTACAATGGCAAGCAATGAGGATACAGCACGAGCATTAAGAGCCGCTAGCAATGCAGCTGTAATTCTCTTTATTTTAGATGGAGAACAGCAATTATCGACTGCCGATAAAGAGATGTTGCGAAAACTCAGCAATGCAGGTATGGCTGAAAAGGTTGTGTTTGTTGTAAATTTCCGTAAAAATCCGGAAATCATCCAACAGGAAGATGGCATTGAGCAATCCATTCTTGCAAGTATTGAGGAAGCCGGATATTGTGCTGTGCATCAAAAGAAATTGTTGTATTACAATGCATTTTTAGCAGTACGTGCAGCACAAGGAATGCTCATGTTAAACAATGGTATGGATGTTTTGACACAAGAAGCAATTATTGAAGATGCAAGAAAACGAAAAATCAAGTTTACAACCTTAGAAGAAGCATGGAAGAAAACGACAGTAAAAGTGTTACGCACAATTGATGCAGATGATGCAGCAGATGAATTAACGGAACGGGGGCTTTGTGAGCAGACTGTAGAAATGATTGAACAGGCAAGTAACTGGAAGAATATGATAACTGCTTTAAGAGAGCACGTAATGAATAACCGTGTATCGGGAGTGTTACGTGATTTAGGTGTACAGCCAGCTGCGAGTGCACTCGAAGAAATTGAACAAACATTAATGGAAAAAGAAAATGCAGTTCAGATGAAAGCCGAGGAAGCAGAGGTTGATTATGAAAATGCAAAAGCATTGTTAGAACAGTTTTCAGAAGAAGTGGATGATTTAGTGGATACCCATTTTACATCAGGAATTGATAAGGCACTTGCAGAGGATTACTTTAACAATGTTATTTTAGCAGCAGTAGAAGATGCGGCAAAAGAAGCAGCACCCCAAATTTTTGATTTAACAGGTTTAGTGGGCAATGTAAAAGATATTGCAGATAAAGGAAGAAGATGGTTAGAAAAAACGGGTAATACACTTTCAGAATGGTTTACAGGAGAAAGACCATTTATTGAAAGAGACCCAAATGGAATTAAAGAAAAGAGTGCGGCAATTATTCAGCAGGAATTGCAATCTGCGATGGTACAATTGGGTACGAAATGGGGAAATAATATTGAATATTCCTCCGAGTATAATGAAAATATCAAAAAGAAAGTGGAATATGTACAGCGCAATATGATTAAGACGTGGAAAAAACTTGGCTTAGAAGAAAATTCCATGTTATCGAATCTTGCTCCTGTTCCGGAAGGAATCTGTGGCATTATGTCAAAGGATGCAGTGAATGCAGATGTGCGTAATATTATCACGAATACAGCAGTTGCATTTGGTACGGGAACAGGTGCTGTGATAAAGGGGCTATTGGCAAGTGCAGGTACTTATGTTGGACTTGCATGGATATATGTTTATATTCTTCCGTTAGATTTTATTATCCCTGGTTTCGCTGAAATCTTAATGGTAGTATCTGCTATTGTTGCAACGGTTGTTTATGCTATTGCAGCAGGAAAGAAGCAGGAAAAGATTAAGCAGATTGAAAAAGACATTATTTCTAAAATGAGGTCTCAAATTATTGAGGAACAATTTAACATTAAAAATAATATTATCAATGGAGATATGACGAAAAATCCACCGGAACCGGGTGTTTCCGTATATCGAGAATTTTATGTTTCTTTATTTAAAGGTATCGTAGAACAGCAAAGATTAGACCTTGAAAATGTTTATCAAGAAAGACAGAATGTCTTAAACAAGACCGTAGAAGAACGAAATAAAATTGCAGAAAAAGCACGTATATGGCGTACAGAGAGAATTGAGCCTCTCCGTAAGAAAATGAATGTCATGTTAGCTGAAATTAACAAAATTTGGTCTTAATGCAGGAGAAGAGTTATTGTGCGAAAATGGAGTGATTTTATTAAGGAAGGGCATATTTCTGCTGATTTTGCAAAAGAACGTCCGATTATAGCAATTTATGGAAATTTTCAAATCGGAAAATCAACCTTTTTAAATTGTCTGCTAGGTCATTATTTGGCCTTAGCAGGCAAAGGACGTTCCACAACAGCATTGACTACCCGATATCGATATAATTCGGAGATGAAATTAAAATATCGTTCAAAACAAGGAGAATTGTATCCTGTTACATTAGAGGAAATCAGAGAATCTTCCTTTGTTGAAAAGGTGAATATTGAGAGTGGATTTCATATTGAGTCATGGGCTGACAGTTTATTTTTAGAAATTTGTGATATTGTGGATACTCCGGGATATAATGCAAACGATACTGACACAAAGAGGGCACTATCCGCATTGCCTCATGTGAATTATATTTTGTATGTTATGACAAATAGAGGATTTTCACAGATGGATAAGGAACTGCTCATAAAATTATCTGAGCGAAACATTCCGATTTCCATTCTTATGAATTGCAATCAAGGACGTAGAGAGGAGCGTTGGATTCCATGCCATGAGATTAATCAGGAAATTATGGAACAAAATGTAAGTTGGTTGCAGTCCGCTGGAATTTCTCTATTCCCGATTTGTGATAAGCTCATCTATCCTTGTAATTTTTTGTTTTACTGGTCACAGATGCCGGAGTTTGAGTTAAGTAAAAAAGATATCGACAGACCGGATACGGTAATAAAACATATTAAAGGATTGTTAGAGGAAGAAGGCTATAAGACGGATGCAGATACAATAAAAGAATTGAGTAGTATACCTATGCTTATGGAGGCATTAAAAGAACGAATTACAAATTATAATCCCATAACCCATGAATGGAGGTAGCTTTTTATGAGCCGTTATTATAGTTTTAATGATTATATGAATGATGTTTTGGTGGAATGTGATAAGCTTTGTAGAGAGAGACATAATTGTGGAATTGAAGATTTATATAGAGTTTCGTCTACAACGTATAAAGCTATTATGGAACTTATTACAAAAGACTGGCGAATATTTATTGGAGTAGTAATAGGAATCCTTGCTGTAGGTCCTGTTGGATTCGTTGCTGCGATTACAGCTTTCTTATCTACACCGGTTGGATGGGCTGTGGCTGCTGTTTTGGGTGGAGGTACAATTGGAATTATTAAACAAATGTATCATGATAGGGAATTGCCAAATGCGGTTAAGAAAGTAGGAGAAAAATATAAATCAAGATGGGAGAATATAGAAGGTAATACCTATAAGATAGATTCTCTGGTAAAGGAAGCAGCAGAAGAACTTTATGAAATGGCTAGAAGTTAGGTATGGGTATTTTTCAGACATTGGAAAATAAGGACGAAATTAAAAAATCAGGTATATGATATATTCTCTACAATAGGAAAGAATATCATATGCCTGATTTTTTGTGTTAAAAATATTGAAATAAAAATGACAGTTTTTCTACCCATAAAGATTAATTTTAGCTTTTTTAGGAAGAAATAATATGCATTTAATCATTACATATATTTAATAATAATATCCCAAACCTTATCTGTCTCCAACCCATATTTCCAAAAAGCAGCTCCGCCAAGGTTGTATTTTTTCATAAGTTGCAGACGCTGTTCAAGGGAAGTTGTGTCTTCTAACCACATCTTATAGGTCTTTCCATTTTTGACACATTCGCCATAATACTGACCACATTCTTCTAACCAAACAGGTTCTTGGATATTGTTGGTCATCCATCCGGATGCTTTATCCATTCCGAGATTTTCAAATCCGATAATATAAGAGGATTCTGCACTTTCTTCACTTGTCGTTGGTGTTAAGTTCCAAAGCTTGGTATAGAAAGGAATACCAAAAACAATCTGATTTGCCGGAACTTCTTCTGCTAAAAGATTGTTGATGGCTTCTTCTGTCCAAGTTAAGGAAGCAACAGAACCTTCTCCGCTTGCCTGACCATAGTGCTCATCATAAGCCATGACAACCACATAATCTGCAAATAATCCCAATTCCGTATAGTGATAAAAATTATTATAAGCAGCAGGAACAGGCACATCCACAGAGAGAATAATGTCATTATTTGCACATTTGATGGAGAGTTCGCGGATAAACTGAATATATCCATCTCCAACTTCCGGACCATTCATACTTTCAAAGTCGACATTGATGCCATCCAAATCATACTGTAATGCTTTTGCAATAAGCTGGTTTACAAGATTTTGGCGAGAGGATGTGTGTGTAAGCAGGTAGGAAGTATCTACAGCAGAAGACTGGGTGTCAAAATTGCTGACAAGTCCCCAAACTTGAACGCCCTGACTATGACAGTAATCCACATAGTCATTGCTTGCAATGCTGGAAATATCACCATTGTTATTTTTTACATAAAACCATGTTGGCGATACGACATTTACGCCTTTGGAATTAGTTAAAAGTTCAATTGCCTGTGCCCCGCTTGAACTGCCATACATCTGATGCCATACAAGGTTTATGGATTTGTCAATTTTAATATGACTGAATTCTTCCGGAACAAATTCACTAACAGGTGTGGTTTGCGTTTTGTTATTTACATATTTGGAACGAATATAGCCTGTAATGCCATCCTTTGTACAAACTTTTGTCCATGTTTCATCTGTTTCTAAGATGGTAACGACATCATTCTTTGCAACATCAGCAAGAATAGGACTTTTAATACCACCTTTTTGGCGAACTTCGGTGTTTTTCTTTACTTTTGCTGTGGTAATTTCTTCCCATGCATTTGTGATAACAACACGAGTTGGATTTTCGTATACGGTATAAGTAAAGTCTGAATATTGTTTTACAAATTCAATATCCACCCATGCGGAATCAGCATTTGCTTTTACAATGGTTCTGCCATAATCGTTTGTCGTTTTTCCAACACTATAGCTGTTAGAGTCTGAATGTGCAGAAATTACATTTGAGGCGGTTGTATAGAGCAAGACATTTTCATTTGAATCCCAGTAAAAACGGGGATTGATGATATCATGTACAAAATTATAATCTAAGTAAATATTCCCATTAATAGAAGTGGCATAACTGTCAAGAACGGTGTTGTTTAAAGTGATTGCCACTTGGGATTCATCGGTTATTTCATAGTAATCCGTCAGAGCCATGCGTTCTTTGGTTGGCGTATAACGCTTGAGTAAAGCAGACCCCACAATAAAAGCGAGAACCAGTAAAATAAGCCCTGAGATAATAAGTATAGGTATGGCTTTTTTGGGGAGTGTTCTCGTTACATTTGTTTTTTTTCTCATGTAAATAGACCTTCCTTTATTATGATATAAGATATGCCATTATTATATCATTGTATAAGTAGGGAAGCAAACATTTTTAGGAGTCGGTATTTGAAATGCCGACTCCTAAGGTTTGTTATATCCGTTATTTATCTTTTTTTCTTACAGCGGTTGTGTGTTTAGATATGACTAAACTTTTGCTGAGACATTGAGAGTTTAGTCATAGGAAATTTCCCTCCTTTGTTATAGATTTTGTGGTTATTAAAATTACCTTAATAAATTTTCATAAAAACCAAATGAGTCAAATGAAATTTGAAACGGGTTTGGAATATAAGGGGCATTCACTATTTTGGCAAATGGATTAGAAAAAATTGAGAGATTGGATTCTTTTTCTGCTGAGACTCGGATAAATATCACCTTATCCTGATGTATCATAGTATTTTTTGTAAAATGTTTGATTTTTTCTAATGTTTTTTGCCGCTTCCAGCTATTTAGGCTGCCTACGATAAATTGTTTATAGCAGTGCGAAAATTGTTCGGCAGTATAGGTATTTAACACACCCATATCCAAAATAAAATATTCAAAATCCATTTGTAAAATGTCAGAAAGCGAAGATGGTGTTACATTTGGAAATAGTGCGATTCCCATATGATAAAACATCTTTTTTTGCGTTCCTCCTTTGATAAAACGGATTTCATCCGAGGAGTTTAGTTCGACATAAGCCGTTTTCTTTCGTTTTTTATTACGTAAAAAATGGGAAAAGGCAAGGCTTATGGAAGTCGTACCAGCTCCGTGGAACACGCTGCTGAAGCCTATGACTTTTTTCGGATAAACAATTTTTTTAAATGGAAAAATAGTGGCGACCTCCTTTTTAAATGGAGTAATTCGGAAGCAAACTTTACTTTTGATGGAGTGACCAAAAATGGGTCGGCATCATAAGTATATAGAAAAATTGGAGATAAAAACCGATTGGCTAATTGTAAAAGGGCTGATTTTGTTCCCATATTGCAGATGATTTTGCGGTTTCCTTTGAAATGTAAAAAAGTTTCGTTTTTATCGATGGCATCCTGTCTGTGCCAGATGCTGCTTGTGCATATAAACAAATACAAATCTGCTTCAATTTCACAAACATCCAAAGCAGTTCCGTAGTTTAAAATGAGAATATCAGCATCAGGCTCCGGTATACTTATGCCCGGTCCATAGTTTGGATAGCCGCAAAACAGGCGGTAAAAAATACAGCCGTTTTTTTCTTTTTTATGAGGGAAAAAATCTAAAGCCCGAAAAAGAGATTCGGTATCATTTTTTTCATAGTAACATGCGGAATATCCCATATAATTTAAAGTGGAAGTTAAAGATATGGATATATGAGTGCATCCGCAGCCTTTATGGCTTCCGATTACGGCAATTGTTTTACGAGAATGTGTCTGTTTTGATGTTGTTTGTTCACAGGAAAGAGCTAAGAGTAACTTATCGACCGTTTCAAAACGATAAGTCGGGTCTTTTCTTGCAGCCTGTTTGATAATTGTTTGGGTATTTTGAGAGAGAGGATTTTCCACAAAATCAGACAAATAAAGCATAAGTTTTCCAATGCTATAAATGTCCCATTGCAGATTGGGGATAGCACCGAGTTTTATTTCTGGTGCACTAAAATCCTCGTTTCCAAAAAGACGAAAGATATTTCCCGATTTTTTAATATAAGCCGATACATTAAAATCGATAAGTTTTATCTGCATTCCGCATATTAAGATATGTTCCGGCTTTAAATCCATATAAAGAATAGGATAAGGTCGAATGGAATGAAGATATGAAAAAATTTCGCATAATTGTATACTTAAATTGTAAAAAATAGTTGGGGAAATAATTTTTTGATGAAGCAGAAAAGAATCTAAGGATTCACCCTCGATAAATTCCTCTATCAGATAATAATAAGAGTCATCTTGTTCTATTTCATAAAGAATGGGAATTCCGGGGTGTGATAGGGATTTTAAGATTTTTGCTTCGTTTAGTAAAGAGTCGGTACAGGAATCTTGTTTGGGGATAAGTTTGATTGCCCGATGACTCTCTAAGATGATGTGTTTGGCAAGATATACGGTACTGAAACTGCCTGTACCAAGTGGAGATAACATCTCGTATTTGCCAAACAAAACAGAATGTTCATTGATTTGCATAAGCTCCTTTTTGTCAGAGCACATCTCGTAATTACACATATAGCACAAAAATAAAAAAGATGCAAGTATTTTTTTAATATTTTTTGAGACTTACTTTACAGAAATGGCTCAGTTGTTTATAATAATTATAACATCTCAAAAGATTTTCAAGATAAAGGATGTGATGAAATGAAAATTGAAAAGATAAATGATAATCAAATCAGATGTACATTAAGCAAACAGGAACTAGAAGAAAGACAGATAAAAATAAGCGAACTTGCGTATGGTTCGGAAAAAGCAAAAGACTTGTTTCATGATATGATTGAGCAAGCAAATGATGAGTTTGGTTTTGAAGTAGATGATATGCCGATTATGGTGGAAGCGATTCCATTAAACGGTGAAAATTTAGTTTTGCAGATTACAAAAGTGGAGTATCCCGATGAGTTAGACCCTCGTTTTTCAAAGTTTTCAGAACCAAATGAGGAATGGGGAAGTGAAAATATAAATCCATTTGCTGGCATGCATGGTGCAGACGAGATATTGGCTTTATTTAAAAAGTTTGCAGAAGATGAAAATACGCTGGAATCTGAAGAAACAGAAGCAAACGTCAAAAAAGAATTACCTGTAAAGAGGATGGAACATGCAGATTTAACTACAATGTTTGAAATTATGAATTTTCAGGTATTAGAGAGAATTTCCCATGTTTTAGGGAGATTTTATAAGGGAAAGAACCATTTGTATAAAGATGTGAAGAAAAACAGCTATTTTCTGATTATACAAAAAAGCAAGCATACTCCGGAGGAATTTAATAAAATCTGCAATATTATTTCCGAATATGCCATTGCCACGAAGTTTACACCAGCAGTTGGTGCATATTTAAAAGAGCATGGAAAATTAATTATAAAAGATAATGCAATTCAGTTGTATGGGTCATTATAGGATTAAGAAAAAACGACAGCATTTTGCTGTCGTTTTTTTAACATGTTAGTTATGTTCTAAGAAGTCATTGATGTCTTCTACTAAATCATCCGGATTGATTCCATGAACCATAGCTGCTTCTTCGATTGTTTCCATCTGAGAAGATGGGCATCCAAGACAATGCATGCCGATTCCTAAAAGCATAGGAGCGATATCTGCATTAATCTGGAGAAGTTCGCCAATCATGGTATCCTTTGTAACTTTTGCCATTGGATAATCCTCCTTTTTTATTCTATCTAAACTATTATAATACGTTTCCCTTAGAAATGCAAATATATACTTTAGGCAGGTTAAGAAAATTTGAAAAAAAGTCGATATATGTTACAGATAATTGACAGGGCAGTCAAAAATTTTGCAGGGAAGCGATAAAATGAGAGGAATAGAATATGAAAATAAATCGTAATATGTCTGCCGTAATTACAAATAATCAGTTGTTACGTAGTGAAAATAGAGTAGCAGCATCTATGGAACGTTTATCTAGTGGATTTAAAATTAATCATGCCAGCGATAATCCGGCAGGAATATCTATTTCTAATAAGATGAAAGCACAGATTGAGGCATTAGACCAGGCAGAAGCTAACGCTTCAGATGCAACAAGTGTACTTCAGATTGCGGATGGGGCATTAAACGAAATTAGCAGCATGCTGCAAAGAATGCGTGAACTGGCAGTTCAGGCTTCAAATGGGACTTATTCATATGATGATCGCATAAGTATTCAGGCAGAGATAGATGAGTTACAGAAAGAAGTAGACCGTATTTCTACAGATACGGAATATAATACAAAAACACTTTTGGATGGTTCTTCGGATGTTCGTGTGTATGCAGATAGTGCAGAACGTTTTTATGTATCAGATACGGTTATGGCAGGCAAATATTATATTAACGTGGAAGAAACCGCAAAACAGGCAATGGTTGAATTAGATTATCCAAATGGAACAGCAAGTGGCAGAATCTCTATCAATGGTATCAGCGTGGAAATCAGTTCTTCCATGACAAATGAATCTTATTTGTCAACGATTCGTACAGCAGCAGATGAAGCAGGATGTCTCGTAGAAGAAGTAACGGATGCAGATGGAAATGCAACAGGAATCAAATTATTTTCCCAGCATTATGGTGCAGGAGAAGAAATTGAAGTAGTCATGGGTGGGGCATTGGCACGAGCTACCGGCATTGCTGATTTAGATGCAGAGGATGGATTATCTGTAGAAGATGGAGAATATACCTTAAATGCAAATGGTTCGGATGCGATGGTATCATTGCCATCTAATACAGAGGTTTCCGGATTTACATCAACAGCAACCGTTCATACCGAAGGAAATCGTGTGCAGATTACAGATGGTAATGGGTTTATTATTGATTTTTCTTTGTATGAGACATATGTGCCGGAAGAAGCAGATGCTGTAAATGGGAATTATGAAATTGATGTAACGGAAATTGGCTCTATGACGATTCAAATTGGTGCAAATGAATTCCAAACTATGGATGTACGTATTTGTGAAATTTCTTCTAAGAGTTTATATATTGATACAGTTGATGTATCAAAGGTAAATGGTCCGGAACGTGCGATGAATACATTAGATGAAGCCATTGCAAAACTTTCTGCCACACGTTCCAGAATAGGTGCGTTCCAAAATCGTTTGGATTATGCAACAGCTGGTTTAGCTGAAACAGAAGAAAATATGACATCTGCATATGCAACATTGATGGATACAGATATGGCAGAGGAAATGACAGCATACACACAGCAGGGGGTAATCAATCAGGCTGCAATTTCTGTATTGGCACAAGCAAATGAATTGCCACAGCAGGTATTGTCTTTGTTGCAGTAATAAAGAGAGGGGTATATGGAAAACCACTTAAAACAGGATTTTACAAGAAGGCTCAGCCAATGTAATAAAGGTGAGTTAATTGTAATTATGTATGATATTGTATTTGCCTATTTGGAAGAAGCCAAAGAGGAGCATCATAAAAACAATTACGAGGCATATAAGACTGCTATAAGAAAGGCAAATGCTTCGATTGAAGAGTTAATAAATGCTTTGGATTTTTCATATGATATTTCAAAGCAGTTATACACATTGTATGTATATTCCAAAAGAGCATTGGCGAAAGCGATTTATCAAAATAAGACAGATGGAATTATAGAAGCTGAAAATGTCCTAAGGCGTCTGTATAGTTCTTTTAAGGAGGCAGCGAAAGCAGACACCTCAGGACCACTAATGCGTAATACCCAGAAAGTATATGCGGGTATTACTTATGGAAAAAATGACTTAAACGAAAGTTATAGTAATAATACTCAAAGAGGATTCTTAGTATAAGAGTCCTCTAATTTTTTTATACAGGAAAGTAAAAATTTGTAGCGAATTTGTACAGCTTTTGCCTGATAAATATAATAGTCTATTAAATCAGGGTCTACTACATTTTCGAGATTTGTATATGCGGCCCGAAGATCGGAAGTTGTTTTTTCAATATCTTCTTTTAAAATCAAGTAAGCATCTTCATCTTTCTTTGATTTATTAAATAATTTCATAAATTTTAATAGGCACTCCCCTCTGAAAATGTTGTATTTTATGAATGGTCAAATATATTCCATACATCTTATTAGGGATGTAGAGAATTAGTAAATGAACTCTTTTTACAAGTATAAGCAAATTTGGAAAAAGTATACTTTCTACTATTGCATATTTTTAAAATTTTTGTTTTGGAAGCAAAAAAGGTTGTATTTTCAATGTTTTTTGGGTATATGTTTTTTTATTGGAGAAAAAATTGTGAAAATTTTACAAAAATAAAGAATTTTTCTGAAAATACTGGACAATAAAACGAGTGCTTGCTATAATCCAAGACACAAAAAGAGGTGATACAGATGTGGATTGCTTACATACTTGTATGTATAGCTTGTTGCATGGACATAAAGCAGAGGCGAATCAGTAACCGGCTGATTTTAATAGGGCTGTGTATTGCGATTGTCCGTAGATGTATGTTAAAAGGCATTATTGGCATAGTGGAAGTGCTGTTCTTGTCTTCTTTTCCGGTTATCTTGTTATATCTATTATTTCTTGCCGGTATTTTAGGTGCCGGAGATATCAAATTATTTTCCCTTATAGGTGGTTTTTTAAATTTTAGACAATTGGTGATGTGTATGGTATATGCATTTATTGCAGCAGCTGTGTTTTCATTAGGAAAAATGCTTATGTATGGCAATCTTAAAAGCGGATTGTGGCATGGCATACAATATTTGTTTCAGATTTCGAACGGTTGTAAAAAAGCATATCAAGCAGAATCGAAAAAGGAACACTATATCTGTTTTTCGATTCCTGTATTGATTGGATTATGGGCAAGTCAGAATTTTCGTTTTTAATTTAACCGAATCAGACTACGATAGTAGCTATTTACAATGAAACTGAGAGAACCAAGTCCATAGGACGCAGGTCGGCTTAAGTTTCATGTATCCGGAATGCTGGTTTATCTGCATGGAGTGTCGGATAGAGCCATAGCGAATGCGGATTGCGAATATTCGCTTGACGAGAAAAAGAATAAGAAAGGAGGCAAAATGGGAAAAAAAGAGTTAGCAATATGCATTGGAGATGAGGAATATCAGAATCGTTTTACCAATTGTCTTATCAATCATTTTAAAAATCAGTTTCGAATCAGCGTTTTTACGAGCATGGAAGAACTTGAAAATACGAAAAAATTATCTTATGACATAATTTTGATAGGAGATTATGCATGGGAATGGGCAAAGGCATTTGGGGAAGATGGATGTAAAGTGGTATTTTTGGGGGAGGAAGAATTAGGAATTACAAAAGAAGCTCCTAATGTATTTTTAGCAGATAAATATCAGCCGGTATATAAAATCGTGGATAGTATTTCGCAGATTACCGGAATGGAAGAAAAGGCATTATCGGAAAAAACAAGGAAAAAGACTATTAAATGGGGAATTTATGCGTTGTCCAATACGCAGTTACAGATTCCATTTGCAATTACGGTAGCTGCTATCCAAAGGGAAAAAGGAAATGTTTTACTTTTGGATTTGCAGGAGAATAGTGGTCTGACAGCATTGGAAGAAGAAATCAATACATCCGGATTAGAAGAATTATTAGCTCTTGCGGAAACAGGTGTTTATACAAAGGGGAGAATTGTTTCAGCGATTGGGCATTTGGAATATTGTGATTATGTATATCCTGCGAGAAATTCCCAATGTCTGACAGAAGCAGATGCAGTTATGTATGAGAAAATGTTTCGGATTTTAGAAGAAGAGATGGATTATGATGCGATAGTTATCAACTTTGGTTCGAGATTTCAGGGGTTTTATGACCTTTTAGATAAGTGTGAGAGCGTTTGCTTTTTGAAAAAAGATGGCTTATTGGAAAAGGTAAGACAGCAGGAATTTATAGAGGAAATGAAGCAAAAGGGATATGAGAGTTGTGCCAATAGATTGACAGAAATTCCACTTTCCGATAGAGGATATGCACATTTGGACTGTTCTCAACTTATCCGCTTATGGCAATGGGGAGAAATGGGAGATTTGTTGAGAAAAAAAGTATGTATGGAGTTGGATTGTGGATAAGTTATGTGACACGCTTAAAGAAAATGTATTGCAGAGAATGGATTTTTCAAAAGAAGCTACAGAGCAGGAAGTACGCAGTTTGATAGCAGAAGAAATTTCTAAATGCATTACAAAAGAAAAATTATCCATTAAACAGCGAGTATATTTAGAAAAGCGAGTTTTTCATGCATTGCGGGGACTTGATATTTTGCAGGAACTTTTAGAAGACGATAGTGTGACGGAAATCATGGTAAATGGACCTAAGCAGGTATTTTTCGAAAAGAATGGAAAAATAGAAAAATATGCGTACTCATTTTCCTCAGAAGAACGTTTGCAGGATGTGATACAGCAGATTGTAGGACGACATAATCGTGTGATAAATCGTATGAATCCGATTGCAGATACACGCTTAGAGGATGGTTCGCGTGTGAATATTGTATTAGCACCGATTGCAATTGATGGCTCAGCTATTTCCATTCGTAAATTTCCAAAAGAAGCTCTTACGATGGAGAAATTAGTGGAATGTGATACGCTTACATGGGAAGCTATGGATTTTTTAAGAAAAGTAGTAAAAGCCGGATATAATCTGTTTATTTCTGGTGGAACAAGTTCCGGGAAAACCACATTTTTGAATGCATTATCTGCTTATATTCCGCTGCAAGAGCGAGTGATTACAATTGAAGATTCAGCAGAATTGCAATTGCAGGGCTGCCAGAATGTGGTTCGATTGGAAACACGTAATTCTTATGTAGAGGGAGTAAGCAGCATTAGCCAACGAGAATTAATACGAACAGCGCTTCGCATGAGGCCGGAGAGAATTATTATTGGAGAGGTTCGTGGTGGAGAGGCACTTGATATGCTTCAAGCGATGAATACGGGGCACGATGGAAGTCTCTCAACCGGTCATGCCAATTCAACAAAGGATATGTTAAGCCGATTGGAAACAATGGTTTTGATGGGGATGGAATTGCCACTTGCGGCAGTTCGTCAGCAAATTGCTTCGGGCATAGATATCATCATTCATTTAGCAAGACAGCGTGATAAAAGTCGAAAAGTAATGGAAATTGCAGAATTGACAGGAATTGAAAACGGTGAGATTAAGCAGAATATACTTTTCAAAAGAGAAAATGGAAGTCTCAAGAAAACAGGCACTCTGTTATGCAGAGAGAAATTGGAGAAATTAGACGATAAGGAGCATGTAATTATTTGACATATAAAACATATGTATTATCCATTTGGGAAGTAGTCTTAACAGGATTTGCGGCGATGGCTGTGACAGGAATGATTGCGTTTTTGTTTTACCGTTCTCTATGGGGAATGGTTGCATTGCCGGTTGTTTTTGTTTTTTTGAAAAAAGCAGAAGAAAAAAGAAAGCTAAGATTGCGAAAAGAAACTTTACATAAAGAATTTATAGAAGGGCTAAAGGCATTAAATAGTGCATTACAGGCAGGATACTCTATGGAGAATGCATGGAAAGAAACAGAAAAAGAATTGCATATTTTGTATGGAGATACATCGTATGTATATCGTGAGCTTGTGGAAATCAATACATTAGTCAAAAATAATGTGCCAATAGAACGGCTGATACTGGAGTTTGCGTTACGCACAGGCATTGATGATATTGTGCAATTTGCGGAAGTACTGGCATATGGAAAAAGAAGTGGTGCCAATTGGGAAAAAATTATTGAGATGACGATTTATCGAATACAGGAAAAATATGAAACTAAAAAGGAGGTGGAGGTAATGTTAGCCGGAAAAAGAATGGAGAGTCTGATTATGTGCATAATTCCGTTATTTCTTTTATTCTTTTTGCAAATGACAGCAGGTGACTACATGGAAGTTTTGTATCACAATATATTTGGCGTTATATGTATGAGCATAGCCTTAGGTGGATATGTAATGGCAGTTATTTTAGCGATAAAAACAATACAAATTCAGGTGTAGAGCATGAAAAAGGTGTATTACATAAAACAAGTGATTCTATTTTTAGTGATTTTTCTCCTTGCGTTTTTATATGAACAGAACAATACATGCATAGAAAATGGTGTGATTCAGCGAAATGAGGCAATGGAAGGAACGAAAGAGGTTGAGTTAATTTTAAATGCAGAAGGTCTGCCTGAGGATTATGTTTATAAACTTCAAGTGGAGGAAGTGTTGTATAGCGAAAGCGAAGCACATGAATGGTTTGAGATAGCAAAGGCAGAAATAAATCATGATTTTGAAGAAATATCCATAGTAGTTCCTGCAAAGGAACAATATGCATCGGGTCGGATAGAGGCAGAATGGTCTTTTTCTCCAGCAAACTGCATTCATGCGGATTACAGCGTAAATCAGGAAAAAGTACCCAAAGAAGGTATAGTTGTAAATGCAATAGCTACATTACGTTGTGGTGAGTATGAAGAATTATATACATTTGCATTTGTAGTGAAAAAAAGAGTATTGACACAAGAAGAGGAAATGACGGCTTTTATAGATGCATGGTTTGAACAGGAAATGCAAAAAGAGGGTATTTCTGAGATTGTATTGCCGGAAGAAATAAATGGGATTCGTTTGAATTGGTCTCAGAAATCATCGAATATTGCATTTAAAGTATTAGGTCTGGAAATCATAGTAGCTCTTTTACTTTACTTAAGGGAAAAAGAGCAAAAAAAGGAAAAGGAGAAATCAGAACAAAATAGCATGGAGCAGGATTATCCGGAGATAATAGGGAGTTTGTCTGTCTTAATGGGAGCAGGAATGACACTAAAGCAGGCATGGAATGTAATGGCAAATCAATATACAAGAAGAATAGAAACAGATGGATATCAGTCGAAAGCGGCATATAAAGAGATTATTTTAGTAAATCGAAAAATACAGGAGGGAGAAAGTGAAAAAGAAGCTCTTTTAGAAATGATGGAACGAATTCCCTTAATGTGTTATCACAGATTGATTCGTATGCTTTTGGCAAATAGGGAGAAAGGAACAAAAGGGCTTTGTGAAATGTTGGATAAGGAAGCAGAAGCAGCATATGAACAGCGAATTTTGAACGTTCGAAAATCCGGTGAAGAGGCATCTACAAAGTTATTGATGCCAATGATGATTATGTTGTTTCTTGTTATGGCAATTGTGTTATTGCCGGCATTTATAAATTTTTCAATTTAGGAGGAAATGATGGAACATTTTATAAGATTTTTAAAAGAAGAAGATGGAGCAGGTGTAGTGGAAATGATACTAATTATTGTAGTGTTGATTGGTATTGTGCTTATTTTTAAAGAACAGCTGACAGACTTGGTAAATGATATTTTTGATACTATAACAAAGGAGGCGGGCAAGGTCTGATTGCTAAAAAGCAAAAGGGAAGCATTACGATTTTTGTGTTGCTTGTTTTGGTATTAATTACCTCTTTTTTGTTTTGTTTATTGGAAGCTGCAAGAGTGAAATCTATTCACTCTATTGCGGGATTGCAAACAGAACTGGCAGTAATGAATGCATTTGCGGTATATAATCAGGAACTTTGGGAAGAATACAAAAGTTTGGGAAGAAATTTATCAAGTTTGGAAAGCGACATCATAAAAGAAGCATCTGCCGGAAATAAAGAGGAAAAAATGTCATTTTTAAATTTTTCCGTAAATGAAGTGTGTGAGTTTCAGTATGTGTTAGCTACAGACGGAAATGGAGGTTTGTTTATAAAAGGCGTAAGTAATTATATGCAGGAATATGCTTTATATGAAAATGTGCAGAGTTTATATAGTGCTTATGAAGCTATAAAAGGTCTTTTAGAGAAGGGGGAGTTGGATATGACGAAAATGGATGAGGCTTTGAAGCTTTTGGAAAGCTACTATTCAAATGCAAAGGAATCACAAGATAAAGCAGGAGAATTAACAAAAGTACCAACCGAAACAATTATCGAAAAGAATCCAATGGAAGAAGTAAAAAAACTCCAAAAGAAAGGAATATTGCAATTAGTATTGAAAGATACGGATTCTGTTTCAGAGAAAACATTGGATATGGATAAAGTGGTATCAAAAAGGTCAAAAAAGAGGGGAACTTTGGAAGTGGATTCAACGGTGAGTTGGATAGATACTATATTGTTTCAACAATATCTTTTAAAGTATTTTGGAAGTTATGGAAATGTAAAAGAAAACAGAGCCTTATCTTATGAATTGGAATATTTAATTGGAAAGAAAGATAATGATACAGCAAATTTAAAAGCAACGGTAAATAAAATATTGCTTACACGTCAAGCCGCCAATATGTTGTATTTGCTTAATGATGCGGAAAAGATGGCGATGGCTCACTCTGCTGCATTAGGATTTCTAGTGGTAGGAGTTCCACCCGCTGTTGTGGAAGTTTTGAAAATGGGAATTATAGCCGCATGGGCATACGCAGAAAGCATTTTGGACTTGCGGACATTGCTGGATGGAAAGAACATCCCTTTTATAAAAAGCAGTAATTTGTGGACATTGGATATAGATAATATTGCAAGTATAGGGAACAGTTTTCTGATGGCAAAAGAAAGTGAAAGTGGAATTTCTTATGAAAACTATTTGAGATTATTGTTATTTTTTGAGGAAGAAGAAAACATGGCATTTCGTGCTATGGATTTAATGGAGGCTTCCATACAGCAGAAAGATGCAGATTTTTATATGGATAATATGGTAATTGGTGCAGCAGTTCAAATAGAGTATGTGTATAAACATTTATTTTTATCCTTTCAGTTTTTACCCATTTATCAGGATAATCGCCCTGTTATCTTAAAAGATAAGCAATTTTTTTACGCATTATAAAAGAAAGTCGGGTGTAAATGGATGTTCCCTTGTAGCTTCTTTCATCATCATATCAAGTCTCTCCCGGGATACAAAAATAAAAATTCCTATATATTGCACAAGGGGATATCCTTTTGCACCAGGCCAAAAGCGTCTTTCACGGTAGAAGCGGCAGTCTTATTTCCATTAGCAGCAGGGTTTTTCGTGAGTATTTTATTTCTTTTTCGGATGTTGCAGGTGCAAGTTTGTGTAGAAAACGCCTTACTGTATGCAGGAAAGAAAACAGCATTGGAAAGTTGTCTGATGACTTCGGAAAGTGCCCTTATGTTAAGTGCCAAAGCATTTTTTGTCTATGCGTTAGAAGAATGTGAGGTTTCGGATGAAAATATAATAGGTGGAGTTTGGGGGATTTCATTATCCGCATCCGATATTTCAGAGGAAGAAATAACACTGAAAGCTTCTTATTATATGAAACTTCCGATAAAGTTCTTTAAAAGAACCTATTTTCCAATTACACATGAAAATGTATTTCGAAAATGGAATGGGGAAAACAAAGGAAAAACCAAAGAAGAAATATCTTCTTATGTATATGTAACACCAAGTGGAAATGCTTATCACAAAACAAGTGGATGTAGGAGCTTGGATTTATCCGTGGAACAGGTTTTTATAGAACAGATAGAGAAACTCCGTGGAGAAGATGGGCAAAAATATTATCCCTGTTCGTTATGTAATGGTAAGAAAAGCGTAAAAAATGTATATTGCACAAAATATGGGTACTTGTATCATATGGATATTAATTGTTCAGCTATTAAAAGAACGATTTTGAAAATACCGATTACTGAGATTGGGAATAGAACAGCATGTAAGTATTGTTATTAAGAAAAAGTAAGGATACAGAGAACTATGGTATGGGATAAAATAATAATTATGTTAGTTATGTTGGTACATAGCATAACAGATATAAGGTATAAAAAAGTAATGGGTCAGCTTATATTGTTAGGTATATTCGTTGGAATTATTTTTCAGGGGAGAGATATATGGAATGGAACATGGGAATATGCTCAGATAGTAGCATTATGTCCGGGAATTCTTTGCTTGGTTTTGGCGAAAATAACAAAAGAAGCAATTGGTTATGGTGATGGCATGATTCTTTTTATGTTGGGGTTCTTTTATAAATGGGAAACCTTATGTGTAATCGTAATGGAAGCGTGCATGCTTGCAGCAGTTGTGGCATTGGTTCTTCTTACTGTTTTCCGAAAAAATCGAAAATATGAGATTCCTTTTGTGCCGTTTTTAACATTAGCATTATTTGTGGAGGAATTATGTGGATAAATTGGAAAAAAGCAAGTTATACCGTGGAAGCCGCTGTGTTAGTACCTCTTTTTTTAGGAATTGTATTAGTTGTGATGAATACTGCAATCGCTTTTTATGAAGAATGTACGAAAATTGAGCAATATGACAGACTAGAGATAGAGGTAATGGAAACATTTTATGCTTATCATAAGTGGAATATGGAATAAAATAAAAGCAATTTGTATTCTATGAAAAAGAAATGTGAGTAGCTTGCCGGTATCTGTGATAACAAGAAAAAAGGGAGAAAAAATGATTAATCGCGAAATTATATATGAAAGAAATGTAAGCAGGAGTTATATGAAAATTCCGGCAGGGATAGATGCCTCTTTTGATGAGAGGATGATGTTGAAAAAACATTTGTCGGGATTATTGCCAGTTGAAAAATGTTATGTAAATGGGGCAGGACAATATTGGTACAATATATCCGGAAAACAGGCATTGGATACATATTGCAAAATGAAAACCATTGGCGTTACCTTTATTGAAAAGATTATTTTAAGCATATGCAATCAGTTGGAAATATTGGAGTGGAATTTAATTGATGTAAATTGTATGGTATTAGATCCTGAACTTATTTTTATTGGAAATGGCAGCGAGGAAATTTTATTCACGATTTATCCCGGAAGTAAGCATGAAGTGTTTTCAGAATTGCAGCAATTAATGGAATATCTGCTTACAAAAGTTGACCATAAGGATAAAGATGCAGTACATGCAGCCTATGGGATATATGAAATGACCTTAAATGAAAGTTACAGCATTATGGATATTAAGGATGCGATATTAGATGCAAGAGGAAAGGCACAAGAAGAAAAGGCAACACAAGAAGCTACAAGAGTACAAGAGGAAAATTCCAGTGAGAGAAAAAGAGAAGCAGTTTCTAAAACCATAAAAAAAGAAGTAAGCAAAAGCGAAGCGGAAAAAAAGAAACGTAGGATAGGAGATTTTTTTAAATTAAAAGAATTATGGAATAAGATAGTACAATTGTTAAATAAAACACCGGCAGAGTTAATGACCAAAAAAGATAAAAAAGCAGACAAAATAGAGGAAGTTCAAGTTGTATATCCAACTCGGGCAGAAGAAAATGAGAAAACGCAGATACAAGTGCAGGAAATACATCCAACTGTGTGCTTAACCCAGCCGGGAAAGGGTGCGAGAGGCTTTTTGATGTATGAAGGCATGGAACACTATCCCGATTTTCAAATTCAAGGCATGTCTTGTACAATTGGAAAAGAAGAAGGGGTGGAGTTATTTTTAGATAGGGAAACCATAAGCCGTATGCATGCGAAGATTGAATATTTAGAAAAAAACTATTATATAGAAGATTTAAATTCTACAAATGGTACATTTTTAAATGAAGAACCTCTGATTTATAAAAAACGAGTACAATTAAAAGAAAATGACATTATTCGTTTTGCAGATGTAAGATATCGTTTTTTGTAGCAAATAGGATATTGATTTTAAATGCCAAAATTTATATACTAAATAAAAAGCTTAGTGAGGTATTTTATGAAAGTCAATATATATTATGGTGGGAGAGGTCTTTTAGATGACCCCACATTGTATGTGCTAACAAAAATGGAAGAAGTTCTTTCGGAGCTTCGTGTAAATGTGGAACGATACAATATTTATGAACATAAGAATGAAATTGCGACATTGCCACAGACATTTAAAGATGCAGATGGCATTATCTTGGCAACTACAATCGAATGGTTTGGAATTGGCGGATATATGCAGCAGTTCTTAGATTCATGTTGGCTATATGGAGATAAAGAAAAAATCAGTACACTTTATATGCAGCCGGTTGTTATGTCTACGACTTATGGGGAAAGAGAAGGAAAACTGACACTTGCGAATGCATGGGAGATTTTGGGTGGACTTCCTTGTTCGGGTTTATGTGGTTATGTAGAAGATTTGATTTCTTTTGAAATGAATAAGGATTATACATTGATTATAGAGAAGAACGCAGAAAATTTATATCGCTCTATATCGCAAAAAGTAAGAAACTTGCCGGGAAGCAATTCTGCTGTCAGACAAAGTGTATTGTGTGCACCACAGATAGAGCTGACTCCACAAGAAAGCGAGCAGTTATCCAAGTATGTATCAGATGATAGTTATGTAAAGAAACAAAAAGAAGATATTGAAGAATTGGCCTCTATGTTTAAGGGAATGATGGGAAAAACATTAGGAGACGAAGAAACCTTATTTATAAAAGATTTTGAAGATAAGTTTGTACCGCAAGAAAACTTTGCAGCAGATTATTTATTCTCTTTTGAGGGCTATAAAAAACCATTGCATGTACATGTAAATCATAGTCAGTTAAGGGTATTTTATGGGCAGGAAGAAAGTGCAGACGTGCATGGAAAAATGTCTGTGGATGCCATGCATTCCATTGTAGATGGAAGGATGACATTCCAAAGAGCATTTATGACCGGACAAATGACCGCAAAGGGAAATTTTAAGACTCTAAATATGTTAGATCAATTATTTCCGTTTTAATTATTTGTAACAGGAAGCAGAATCGTAAAAGTCGTTCCTTCATTCGGAATAGAGGTACATAAAAGTGTTCCGTGATGAGCATGTATGATTTCTTTTACTATGCAAAGTCCGAGCCCAAGTCCATTGCCTTTTGTAGTAAAGGATGGTGTATACATAAGATCTAATATTTCTTCTGTCATACCGATTCCGCTATCTGTAATGGAAATACAAAATTTATGGTTATCACAGTTTGTGTGTATAAGCAATGTTTTAGAATCGCTGTTTTTCATAGCATCAATTGCATTTTGTACCAAATTCAGCAATGCTCGCTCTAACAAAGGAGCATTTATGGAAATAGAAAATGGAGCTTGTTTCGTTTGAAGTGAAGATTGGCGTGTTCGGTGTTCAAACATAGGAACTGAAACTTCAGCAATCGAACAAAGCTGTCTTACACGTATCTCAAAGGATGTAAGAAAAGAATCGATGGTTTCCGTAGTCATTTGCATTTGTGAAAGATTTTTTGGTTCTGCAATATTGCAAAAAATATTGGAAAGGTCTGAAAAAGCAGAATGGATAGTATCCCATTCTTCGTAAGAACCGATTTCCGGATGCGTTTTCTTCATTAACTGTAATGCACTTTGAAGAAGCGTAACATTGTTTTTGATTTCATGAATTATAAATGTGTAATTTTTATCATTTGCCATAATGACACCTCCATGAAAAGGAGTTTAGCATTAATGGATAAAAAAGGCAATTTAAAACTATTTACAACAAGTTACAATATTCGACAGTAGGATATAGAAGGGAGATAAAAAATGAAAGATTGTAATTGTATTTTTTGTAAGCTTATTGGAGGCGAAATTCCATCAAACACCATTTATGAGGATGATGATTTTAAGGTTATCTTAGATGTAAGTCCTGCAACGAAAGGTCATGCTCTTGTAATTCCAAAAGAGCATTATGCAGATTTATATGAAATGGAACCGGAACTTTTGGGAAAAGCCATAAAGGTAGCACAGAAAGTAATTACCCATGAGAAAGAAGTTTTAGGGTGCGAGGGATATAACGTTTTACAGAACAATGGAGAAATTGCCGGACAGACAGTATTCCATTTCCATATGCATCTTGTGCCACGTTATCAAGGTACAAATAATCAAAATATGCTTACATGGAGCCATGAAACATTTTCGGGAGAAGAATTGAAAGCCCTTTGTGAAGAAATGAAAATGCAGTAAAATTCGCTTAAAAAGAAAACGGTAATCGGATAATAAATAAAGTTCAGGCAGTATTATCCGATTACCGTTTTTTCGAAAGGTTATTTTGTTTCTGTTTTTATAAGATTTAGAATCGTTTCGATGGAATCTATTTGCCCACTATTTTCCATTGCATCAATATAAAGCTGTCTGTTTTTATATACTTGTTTTACGGAATCAAGTAATAAAGTGTCGTTTAATGTTTCTTCTTCTATAACATAAGAGAAACCTTGGTTCTTAAATGAGTTTGCATTTAAAATCTGGTCACCACGACTGGCAGCAGCAGAAAGTGGAATTAAAATATGTGGTTTGTGTAAAGCAAGAAGTTCACAAATGGAGTTTGCACCTGCTCTTGAAATTGCAATATCAGCTAAAGCTAACATATCTGTTAATTCTTTATTGGCATATTCAAACTGGGCATATCCGGTTACTCCGTTTAATGTTTCATCAAGATTTCCTTTTCCGCAAAGATGAATAATATAAAAATCTTTTAAAAGTTCATTTAATACTTTTCGTACTGCTTCATTAATTGCACGAGAGCCTAAACTGCCGCCAATAATCAGTAATACCGGTTTTGTATCAGATGGAAAATGACAGAGTTTACGGGCTGCATCTTTATTTCCGCTAAATAATTCCCGACGGATAGGAGAGCCTGTAAGAACTGCTTTTTCAGATGGAAGATATTTTAATGTTTCAGGAAAATTGCAGCAGACTTTTTTTGCCCCTTTTATGGCAATGCGGTTAGCAAGTCCCGGTGTAATATCAGATTCGTGGATAATAGCAGGAATATTACACAATTTTGCAGCAAGTACCACAGGAACGGAAACAAATCCCCCTTTTGAAAAAACAATATCCGGTTTTAATTTATGCATAAGCCTTACGGCTTGCCCTAGTCCTTTTACAACTTTAAACGGGTCAGAGAAATTTTTAAAATCAAAGTATCTGCGAAGTTTACCGGATGCAATACCATGATAAGGTATTCCCTGTGCTTCAATAAGATTTCGTTCTATGCCATTATAAGAACCAATATAATTGATATCATATCCGGCTTCTTTTAATGCCGGCATAAGAGCAATATTAGGAGTAACGTGACCGGCAGTACCTCCTCCTGTCATAACTATTTTTTTCATAAATAAACGATTATTAGCTGCACAATCTACTGCGTTTAGCACTAGGAGGGGCAACCATTTCTCCTTTCAAAATTTTTACAAAAGCAACTTACTTTATTCTTATTTTAATTATATTATACGTAAAGATGGAAATGTCAACAAAGAAAGTAAAACTATAAAGAATATTTTAAGTTACTGTACACCCATTACTTAGCATTTACTGCTAAGTACGTATGGAACCGTGAATTTTACATGTTACTGGTCACATGTGAACAGTAATTATTTTAACCGAATTAAGAAAGTCCACGAAGTAAAGCGGACACTCGCAATCCGCTTTCGCTACTTGCCTGCGTTCAAGTGCGGATTGCAAATATCTACATGTATGTCGAAAAAAGGAAAAACTTGCGGCGAAAAGTTAGGACAAGTATCTTTCGGAAAAAGTATCTTTTCGGTATAATGATTTTAGAAAATAGTAAAGGAGGGTGCAGAATGGATTATCAGCAAATACAACTTGTCATATTAGCAACATTAGGGATTATAGGTATTCTGCTTGTTTTCTTATTACTAAAGATGAATCATGTGAAAAAACAGATTGATACGATGCAAAAGAAGGTTGAAAAATATGTTACATATATTATAGAAGAAACGGAGGAAGAAAGTAAGGTATCGAGATATGCTGCATTAGATACTCGCAGGTCCGGGTTGAAAGATGACGAAGAGAAGAACGAATTGATTCAAAATGTATTGCAGGAAATCTTTCCTTAATAATATATAGCTTAATGGAACAAGGAAAATATGACAATTGACATCTGAAAAAAGGATAGATATAGATTGTTGATATATAAATTAGTAATTATTAAGGAAGTTTTGAGTTTATTTGTGAAAACATCGGCCGTATATAAGGGGATATTTAGCGTTTAGGAAATAAATGATAAGAAAATGTTACAATAAAAGTTACAAAAAAATGTATGTTTCAAGTCATTGGGACATACATTTTTTTTATGATTTTTTAAGAGTAAAAAAGAAAAAAGAAAATATGCCTAAAAAATGCATGATTTTAGCTAAGAAAAATGTATATTATGTATAAAAAATTGTATTTTTAAGCCTAAAAAATTTGTAAATAAAAAAATATAACAAATATTTGACAAATATAAAACCCTTTGCTATAATGCGATTGTAACAAAGTTGTAACATTTGAAACAAAAGTTTAAAAAAAGTAAAAAAAACGAAAGATAATTTAACAATATCTAATTTTTATGGAGGATTTATGAAGGTAGATTTCAAAGTGATGGCAAGAGTAGTTGCAGTAATGGGTTTAGCTGGTGTGCTTGCAACAGCCGTAACAATTGATAATGCTGCAAAAGTTCCAACAAAAGTAGAAAATGTAACAAATAGTACAGAAACAGTTGCTGAAGAAAATCTTGAAGTAACTATTGAAGCGGAAGAAGTAGAAGTTGTAACAACTTCAGTAGAAGAAACAGTAAGAACAAAACAACCAAAGTTAAGCCAAGAAGAATTAGCATGGAAGAAAAGCCTTATGGCAAATGTAGAAGATTCTTTAAATGTACGTGCAGAAGCAAGTGAAGATGCTGCGGTTGTAGGTTCTTTATACAAAGGTTCTAAAGCCGAAGTAATGGAAAAAGGTGCTGAATGGACAAAAATTAAATCTGGCAATGTAGAAGGATATGTAAAAAATGATTATTGTGTATATGGACCGGAAGCACTTCAGTTAGCAAAAGAAGTTTGCAATACTATGGCAACTTCTTTAACAGATGGTCTTCGTATTCGTGAAGAAATGAGCACAGAAGGAAACGTTGCGACTGTATTAGATAAAGGTGAATCCATTAAAGTGGATACAACAGCCGTAACAGACGGTGCATGGGTTGCAGTTGTTTATAACTCAAAAACATGTTATGTAAGTGCGGAATATGTAGATGTAGAACTTAAGACAGTAAAAGCACTTACCGTAGAAGAACAGGAAGAAATCAGAAGAGCGGAAGAAGAAGCAAAAAGAAAAGCTGAAGAAGCAAAGAAAGCACAGCAGGCAAAAAAAGCAAAACGCGTGCAGGGAGAAGCTGTATCTGCAAGCGTAGATGAAGTAACTTTACTTGCAGCAATTATTCAATGTGAAGCAGGTGGAGAAAAATACGAAGGTCAGGTAGCTGTTGGTGCAGTTGTTATGAATCGTGTAAAAAGTTCCAAATTCCCAAATACAATTGAAGGCGTTATTTACCAGAAAGGACAGTTTACACCGGTAAAATCCGGAGCTTTAGCAAAACGTCTTTCCGGAACAATCAAACAGTCTTGCTACGATGCAGCAAGAGAAGCATTAGCAGGTGTGGATAATACCGGTGGTGCATTATACTTCCGTATGAAAAACCTTGGAAGAACAGGTCTTGAAATTGGTTGCCATGTATTTTATTAATAATAAGGCAATATATTTATATGATTAAACGCAGA
This sequence comes from uncultured Lachnobacterium sp., assembly GCA_937889225.1. Taxonomy (GTDB): domain Bacteria; phylum Bacillota; class Clostridia; order Lachnospirales; family Lachnospiraceae; genus Roseburia. The sequence continues at coordinate 27,156 of CALAST010000096.1, read as the reverse complement.
AAGTAATATATCGGATTGATATGTTGCTTTCTGCTTTTTTGTTGCGGATATATGTTGTGAATTATATTATGCGATAGATAGTGTGATTTGTTACTGTACACATAGTCCTTAGCACTTACTGCTAAGTACGTATGAAAACGTGAATTTTACTTGTTACCGGTGTGTGAACAGTAACTGTGGTTTTGATAAAACGGAATTAGGCTATCTTTCTTACTTGTATTTACAAGCAAAATAGGGTAAAATAGGCAGTATCTTGTAACCATCTAAGAACGGATATTGCGAGGATTTTTGCATAAAATAAAAAGGTACGGAACTTTTTATAAGGTTTAGGAGGATAATGATGACTTTAAAAGGCAGACATTTTTTGAAATTACTTGATTTCTCAACAGAAGAAATCATATATTTAATCGATTTGGCAGCAGAGCTGAAAGAAAAAAAGAAAAAAGGCATTCGTCATGATGATTTGGTAGGAAAAAATATTGCACTTATTTTCGAAAAAACAAGTACAAGAACTCGTTGTGCATTCGAAGTAGCAGCTCATGATTTGGGTATGCATGTTACATATTTAGATTCTACAGCATCTCAGTTTGGAAAAAAAGAAAGTGTAGCAGACACAGCAAGAGTCCTTGGCAGAATGTTTGATGGTATTGAATATCGTGGATTTGGGCAGGAAGTTGTAGATGCATTTGCAGAGTATGCAGGCGTTCCGATTTGGAATGGACTTACAGATGAATTCCATCCAACACAGATGATTGCAGATATGCTTACAGTACGGGAACATGTAGGCAAATTAAAAGGTGTAAAGTTAGTTTATATGGGTGATGCTCGTTTTAATATGGCCAATTCTTTGATGGTAACCTGTGCGAAATTAGGTATGGATTTTGTGGTATGTACGAATAAAAAATATTTTCCGGATACAAAATTAGTAGGATATTGTCAGGAAATTTGTCAGGAAACAGGTGCTAAAATTACGTTGACAGAAAATGTGGAAGAAGCAACCAAAGGTGCAGATGTTATTTATACAGATGTATGGGTATCTATGGGAGAACCGGATGAAATTTGGGAAGAACGTATTAAGGACCTGCTTCCATATCAGGTAAATGAAAAAGCATTTGAAAATGCAAAAGAAAATGCGATTTTTATGCATTGTCTTCCGGCATACCATGATTTAAATACCAAAGTAGGTCGTGAAGTACATGAAAAATTTGGTTTAGCAGAACTGGAAGTAACAGATGAAATATTTGAAAGCTGGCGTTCTGTTGTATTTGATGAAGCGGAAAACCGTATGCATTCTATCAAAGCAATTATGAGAGCTACTTTGATGGATTAAAGTGAATGGAGTGTTAAACATATTAAGAAAAAGTAGAGTTGTGGACGTAGAGGTCCTATACAGTAGAGGCGAAGTGGACACGCCCGTAAGAATAAGGCTTGCCTGAGTAAAACTTAGGTGGAAACTTAAATAGCAAACTTCTTACTAAAGCTACTACTTTTATAAGTGATGGTAGTTCACCGAATATTGTGTATGGATGAGTTTATATGAAAATAAATGAAAAGATTTTATGGGCAGGAAAAAACAGATACCATTTTGCAGTAACGGATTCTACAAATGAGCAGGCAAAAAGACTTGCATGGAAGGGTGCGTGCCATGGTACTTTGGTAACTGCTGATTCGCAGACAAATGGAAAAGGGCGACGAGGGCGCACTTGGGAATCGGAAGAAAGCAATGGTATTTATATGTCATTGATTTTAAAACCGGATATTTTACCGGAACATGCATCCATGCTTACGTTAGTTGCAGCACTTTCCGTTTCCACGGCTATAAAAAAGCAATTAAAAAATGACAACTCTATTCCTTATATTAAATGGCCGAATGATATTGTCATGAATCAAAAGAAAATCTGCGGTATTTTAACAGAGATGGAATTAAAACAGAACGATATCGCACATATTATTGTGGGAATTGGCATTAATATAAATCAGCAACATTTTCCGAAAGAAATATCGACTGCAAGCTCTATTTTTCTGGAAACAGGACAAAACTTGCAAAAAGAGGAATTGACACAAGAAATTCTAAAATGTTTTGAGGAAGATTATGCCACTTTTCTGAAAACACAGGATTTAAAGGGACTAAAAAAAGAGTATGAAGCTTTGCTCATAAATAAGAATAAACAGGTTACTGTTTTAGAACCAAAAGGCAATTGGGAAGGAACAGCACTTGGGATTACTAATAAAGGAGAACTCATTGTAGATGCAGAAAACGAATGTCGCTATGTGTCTTCAGGGGAAGTATCTGTGAGAGGAGTATATGGATATGTCTAGAGAAGAAGTGGTGCTTTGTGCATCGAATGGTTATACCAAAAAATTTTATTTAAATGAACACTTCAAGGCACTTCCGGAGACCATAAAAGAAGAATTGCAGATTATGTGCGTACTTTATACAGAAGATGTAGGTGGGATTTTAGAGCTTATTTTTGATGAAGAGGGCAATCTGGAATTTCGTACTTCTTACGAAGAAACCGATTTCTTTTATGATGAAATTGGAAGCGTATTAAAAATTAAACAATATCAGAATGCAAAACGTGATTTATTGGAATCAATTGAGACATATTATCGTATTGTATTTTTGGGAGAAGGATTGGAGGAGGAATAATTCCATGATTTTAACATTAGATGTAGGAAATACAAATATGACAGGTGGTGTATTTGAGGGCGATGAAATTAAGGCTACATTTCGAATTACAACGAAAATGCCACGTACCTCAGACGAATATGGGTTATTGCTTCGTGATGTAGTAAAGCAAAATGATATTGAACCATCGGAAGTAAAAGATGCTATCATTTGTTCGGTTGTTCCAAATGTGATGCATTCGTTACAAGGGGCGTTGTTTAAGTATTTTCATATTATTCCAATTGTAGTAGAAGCAGGAATCAAAACTGGCATTCGCATTGCAACCACGAATCCGAAACAGGTAGGTGCAGACCGTATTGCAGATGCAGTTGCGGCTTATGAATTATACGGCGGTCCTGTTTTGGTATTGGATTTTGGAACAGCTACTACGTATGATTTGGTAGATGAAACAGGGGCATTTGTAGGTGCAATTACTGCACCGGGAATCCGCATTTCTGCAAAAGCCCTTTGGGAAGATGCTGCAAAATTGCCGGAAATTGAAATAAAAAAACCGGAAAACGTATTGGGAAAAGATACGATTACCAGTATGCAATCAGGACTTGTATTTGGGCAGATTGGACAGACTGAATATATTATCCGAAAAGTAAAAGAAGAAATGGGTCTGGAAGAAATGAAAGTCGTTGCTACAGGCGGATTGGGACGTATTATTGCCAACGAAACAGATACAATTGATATTTATGACCCAAATCTTACATTAAAGGGAATTCATTTAATTTATAAAAAGCAGAACCGTAAAGTAAGATAGAAATAAGTAGGAATGAAATTTAGTGCAAGAAATTTTTACTTGAACGCAGAACAAATAATTATCCACTTTAGATGCGTAGGGCATTAAGTGTTGGATTTGGGAGATTTTTGTGTCAGATATGTAGTATTTAGTTATGAAAGCATCCACTTTACTTGTAGCATAATTTATAGAAAATAGCATGAAATGGGTGAAAACCGTACGCCGTTTTATAATGGTTTTGTATAAATGGTAAGAGAAAGGACGAAAATATGATAAAATCGCTTACAATTGGAAATGTAACATTACCAAATAACTTAATATTGGCACCTATGGCAGGCGTAACGGACCTGCCATTTCGTTTATTGTGTAAAGAACAAGGTGCAGGATTATTATGTATGGAAATGGTAAGTGCGAAAGCGATTCTATATAAAAATAGAAATACGGAAAGTTTGCTTACCATTGATGAAAAAGAATGTCCGGTTTCCTTGCAATTATTTGGTTCTGAGCCGGATATTATTTCCCGGATTGCACATCAAATAGAAGAACGTCCTTTTGATATTTTGGATTTAAATATGGGATGTCCTGTACCAAAGATTGTAAATAATGGAGAAGGCTCTGCACTTATGAAAAATCCCCGTCTTGCAGGAGAAATCATAGAAAAGACAGCTCGTGCCATAAAAAAGCCTGTAACGGTAAAAATCCGAAAAGGATTTGATGATAGTCATGTTAATGCGGTTGAAATGGCAAAAATAGCCGAAGCAAGCGGTGCTGCTGCCATTGCAGTGCATGGAAGAACAAGAGAACAGTATTATTCCGGAAAAGCGGACTGGGACATTATCAGACAGGTCAAAGAAGCTGTTTCCATTCCTGTAATCGGAAATGGAGATTTGCTCACAGCAGAGGATGTCATTGCGATGTATGAGCAAACAGGCTGTGATGGTTTTATGATAGCAAGAGGAGCACAGGGAAATCCGTGGATATTTAAGCAGATTCTGCACTATTTTGAAACAGGAGAGCATCTGAGAAAGCCGGATTTTGCAGAAGTGACAGAAATGATACTTCGCCATGCGAAAATGATGCAGGAATATAAAGGGGAGTATATCGGAATGCGTGAAATTCGAAAACATGCTGCATGGTATACCGCAGGTTATCCAAATTCCGCAAAACTTCGAGTTCTGATTAATGAAGTAGAAACATATGATGAATTGAAGACATGTTTGGATAAGTTTTAAGTTATGGTGTTATTCGGCTGTGAGTAAGTAACTTTAGTGCTGGAAAGCCCGATTTTCCTTGACATACAAGGCTCTATTGGCTATAATACTTTGAGTTGCCAAGCATTCGGGTAAAGCTTTCATAAAGCACAAATCCGGATAAACCGAGTGAAATATGAAAGAGAAGGGTAAAAATAATGAATAAGAAAAATATTTTAACTAGTGAAGGGTTAAAGAAATTAGAAGACGAATTAGACGAATTAATCGTTGTAAAACGTAAAGAGGTTGCACAAAAGATTAAAGAAGCTCGTGAACAGGGCGATTTATCTGAAAATGCAGAATACGATGCAGCAAAAGATGAGCAGCGTGACATTGAAGCTCGTATCGAAGAAATCGAAAAAATCTTAAAAAACGTAGAAATCGTAGATGAAGATGAAGTAAGTACAGATTCCATCAATATCGGTTGCAAAGTGAAAATTTTAGATATTGAATTTGATGAAGAATTAACATATAAAATTGTAGGTTCTACAGAAGCAAACAGCTTAAAAGGAAAAATTTCCAATGAATCTCCGGTAGGAAAGGCTTTAATTGGAAAAAAAGTAGGAGATATGGTAACTGTAGAAACACAAATGGGATTAATCGAGTATAAAGTACTTGATATTCAAAGAGCAATGGCATAATTTTGTCATCACAAAATGGAGGAACCACCATGGCAAAGCAGGAAAACACAAACAACAATGCACCACAGCAGGATTTAAACCAGCTTCTTAAGGTGCGTCGTGAAAAATTACAGGAATTACAGGAAAACGGCAAAGACCCGTTTGTCATTACAAAATATAATCAAGAACATCATTCTGATGAAGTAAAAGCTCTTTATGAAAAAAAGGAAGCAGAATTGCTTGCAGGAAGAACGGTAGTAAATACCGATGGAATGGATGAAGCTGACGCAAGAAAAGCAATAAATGATGATTATAACGAGAGAAGAACAATCATGGATGCAAACCCAATTCACGTAAGTATTGCAGGTCGTATGCTTTTCAAACGTGTAATGGGAAAAGCCTCTTTTTGTAATATTCAAGATTTAAAGGGAAAAATTCAGGTATATGTAGCACGTGATGCTATCGGAGAAGAAGTTTATGCAGATTTTAAAAAATCAGATGTAGGAGATATTTTTGGTATTAAGGGATATGCATTCCGTACAAAAACAGGTGAAATTTCTATCCATGCAGAAGAATTGGTTATGCTTTCAAAAAGTTTACAGATTCTTCCGGAAAAATTCCACGGACTTACCGATACCGATACCAGATATCGTCAGAGATATGTAGACTTAATTATGAATGCAGATGTAAAAGATACATTTGTAAAACGTTCTAAAGTCTTAAAGAGCATTCGTAATTATTTAGATGGTCAGGGATTTATGGAAGTAGAAACACCAATGCTTGTTTCTAATGCAGGTGGAGCAGCAGCAAGACCATTCGAAACACACTTCAATGCATTAAATGAAGATTTCAAACTGCGTATTTCTTTGGAACTTTATTTAAAGAGACTTATCGTTGGCGGTATGGAACGCGTATATGAAATTGGTCGTGTATTCCGTAATGAAGGATTGGATACCAGACATAATCCGGAATTTACACTTATGGAACTTTATCAGGCATATACCGATTATAATGGAATGATGGATTTGACAGAGAACTTATTCCGTTATGTAGCACAGGAAGTAAACGGTTCTTTAGTTCTTCAATATGGCGAACATGAAATGGACCTTTCCAAACCATTTGAAAGAATTACAATGGTAGATGCCGTAAAGAAATATGCAGGCGTTGACTGGAATGAAATTAAAGACTTAGATGCAGCTCGTGCGATTGCAAAAGAAAAGAATGTAGAATTTGAAGAACACCATAAGAAAGGTGATATCTTAAACTTATTCTTTGAAGAATTCGTGGAAGAACATTTGATTCAACCTACCTTTGTTATGGACCATCCAATTGAAATTTCACCACTTACTAAGAAAAAACCGGAAAATCCGGAATATGTAGAGCGTTTTGAAATGTTTATGAATGGTTGGGAAATGTGTAATGCATATTCTGAGTTAAATGACCCGATTGACCAGAGAGCACGTTTTGAAGCACAGGAAGAATTGTTTGCAGCAGGGGATGAAGAAGCAAACCATACAGATGAAGACTTCTTGAATGCACTTTGCGTAGGTATGCCTCCGACAGGTGGTATTGGGTATGGTATTGACCGTATGGTAATGCTTATGACAAATAGTCCGGCGATTAGGGATGTTTTGTTGTTCCCGACGATGAAAACGTTGGACAAATAAATGTAGGAAAATCAAGGGTTTCAAGGATTTGAGATTGAAATTTGCAACAAAATTGCAACAAATTTGCAACGCATAATACGTTATAATACTTGATAATACGTTGAATGCGTCACAAGTCCAATTAAATATTTTGTACTATTAAGGACATTTTTCTAAAAGAGATTTTAGAAAGATGTCCTTTTTGGCATTGTGAAGGTCAGAAGAAAGATGTCACAAATCTTTTAATAAAAACAAATAAGACTGCCATGCTGATATGGCAGGAGAAGTAAGTTATGGTCAAAATAAAAAAATTGGAGGAAAAGACATGAACACAGCGTTAAGAGCAGAAGAAACAAAAGCAATGATTTTTATCAGCGAAGCACATGAAAAATTCTATTATGAAAAATTGAAAGAAGTCAGATGTGAGGATGTGTACCACAAAGCATTGGTCTATTGCCTCGGTATCTGCAATGACACAAGAAATAATGTTTACCGAATTTATGATTTTAAGAGTGGACTTGTGAAACCGGAATGTCTGCATGAAGGATGGCAGACTAGTGGAAGTGAACGAGTGGTTCGTATGGCGTTTAATTTATATTGTAACGGAATGCCAAGTGTATCCAATTACAAAAAGAAAGACGAACAGTTAAAAGAAGCAGCTCTTTATTCCGTGGAAGAATTATTCTGTTGCGATTATGCTCCGTATTTTTGGCAGGCAGTACAAATTCGTTATCCGGAATACGCAGTCTACAATCATAAACTTCATGCAATGTTTGGAGGATTAGATTAATGCTGAAGATTCGATTGATGGGAACAAAAAATACGATTAAGTGGTTTAAGAAGGTACTTTACAGACATCCGAAGATTGAAGTGTTGGAATGTTCCGATTTTTATAGAAATCAAGGAACAAACCGATTTTACAGAGTGTATGTAAAAGTAGAGAGACGTACAGACAAATAAATGTATCAATACAGAGTCAAGTTTGAAATTTTTTGAACATAGGCAATAAGTTCCGTTTTAAATGAGAAAAAAGCAATTTTTAGAAAAACAAACTTGATTCTGTATATGAAAAAATAAGAAAATGAGGGAATTTATCATGTGCAAAATCATTGCAATTGCAAATCAAAAAGGTGGCGTTGGAAAGACCACCACAACCGGAAATTTAGGTATCGGTCTTGTGAAACAGGGCAAAAAGGTACTTGTGATGGATACAGACCCACAAGGAAGTCTTACAGCAAGTCTTGGTTTTCAAGAACCGGATAAGATAGAAGTAACCTTGGCAAGTATTATGGGAAAAATCATCAATGATGAAGAAGTAGAACCGGAAGAAGGCATTCTTCACAATGAAGAAGGTGTGGATATTCTTCCGGGAAATATTGAATTATCTGGATTAGAAGTGTCCCTTGTAAATGTGATGAGCAGAGAACGTATCCTGCAAGAATATGTCAATGTTGTAAAAGACAGATATGATTACATTTTAATCGACTGTATGCCATCGTTTGGTATGATTACCATTAATGCGTTTTCGTGTGCAGATAGTATTTTAATTCCGGTACAGGCTGCTTATCTTCCAGTCAAAGGGTTACAGCAACTTATCAAAACGATTGGAAAAGTAAAACGTCAAATCAATCCGAAGTTGGAAATCGAAGGAATTTTGCTTACGATGGTGGATAGCAGAACTAATTATGCAAAAGATATTGAAATGATGATACGAGAGAATTATGGAAGTAGAGTAAAGATATTTACGAATAACATTCCAAATTCCGTAAGAGCTGCAGAAATTTCAGCCGAAGGTGTAAGTATTTTCGTACATGATCCAAAGGGAAAAGTAGCATCTGCATATCTTTCCTTAACCGAGGAGGTGCTTGCAAATGGCTAAAAATGGAAGTGCGAAAAAAATTAAGATAGATAGTTTTGATGATTTGTTTGGAACTCCGATGAAAGAAGATAACAATTCATCGGAACAGGTGGTAGAAGTTTCTCTTGAAGATTTACATACCTTTCAAAATCATCCGTTTCGTGTTATTGATGATGAAAAAATGGAAGAAACTGTAGAAAGCATAAAGAAATATGGAGTGCTTATGCCAGGGATTGCAAGACCACGCAAAGAAGGTGGTTATGAAATCATTGCAGGACATCGCAGAAAAAGAGGCTGTGAATTAGCAGGAAAGACAACTATGCCAGTATTTATTCGTGAATATACGGATGATGAAGCTACAATAATTATGGTGGATACGAATATTCAAAGAGAAGATATTCTTCCAAGCGAAAAAGCAAAAGCATATCGCATGAAATATGAAGCCATGAAACATCAGGGAAAATTTGGTGGAAATACATTAGAAGCCCTTGGAGAACAGGCAGGCGAAAGCAGAAAAACCATACAGCGATACATTCGACTTGCCTATCTTTCGGATGAACTGTTGGATTTGGTGGATAAAAAGAAATTGGGATTTCTGCAAGGTGTGGATATTTCTTATTTATCCGAAGAAGAACAGAAGTGGGTGTTTGCGGTTGCAAGCACCCAAAAGGGAACAGTTAGCATAACACAGGCAGGAAAGTTAAAAGAATATGCGAAACGTGGGGAACTTACACAAGTGGTAGTGGAGTTACTGTTATCGGAACAGAAAGCATCGGAACGTAAAGTAACAATTAAGGCAGAGAAACTCCGTTCCTATTTTCCGGAAGATTACAGTAGTGAAGATATGGAAGCAGTTATTCTGAAACTTTTGGAAGATTGGAAAAGCAGACAGAAAGAGGGGTAAATGATGGGCAAACAGTTGGGATTTGATTATTATTATGGGATAGAAGCAGAACAATTCGCTTTCTATCGTGTGCCGAGATTATTGATAAAAGATAAGCGATTTGAAAATTTATCAAGTGATGCAAAATTATTGTACGGATTATTGTTAGACCGTATGTCCTTATCTATGAAGAATGGATGGTTGGATGCAGAGAACAAAGTCTATATTTATTATAAAATAGAAGAAATCATGAGTGATTTGAGTTGTGCAAGAGGAACAGCAACAAAAATCATGGCAGAATTGGACAGTAAAAAAGGGATTGGTCTGATAGAGAAAAAAAGACAGGGACTTGGAAGACCGGATATTATTTATGTGAAAAATTTTGCGACAGTAATGCAGAAAAAGAATGAGAAATCAGAAGATGATGTTCCAAACAATCATGGTGGTGGAAAATCAGAAAAATCCGATAGTAATGTTCCAAACGTAAGCAGTTACGGAACGAACAATTCGTATCAGACAGATATGTTGAAGGTAACTGGTTTGGAAAGCACAGAAAAATTTCAATCAGATGTTTTGGAAGAAGTGAAACGCAGAAGCAACGAAGTAGGTTGCGATTATGAGCAAGTAGCGAATACAGATGCTGAAAATTCGTTTTATGATGTAGAGCAAAATAAGCCGAAAGGTCATATTTCAGAGCATATACAACTTGAATTTCCAGAAGTTCAAAATTTAGACTTCAGGGAATATGGGGAATATAAAGTTTCTAAAGAAAGAAAAGTTGCAGAAAATCATAAGCATATTTTCGGAACTGTGGCAGAATTGGAAATCACAGAAGATGTAACATGGGATAGTTCTAATTCTGTATATGGAACAGATATTACAGATACAGATGTAAGATGGAATGTTTCTAATGCTGTATATGGAATGGATATTACACACCGAACCGATTGGAATTTTCCAACAGATGTGACCAATACAAATAGTAAGAATGTTTCTTATCTTAAAGAGCAAGCAGAATGTATGAATGGAGAAGTAGCTTATAAGAGAACCCGTACACAAGTGCAAAAAGATGATGCGTTTAGTGAAGAAGAACTTGCATTTTTGCGCCAGTTGGGTATTGAAAATCCAAATGAGATAGCAAAAGAACGCATTTGCTTATATGGAGAAACGGAAACCAAAGAAAACAGTTATCCGTATTCTGATATGCCTTATAATAAGGTCGAAACAAACGATTTTACAATGGAATATTCAGATATGAGCGATTGGGACTTATATAAAAGTGTTGAAGAACCAGTATATGATTTTGATGAAGAAATTGTAAATGTGCAGGAATCCGAAATTTCTTTATCGGAATGCAGAAGTAATGGAGTTGACAGCATTCATGAACAAGTAGCGAAAACGGAGTATGTGTGTTCGCTTTACAATGAGAATTTGGAACATTTTACACCTGCATTTCCAGAAGTTCAAAATTTAGACTTCAGGAAATACAAAGATTGTATTTCTGAAAATTCAGAAGTTGAACTTGTACAAGTCCAAGAATTAGACCCTAATTATACTAATACTAACTATACCAATAATAATTATACGAATGTAAGTGATAACAATCCTATCTATCCTATCCATCTATCAGATAAGAGAAATGATAGATGTGATAGATTGGATAATTTCTCAGACTATGTTTCGTTGATTAAAAAGAATTTGGAGTATGACCTTTTTATGCAGGACAAAACTTGGAATGACCGAGAACTGTATGAAGAACTGTTTGAAATTGTCTGTGATGTGGTTTGTGTGAAACGAAAATCGATTCGTGTATCAGGGGAAAATTACCCTTACGAGCTTGTGAAATCAAAGTTTTTGAAATTAAACAGTTCCCACTTAACATATGTCATAGACTGTATGCGTAAAATAGTGAGCAAAATTGGAAATATCAAATCCTACATGATAACTGCGTTATATAATGCCGGCAATACCATAAGTCATTATTATCAACAGGCAGTACAACACGATATGTATGGTGGTGGATGGCAAGAAGCAGGGATTGTCTGATTCTCTTTTTGCGTGTGGTTTTGAATGGAATATCCAAACTTGCAGATGAAACAGAGGTATGCTATTTTAACGGTATCATCAACAGAAAGAAGGTATCGGCATGGATAAAAAAATAAGATGCAGATGGTGTAATCTGAAAAATGCAACGTACATAAAATACCATGATGAAGAATGAGGAATTCCAAATTTTAGCGACAGTTATTTGTATGAAATGTTGGTTTTGGAGTCTTTTCAGGCAGGATTATCTTGGGAATGTGTGTTGAATAAAAGAGAACATTTTCGAAAAGCATTTGATAATTTTGATATAGATAAAGTATGCAGTTATGATGACGAAAAAGTACAGGAATTGCTGGAAAACAAAGGGATTATAAGAAATCGTTTGAAAATTCGTGCAACGATAACAAACAGTAAAATATTTCAGGAGATACAAAGGGAACATGGAACATTTTATGCGTATTTACAGAAATTTACACAGGGTATGATAGTGTATGAAACAGACAGAACAACTTCAGAACTATCAGATCGTATTTCAAAAGATTTGCAAAAAAGAGGAATGAAATTTGTAGGTTCTACGATAATGTATTCGTATTTGCAGGCAATCGGTATGATATATGCACATGAAAAAGAGTGTTTCTTGTACCAAGAAAAATAGATGAGATGAAAAAGAAAAATAACAGCGAGAGGGCGGTTATGAACGAAAATCGTTTATAGCTGTCCTTTTTGTGCTTTAGAACTTGTGGACAGTATGACCACAAGTGAAAATAAGAAGCCTTTGGACACGATGTCCACAAGTGAAAATAAAAAGCCTTTGGACATGATGTCCAAAAGCAGAAAGGAAACAATATGAAACGATATTTAAGAAGACTGCTTGTGCCACCATAGAGAAAAAGGAAAGGAGACGATGGAATTGAAACAAAAAGAAGCAATAAAACCTTTAGGGATTCGCAAAAGGAACATAAAGCAGAAAGAGCAATCATTTCACAAAAAACGATGGAAATATCCTTGTGACCGTCCATTCCGGTATGGGAGAAAAATCATGTAGGAGGCAGTCAAGATGTTACAAGAAGAAATTACACAGAAAACCATTGTGATGACAGTAAATACTTCCAAGCTAACAGCAAATCTTCTTGCCAAGATGTTTCGTGCGTATCTTGATGTACAAAAACGAAAATCTGCATTGCCAAAACGTGGAAAACAATCCGTAAAGGAACTGATAGGACAAAATGAAGGTGTCACCAACATTGAAATAACGCAGGGAAATATCAAATCATTTCAAAAGATTGCAGCGAGATATAACGTAGATTTTGCAGTAAAAAAAGATAAAACAGTAAACCCACCAAAATATTTGGTATTTTTCAAAGCAAAAGATGGAGATGCACTCACGCAGGCATTTAAAGAATTTGTCAAAGCAAATGAACGCAAAAATAAACGTCAGGTGTCTGTGAAGAAAAAATTGGAACAGTTCAAAGATGTTGTTGCCAAACAGAAAGTGTTGGAAAAAGAAAAACACAAAGACAGAGGGCAATCCTTATGAACCAATGGAAGAATTGGTTAAAAAGAATGGTTGCCAAAATAAAAGGAATTGCTTGGAAAAAACAGTTTCTTGCAAGTTTGCCCTATCTTGCGTTTGGATATGTATTTGATAAATTTTCTTGGCAGTATCGCATGAGTGATGGAAGCAATGTATTTGATAAATTCATGTATGTTATGGGAAATGTAACTGTTGCATTTGCAAATCCGTTTCCAAGTTTTCAGGAACAAGATATAGTTGTAGGATTGTTAGCAGGAAGTGGATTATGGATAGCAGTTTTTCTGAAAAGGAAAAATGCAAAGAAGTTCCGTCATGGCAGAGAATACGGTTCGGCACGATGGGGAACAGCAAAAGATATTGCACCTTACATGGATGAGATATTTGAAAATAACATTATCCTTACAGCAACCGAATTTTTAATGATGATGGGCAGACCAAAGTTTGCCAAGTATGCCCGAAACAAAAATATCATTGTTATCGGAGGTTCCGGTTCTGGTAAGACGCGATTTTTTGTGAAACCCAATCTGATGCAGATGCACAGTTCCTATGTTGTAACAGATCCGAAAGGAACACTCATTATTGAGTGTGGTTTTATGTTAGTGAAGAATGGATACAAAGTCAAAGTGTTAAATACGATTAATTTTAAGAAATCCATGCATTACAATCCGTTTGCGTATATTCGTAGTGAAAAAGATATTTTAAAACTGGTAACAGTTATTATTGCCAATACGAAAGGCGAAGGAGAAAAATCAGCCGAAGATTTTTGGGTCAAAGCTGAAAAACTTCTTTACACAGCCTTAATTGGTTACATTTATTATGAGTGCGTGGAAGAAGAACAGAACTTTTCTACCTTGCTTGATATGATAAATGCAAGTGAAACAAGAGAAGATGATGAAACCTTTAAAAATCCGGTGGATTTGATGTTTGAAGAATTGGAAAAAGAAAATCCGGAACATTTTGCGGTAAGACAATATAAAAAATTCAAACTTGCTGCTGGCAAAACGGCAAAATCAATATTAATTTCTTGTGGTGCAAGACTTGCTCCATTTGATATTCAGGAATTGCGTGAACTTACCATGTATGATGAATTGGAACTTGACCGATTGGGAGAAGAAAAAACAGCACTTTTTGTTATCATTTCCGATACGGATGATACCTTTAACTTTTTGGCTGCGATTATGTATAGTCAGATGTTTAATCTTTTATGTGATAAAGCAGATGATGTGTATCATGGCAGACTTCCGATTCATGTACGTTGTATTTTGGATGAATTTCCGAATATTGGACAAATTCCAAAGTTTGAAAAACTGATTGCTACGATACGAAGCAGAGAAATTTCAGCAAGTGTTATTTTACAGTCGAAATCCCAGTTAAAAGCAATTTACAAAGACCATGCAGACACGATTGAAGGGAATTGTGACACGACATTATTTCTTGGTGGAAGTGAAAAATCTACTTTAAAGGATATGGCAGAACTGTTAGGCAAGGAAACGATTGATTATTGCAATACTTCTGATACAAGAGGAAGTTCTCCGTCTTATGGTGTCAGTTACCAAAAAACAGGGCGTGAATTGATGAGCCAGGATGAGATTGCTGTTATGGATGGCGAAAAATGTATCATGCAGTTAAGAGGTGTAAGACCATTTTTTTCGAATAAATTTGATATAACCAAGCACAAGCAGTATCAATATTTATCAGATTATGATGAGAAAAATGCGTTTGATGTGGAAAATTATTTAAAAAATCGCACAAAATTTACAGTAAAGCAGAATACTGTTGTAGATGAAGTGGTTGATTTTGGAAACATGGAGGAGAAAGATAATGAAAATGGAGATGGAAGAACTTATGGACAGAATGACCACAAGTGAAGATGAAGAACTTATGGACAAAATGACCACAAATGAAGATGAAGGACTTGTGGACAGAATGACCACAAGTGAAGATGAAGGACTTATGGACAGAATGACCACAAGTGAATGTGAAGAATTTTTAGATAAAAAGTCAATGTTGAGTAGAAAACTGAAGGAAATGATGCTGAAAACATCGCAATTTCATTTAGGAATTTTGCAGGTTGGAACAGTTCTTTCCAGAAATAAGGAACTTATAGATGAGCTTATGGAAAGCGAATTGGAAGAATGTGGAGGTGATATGACCGAACGTGAGGCAGAAGAATATTTGGAGTACCTTATTTCCATCCTAGATTTTATAGAACGTTTGCAAATGATTAAACTAGGCTGGGAGGCGGTAGTTGCCACACAAGAATTTTTAGATGCTGCTGAACTTGCGTATGGAGAAAAGGAATAACACTTGTGGACAAAGTGACCACAAGTAAAAAACAAATAGGAACGGAGGCAATATCCGGTATAAGAGTTTTTGAATGAAAAGCAACATTCTAAACTCTTTTTTTAATGGAAAAATTGAATATGGAAACGAAGTAAATAAAAAATGAAGAAACGAGGTAAAATGAATGGAATTTTTTACAACAACCGTTGCAGGTTTGAAAACTGTTGTGACAGCACTTGGAGGCGGTATTGGCGTATGGGGTGTCATTAACCTTTTGGAAGGGTATGGAAGTGAAAACGGAGCATCCAAATCACAGGGCGTAAAGCAGTTAATGGCAAATTAGTTGTAAAAAAATGAAAGGAAAGCACAATCCGGACGTAAAAAATGGATATAAATATAAGAATAAATTGCGATTTCGCAAGATAAATGATATAATAAGAATGGCTAAGAAGCATAAATATAAATTTTTTATTAGAAATGCTTACTTGGTAATATTAATATATTTTATGAAAAATATCTGCCTGTTGGGATATTCAGCGAGCAGAAGAAAGTAGGAACACAAGATGCACATCAGCTATAAACCACTTTGGCATACATTGATAGAAAAAAATATGAGAAAAGAAGATTTAAGAATATCTGCAGGTTTGACAACAAATATGATTGCAAATATGGGAAAAGAAGGAAAACATATCAGTATGGATACGCTTGCTAAAATTTGTAAGGCATTAGAGTGTGAAATTACGGATGTGATAGAATTAGTTCGCGATGAAGCTGTATTGTAAAAGTAACTGTATTTTCATAAAATAAAATAGACGCATAAAAAAGACTGAATAAGACATATTGATAGAGGAGGTGTAATGGAATGGCAACTTCAAGTATTACCAATAATTTTATTATATCTGGTGCCAAGCAGATAGAGTTGTTTGCGGATGCGATTGAGGAATCTGCAAATAATCGTCCAATTCGAATTTCTGTTTCGGCAAGACAGGTAAAAGGTGAAGAACAGTTAAGAAAATTTATGGAAAAGAGGAAAAAAGCGAATGTCGACTAAAGATAAATTTTTTGTGATAAACATTCGTGAATATTTGACATTAGGAGATAATGAGGAAGTCGGAGAGCCGGCACTTGTCGGGATACTTTCCGGCTTTTCCTGTCCAAAAAATCCGGATGTAGAGCGATTTTTGAAAAGAAGTGCGATTGAATTTACAAAGAAGAACCAATCTGTAACTTATTTAGTGTGTTCCATAGAGGATGGAGCATTACTTGCCTATTTTTCGATTGCATTAAAGCCTTTAATGGTGAGAGGTGAAACTGTCAGTAATACAGTAAAACGAAAATTAAAGAGAGTGAGTGCTTTTGATGAACAGTCTCGTACATATACCATGTCAGCATATTTGATTGCACAACTTGGTAAAAACTATGCAAATGGCAGAGAAAAAGAGATTACAGGAGAAGAACTTTTAGAATTGGCATGGCAAGTGATTGAGGATATGCAGTATATGGGTGGTGGAGTAATCACCTTTTTGGAAGCAGAAAAAGAAGAAAAATTGTTATCTTTTTATCAGAAAAATCGTTTTCAACCATTTGATGCTAGACAGACAAGTTCAGATACAAATGAATCACATGAATTAATACAACTTTTAAGATTATTATAAAATAAGTTTCTATCTCGAAAAAAGATGGTGGTAAGCAGGAAGTCATGGAAAGATTTCCTGCTTTTTCTCTTATTTGTTGGTTTTCTTCTTACTAAATAGAGATAGTAGTTTTGTTTTTCCCCTTTGACTACCAACTTTGGGTAAAAGAGGAGATTTTTTAAAAATACGGATTAAGGTGGAACGGTCTTCTTCGGAAAGTTTTTCATAATCAATATGGAACATTCGGCAAATAGTAAATGCACGTTTTTCATCGGCAGTACCTTTGTGTGTAAGCACATCTAACAGAAACATGGGGAATTTTTTTATGAAATTTGTTGCGGATGTTTTTAAATCGGCAGTAGTTGTATCTGTTTCATGTTGTGTCCGTAGGTCTTTTACTATTTCATCAAGGTTATTATGAATAACATGGCTGAAAAATAGTTCTTCGCTGACTTGTCCTAATTCAAGTGTACGCATATAGAGATTGTTTTCATAAGTTGGTTGACGTTTTATTAGTAATTTTCGGGCAGATTCTAATATCAGATTCATGTCTTGCACTCGCATGTCTGCAATACGGTCAACACAAACTTCAATATCCATTAAAAATAGTGGAAATTTGGGATGACACAGCAATTCACAAAGTAAGCGATTATTGATAGTCCCACTTTTTAATAAATCAATGGTAGCATCGTTTAAATGCAGGCGGTCTAAGGAGATATTTTGTGGATATTTATTTTCTCGTAATCCCATGAGATAATCCATGGATAAACCATAGTATTCTGCTAACTTTGCAAGATTGAAAGGGCTAATATCAGTACAATTATCAGATTCATATTTACTTAGTGTAGATTTGGAGATACCGGTAGCCTTTTCCAATTCGGCAAGTGTCATATGTCGGCTTGTACGTTCGTCTTTTAATTTTTCATGAAGCATTAATTTTGGATACATTCACTATTCATCCTTTGCAAAAATTTTATAGTTCTATTGTTTTTATGATGCCATGCACATCAAATTCGCTGTTTATTTCATTTTGATTAATTAAGTATGCGATATATATTTTTATTAGACTTAAAAAGACTTCATTGCATCATAAGCATTTTTGGGGAAGTGTTCACATTATACCATAATTTCCAAAAAAGTGGAAATTTTCGATTTTTTGGCTTTTTTCCAACCTTTTGGATATACGGGAAAGTCGGATTTATTTTGTTAAGATATGGAAAACAAAATGACCGGCTGCAAGTGATATGGTTTTTAGGGAAGTATTGCGATGATAGGAGCATACCAAAGAAACAAAAAACGTTGGGAGAATGTCTGGACAGGAACAGATTGCAGGTAAAACGGCAAAAGAAAAAAGCATAAGGTATGGAGGTTATGGGGTGAATATAAATTTGGAAGAAAAGCAAATTTTATATGTTTTTGGATGTGAAAGTTATGAAAACACAATATATCGTTTAAAGTGGATTGCAACATTAACGGTGGATGAACGAATACAGGGGCAGATATTATGTTTAATAAGAAAGTTAGAAAATGAAAAGATAAGGGAAGGTTATATTTATTTTTACAGAGAGCTGAGATTGGAAATGGAACGTTATTTTGAAGCTAAACATTATATTTACAATATAGAAAATTGTACAAATTGATAGAAAATTTGTTGGAAATGGAATGCATTTGTAGAAATATCTTGTATTTTTCTCAATCTGTAAAAACGAATTTTTATTGTATTTTGATTGCTTTTCAAATGGATTTTAGTATAATTTAGATATGCTATTTTATGAATGCAAAAAATAGGAAAAGTACACTTTTTTGAACGCAGAAGATGAAATTACTATGGGAGGAACGAGTATGGTTCAAACAGATTTGAAATTTTTTACAAATGAACCGGAACGGGATTTGTATCATCGCTTTGCTGCAATTTTTAAAAGTAATACGCAGTTTTTTGATGTTTTGGTCGGTTACTTCAGAGCCAGTGGATTTTTCAGAATGTACGAAGCATTGGAAGATGTAGAAAAAATCCGAATATTAGTAGGGCTGAATGTTGATAGGTATACAGTAAAAATTATTGACCGTATAAAGGATGAAGAAAGATATGCAGCAGTCTCAACAACTGACGGAAAAGAAATAATTACGGATGAGATTAAAAAAGAATTTGAAACAGCAACAACTTCGGAAGAAGTGGAAAAAGGTGTGCGTGTCTTTATTGATTGGCTGAAATCCGGAAAATTGGAAATGCGTATGTATACGGAAGCTCCGATTCATGCAAAGGTATATATTATGCGTAAAGACCAAGAAAAAGTACCGGATACATTTGGAAGTGTAATTACAGGTTCAAGTAATTTCTCGGAAGCAGGATTGGTCAACAATTTAGAGTTTAATGTAGAATTGAAAGATTATGCGGATGTGAAGTTTGCATTGGATAAATTTGAAGAATTATGGGCAAAGGGTACGGATATTCGGGAAACTTATATTGAAGCTGTGGAACAGCATACTTGGATGCGTGATGACATTACACCATATCAGTTGTACTTGAAAACATTGTATGAATTTTTTAAAGAAGAAATTAATGCAGATAAAGAAAATTTTGAAACACTTCTTCCGCCAGGTTATATGCGTCTGCAGTATCAGATAGATGCGGTTACACAGGCAAGACAAAAACTGGATGCTTATAATGGTGTATTTATTTCGGATGTGGTTGGTCTTGGAAAAACATATATTTGTGCCATGCTTGCTAACAGTTTTCATCGAAATACATATAAGTTGATTGTTTGTCCTCCGGTTCTTGTAGATTATTGGAGAAATGTGTTACAGGAATTTGATGTTGCACGTTGTGATGTGGAATCACTTGGAAAATTAGAGAAAATTATTGAAAAAGGAACAGATAAATATTCGTATGTTTTTGTAGATGAAGCACATCGTTTTCGTAATAGTGGTACGGATGCTTTTACGGAATTACATCAAATTTGTCATGGAAAGAAAGTTATTCTTATTTCTGCAACTCCAATTAATAATTACACAAGCGATATTGAAAATCAGATTTATCTGTTTCAGTCCAAACAAAGTGGAACTATTAATGGAATTAAGAATATTGAAGGCTTTTTTCGAGGCTTGAATGCAAAATTGGCAAAGAAACCGAAAGGTTCTGTTGCCTATATGGAACAGCTTAGAGAAAACTCAGAGATAATTCGAGATAAGTTGCTTCGTGAGATTATGGTTCGCAGAACACGAAGTGAAATTCAGCAGTATTATGCAGATGATCTTACAAAGCAGGGACTTACGTTTCCAAAAGTAGGAAGTCCGGAGAAAATTATTTATTCATTTGATGAAGAAACAGATGATGCATTTTCACAAACAATCAATATCATTAAAGATTTTAAATATGCTCGTTATACACCATTGTTGTATCTGAAAGATAAGAAAAAATATGCCACTATGCTTGTCGCACAGCGAAACATGGGTGGATTTATGAAAGGCATTTTAGTAAAACGTTTGGAAAGCAGTTTTTATGCATTTCGTAAAACATTGGAGAGATTTATTGATTCATATGAACGCTTTATTGCCATGTATAAGACTGGAAAAATTTATATTAGCAAAAAAGTGAATATATATGACCTTTTGGATGATGGAAATATGGAAAAATTGATGTATTTTATCGAACAACAAGAGGTTATGGAATTTGAAGCAAAGGAATTTTCTTCTAATTTCATACGAGATTTACAGAACGATTTAGCACAATTAAAATCCATGCAGTTTATTTGGTCTTTGATTGAAAATGACCCGAAATTGGATGAATTTAAACGTAATTTGACTACAAATCAGATTATGAAAAATAAAAAAATCATTGTGTTTACGGAATCTACAGAAACAGCACAGTATTTGTATGAGCAATTAAAAGAACTTTATAAGGAAAGAATTATTTACTTTAGTGGACAGAGCAGTTCTGCTTTGAAGATTGAAATTGAAGACAGTTTTAATCCGAAATTTAAAAATAAAAATAATGATAAATATGACCTTTTGATTACAACCGATGTTCTTGCGGAAGGTATTAACTTACATCGTGCAAATGTTCTTGTGAATTATGACCTTCCATGGAATCCTACTCGTATTATGCAACGTGTAGGGCGTATTAATCGTGTGGGTACGGAACATGACCGCATTTATGTATGTAATTTCTTTCCAACAGCACAGAGTAAAAAGCAAATGCCTTTGGAAGAACGTATTTTAGAAAAATTGCAGGCATTTCACGATACACTTGGCGAAGACATTAAGTATTTATCGGATGCGGAGGAAGTATCTTCTCAGAAACTGTTTTCAGACCTTACATCTGATTTAGATAAGGAAGAAATAAGTACAAATCCGGAATTAGCCTATTTGGCGATAATTCGACAAGTGAGAGATAATGCCCCAAAACTGTTTTCTTTGATTAAGCGTTTACCAAAGAAAGCAAAGACAGGTAAAGTTTCTGAGAAAGTAGAAGAAGATGCTACGATAACATTTATTCGTCAGGGAGCTTTAAAAACATTTTTTATCAGTTCAGAAACGGAAACAAAGCAGTTATCTTTTATACAGGCAATTGAATGGATTAAGGCAGAACCGGATGAGGTAAAAACAGGAATTTCCGGTAAATTTTATAAACAGTTTGATAATAATAGTATAGCTTTTGATGAAATGCTTATTTCGGAAGAAGAAGTATCTATGGAAAAAGTAATGGTTGCTGGGAATGATGCGAAAATCATTCGTTTATTAAAAGCAATGAAAGCAGAGCCACGCCTTACGGATGACCAAGAAGAAATGATAGATAAAATGATTTCTCTTTGGGAAAACGGAGAAATTCCGGCAAAAGTATCAAAAGATGTCATAAAAAAGAGCAAAGTAGTTGGCGATGTTTTGGAACTTTATTTTGAAATAGTAAAACTGATACCTCCAATCTATTTTGAAGAACGAAAAAAGCAAAAAGCACAAGTGGATGGGGAAAAACAAATTGTTCTTTCTTGTTGGATGAAGAAGGGAGGTACACAATAAATGAATGCTTCTATGAAAAAGATAGAAACCATATTGACAAGTCCGTATGATGCGAAAAATTATGTAGAACTGATACAGGAAATTTTCCCTAAAATTACCATTATTACGTTTCATAAATTTCGAAAGGAATTTACAAATTTTTCTTCTCACATAGAAGGCTCTGTTCATGTGGGGAATTATAAAACTGCAGATAAAAAGCATATTATTTTTATGGCAGTAGAATTGAAAAAGGCAGGATATGTGAAAAACTCCAGAAGCACACAGCGTAGTTATGCCAAAAAACTAATTGAAAATGCGAATGCAGATGCAGCGTTTATTGCATTTTATACCAAAGAAGAGCCGAAGTGGAGACTTTCCTTTGTACGTCTTGATTATGAAATGAAAATTGAAAATGGACGTTTACAAACAAAAGAAAATTTAACACCGGCAAAACGATATTCCTATTTAGTTGGAGAACAAGAACCTTGTCATACTGCTATCAGTCGTTTTGAGCAATTGATGACAGACAGTATGGTAAATCCGGAAAATGCTACATTGGATAACTTAGAAAATGCATTTAGTGTGGAAAAAGTAACAGATGAGTTTTTTAAGTTGTATTGTGAGAAATTTCATCAGTTGCGTGAAAAGTTGGAAGAAAATGAAGATTTTCGCATGGAAGCAGAACAGCATAATTTTACATCAGACCAATTTGCAAAAAAATTGATGGGACAGATTGTATTTTTATATTTTTTACAGAAAAAAGGTTGGTTGGGCGTTGGGGCATGGCCAAATACCCTAACGGAAAAAGAATACAAAAATGCTTATTATGCTCGTGGTGCAAAATCAAGAGAACTGATACCTATTGTGTATCGTCCTGTTGGTGATGGAACATATAAAATTTCGGTATCCGGACTTAATCGTATTACAGATGAGGATGAAGCAATTCTTGCCATGTGTGTAAAAGGGAAACCTTGGGGTAGTGGTCCACATAATTTTATGAGAATACTATTTCATGAGGCTGAAAAGAAAAATCAGAATTTCTTTGATGAACTTTTAGAACCATTGTTTTATGATGCATTAAATGTAAATCGTGGAGAACAGGGATATTGTCCTGCTTTGCATTGCAGAATTCCGTTTTTATCTGGTGGTTTGTTTGAACCGATTGACGGATATGATTGGAAACATAATCATTTTAATATCCCAAATGAAGTATTTTCCAATGAAGCAGAAAAAGGTAAACGAAATGCAGATGGAATTTTGGATATATTTGACAGATACAATTTTACAATGAGTGAAGATGAACCAATGGAACGTGAAGTTGCCATAGACCCTGAAATGTTAGGAAAAGTATTTGAAAATCTTTTGGAAGTCCATGACCGAAAATCCAAAGGTGCATTTTATACACCTCGTGAAATTGTGCATTATATGTGTCAGGAAAGTTTAATAAACTATCTGACAAATACTTTGCAAATAGAAGAAGATGCTATTCGAGAATTTATTTTGTATGGTGACTTTATGAAAGACGAGGATACTGTGAAAGAAAAACGTCTGGGTAATGGTGCCATGTATATTTCTGAAAAATTATATAAGTTGGATACAGAAGGTAAAGTTATAGTAAATCGTTTGGAAGATATGGATGAAGCATTGAAAAATGTGCGTGTTGCAGATCCGGCAGTCGGTTCCGGAGCATTTCCACTTGGTATGTTAAATGAAATTGTGCGTGCAAGACAAAATATCTCTGCTTATATGGCAATTACAATGAATGCTTCTGAAATACGTTGGATGTATCAGATGGAACGTTCGCCACATACTTTGAAATATGAAACCATTAAAAATTGTATTTTTGCAGCGGATATTGAACCGTCAGCAGTAGATATTGCACAACTTCGTTTGTGGTTATCATTAGTAATTGATGATGAAATCAATCCAAATGCACAAACTTTAATAGACGGACACAAAAATCCAATACCTTTGCCAAACCTTGAAAGTAATATTTTATGTGGAAACAGTTTAATTGATGAATTTGAAGGAATACGCTTAATTAAGGAAAGTGATTTGTTTGGTGATAACAACTATCAGTTGGAAATGAGACAGTCCCGTTATGAAAGCATTGTAGAAAAATTGATAGAAAAGCAAAATGACCTATTCCGTTGCGATGATACAAATAAAAAACAGCAGTTGAAAGAAGAAATTGAAGCATTGCGAGATATCACAATTCTTTCGCAGTTTGAAGGTTGTGATAAAGACAAAATACAACGATACATTGAAAGTAAACGTGTGGCTTCCAAACCATATGTGTTGTGGCAATTGGATTTTGCAAGAGTGTTTAAAGAAAAGGGTGGATTTGATATAGTGATTGGGAATCCGCCGTATGTACAGTTATCTAAGGAAAAAGGTGTACCAGAAGATTATAAACAGTATTTGAAAAGAAGATATGGGACTTCAGGTGGAAGATTAAATCTTTTTATCTTCATGATTCATAAGAGCGTTGAATTACTCAAGAAAAATGGTAGTCTTGCATTTATTATACCGAATACAATTTTGACACAAGATTATTATAAAGATACTCGAAAAATGATACTCGATAATAATAAATTAAACGTTATTGTTGATTATCAGGATATGCCATTCGAGCATGCTGTAGTTGAAAATGTTACGCTTATATTTAGTAAAACTATACCGAAAGATGATGATATAATTAAGGTAATGAAAGGTACAACAGAAGCTATTCAATTATTTAAAAATATTCCTGCAGTGAAATTTAAGAAAAACGATAAATATGTTTTTTCAATAAATAGTAACGATTTTATAGAAAAACTATTTGAAGATACTGTATCACTAAGTAGTTTATGCAATATAAATCAAGCAATAGCGTTAAAAGGCGATAAATCGTTATCTTGTAAAAATGAATATCAGAATGGATACTATAAGTTACTTGATGGAAGAAATATAAATAAATATGGTATTAATTGGACAGGCGTATATCTTGACTATGATTTAGAGCGTATTCATTCATGTAAACGAAAAGATATTTTTGAATGTAATGAGAAATTGTTTTTTAGGCGTGTATCATCAGATTTAATTTTTACATATGATAACTCACAGTATTACGCTCTTAATACTTTGGTAGTTGTTACAAAAAAAGAAACATGTGAGTGTAATTTGAAATATCTGTTGGCTATAATGAATTCAAAATTGATGAATTATATATATGCTAATAAATATAAATCTACAAAGAAAGTATTTTCAGAAATACAAGCTAGAAGTGTAGGAGAATTACCAATTAAAGTGGCAAATGTATCTGAATTGATTGTATTAGTTGACCAAGCGATTAAAATAAAAAAAGAAGATTTTTCTGCTGATATTGAAGATATTATAAATAAGATTGATAGATTAGTTTATAAATTATATAACCTTTCGGATGAAGAAATAAATATAATTGAATATAACAGCATTAAATAACTTTCTAATAAAAAATGAGCAAGACAAAGGCGAACAACTGTAAAGAGTTGGTCGCTTTTGTTTTATGTATTTGTAAATAGACAAAGTATTGTATAGGGTTTTGTTATATGTAGTAATTGATTGCATTCTTTTGTATGTATGATATACTTTATTAGAACAAAAATTTGAATTAATATTTGGGGAGTGAATTGTTATGGATTGGAATGAAATATTGAAAGAAGTCATTTCTGGAAGTATATTAATTGTTGTGGGAGGTATTGCAGGATGGTTCGGTGGTCTTTTTAAAGGAAAAAAGGAATCTTCTAGGGCAATTGAGCGAAAGAATGAAATATATCAACCATTGATTGATGAGTTAGAAAAATATTCTGAGTTTAGTTGGTTTATTACAGAAAAAGTACAAACACCTTTTTTAATAGAGATAGTGAATCATTCTTATAAATATTTTGCTAATAATGATGATATTCTAAATAAATTTAATTATTTATTTGAAACTATAAATGATTATAATAGTATAGATTCAATAAGAGTAGCACATTCAATAATTGTAAGTATTTTTGAAAAAGGTTATGCTGAAATATATGGAAGTATTATTGATGGGATTTTATATCAGAGTGATAGAGATGGCAATGAATGGGAAGAAGAAATTATTGTAGACCTGGTTCAGGTAGTACGACAAAGTAACTATTCAAAAGAAATAGAGAGTTTATTGTATAATGAAGGGATGTATTCAGACGAAGTTTGTGTCGATGAAGAAAATGCATTGTATATGCCAATTTATTTACAATTGAAAAGCATATATCAGTTGGCATTGAATGTTAGTATTAATGGAGAAAAATATATAAAACCTAAACCGGTGATAGAGTTAAAAATGTTACCAGAGGAATATATAGCACTCCAGTATGATTTTTTTGAATTTTATAATAATGACGAAAGAATAAAAAAGAAGTATGAATTGCGAGAAGAAATACTAGTCAGGCAATTATCCAATGTTTAAAAGAACGTATAGAACAAATTATTAAAATTTACGAAATGGAAGTTTTGTAAGATGATTGATATTAAACTCTAATTTTTTAAACCAAATAAGTGACAAATCTAAAGACGACTAACTGTAAAAAGTTGGTCGTTTTTGTTTATTAAAAAAGTAAGATAAACATTTATAAAAACATTATCTTTCATATCAATACGAAATCTAAAATTTTTATGTATGCATATAAATTTGAGAAAATTGCAAGCGGGTCAAGGGCTGCAAGCCCTGCCCAGTAGAGATGACGCTTGCGTCAACTCATACTGGGTATTACCTGACGCTGAAGCTGACAGAGTGGCAGTAAACTGCCTGTTTTTTTGTGGCTGAAAAAGAAAGGAGGAGAGCATGAAACTAACAAGGCATAATGGAAGAAGTGGAAAACATGGTGCTTACAATCCGAAGCATAATGACCGTAGTTTTGAAGTAGAGAATAGTGAGCATATTGATGTAGACAGGACAAAAGAAAATATTTATTGGGATTGTTATCAGGGATTGTATCGTGCAGAAATCA
>CALAST010000095.1 GCA_937889225.1 uncultured Lachnobacterium sp. | reverse complement strand
AACACCAGCCTTCCAAGCTGGATACGTGGGTTCGATTCCCATCACCCGCTTTTTTCTTTTTTATATCTAAGTCGAAAAAATTGCTCAAAAAATTACAACTCCCCCCTAATTCTCAATCAAATAGCTTATCTGTTTCTGCCTTTCACTTAATCAAAAAAGAGCACCTCCTCACAACTGCTTTATAGTTATGAAGTGACACTCTCATCTCTCATATATTCTATGTATTATGTGCGTTATATATTTTTATTAGAATAAATCTATGCGTCCTGTGTAGTTTTCGTTAATTACATAGTAAGCTGCTGCTTCCTCCGGTTTTACATAAATTGTTAATGTTTTGATATTTCCGGCTCTATGTCCTTCTTCTACAAATTTTGCTTTTACCTTTTCTTCAAGGCTTGCTGTTGTAGTTTCATTACCCTGGAACTGAAGTACGATTTCTGTTGTTTTTTCTTCAGCTTTTTTAGTTGTAGCTTTCTTTGTTGTAGCTTTTTTTGTTGTCTTCTTAGTAGCTTTTTCTTCTACTGCCGGAGCTTCTTCTACTACCGGAGCTTCTACTACAGTTTCTTCCACAGTAACTTCTTCAACTTTTTTCTTTGCTGCCATTTCTTTTCCTCCTAACTTTATTGTTCACAAACTAAAAATTTTTCAATTGCTGCTAATGCTTCTTCTTCATCAGAGCCGTTTGTCATAATAGAAACAGCCATTCCTGCTGATGGATTAAAAGCCATAATACCCATGATGCTTTTTGCATTGATTTTGCGATTGTTACTTTCTAACATAATTTCGCTCTCAAATTTGCAAGCAACCTGTACAAGTTCTGC
Source organism: uncultured Lachnobacterium sp. (assembly GCA_937889225.1). Classification (GTDB taxonomy): domain Bacteria; phylum Bacillota; class Clostridia; order Lachnospirales; family Lachnospiraceae; genus Roseburia. The sequence goes on along the minus strand of CALAST010000095.1, from coordinate 57,003 downwards.
AATTGGATTATCATGTCCCTTTGTTATGTCACAAACAATTACATTCTTACTGCTCATACGCACTCCTTATTCTAATCCAATATATATATGTTACTGTCTACGAATGTGACTTCTTTCTAAATACAGGTTACATCCAAACAGCAACATGAAATACTACATTAATATACCTTAAATCACAATGTTTTGCAATACTGGAATTTTAATTCTGTTAAACTTCCACTAAGGATTTTAAAATCAGTTTAGAGAATTGTTCAATTTTACAAAAACTATTTTATCGAACATATGCGATAAATCGTCTGCCTGCTGCACCAAACATTGCATCAGCTTCTTCATACAATACACTATGCGTAGCTTGTGTAAGCGGGTCATAGTAGAAAATTTTCGTTGCACTATATCCGGTCAAGAGTACAGCCTGATTATTTCCCGTTAAAGCAAATACCGGTGTCCCCTCATCAATATAATATAACAATTCTTCCACTTTATTCCCGGAAAGTTCAAAAACATTTGCTTCCGTAAGCGTATTTTTTAAAACTTCGGTTGGCGTCTGCCCTGTTGATACCAACTCACTTACGCTAATTCCCTTTTCTTCACGCATTAACATAATACTGATACATTTGATAACGGCATTTTCTGATTTGTCACTTTCACTAAACTCCAAATTTTTAAATGGATTTGTCTGATTTGTTCTGGAACGCTTCCATATATATTTATTCTGTTCATTCAATACTATTCCAAGATTTTTATTCGCTGCTGAAATTGCTTCGGACACATCCCTCGTAGCAAGAAGTACCTTGCCTCTTGCATAAACATAATAATATTCTTCTTTTTGCGGTGTAATTTTGGCTACACGTTCTTCTTCTAAAAGGATATGGGTTGCAGCTATCATATCCGGATTTTCTCTGTTTTTCTTTTCTTTTATGTTAAGCACGACCTGCGTCTGCTTTATGTCTGTCCTAATTGTATCTGCAACTACTTTGTTCGGGTCTTCTTTTTCTCTGTTCATGATGGCATCCGAACCAATAACTGCAAAACCATTTCCACTGTTTGCAATCCATTCCACATAAACATTTATATCATCTACTGTCACATTTCCTACAAATCCATTTCCGGGTGTGTAGGTTTTTATTACATCTTGTTTATCTTCTGATGTATTTAGTATTTTTAATTGTACCATCGGGAAAATCGTATTCCCCAACGCATCAGTTGTCACATCACCCGCATTTGCAATTCCATAGACAAAATCCTCCCCTACAAAAGCAACCGGACGGACATACGTGCCTTCCTCTGCTTTTATTTCATAGGTCATGCCTGTTTGCAAATCTTCGAGATATATGATATTGCTGCTATAAACTGCCTCCTGTTCTACCCATGCAAAATAACGGCTGCTTGTGGATGCCGCATAGCTGTCTTTTGACATATCTTTAAATAAAATTTTTGCTGTATAATCCGTCAAATCTACCTGATACAGATTTTCATTCCACATAAAATACAGGATTTTCTGTTCATTTACATAAATCAAATCTTCTAATTCTGTCTTTAGAACTTCATATGACCTGGTAGTTGGAATAAAAATTTCTTCTTCTAAGGTATGTGCTAATCCATCATAACGATATACGGCAATTCCTACTTCGCCTTCATGAAGACCGCGATTCATATAACCATAAACTAAAAAGTCAATACTGCCGGCTTCGTCTACACGCACAATGCGAATATCATGGTCATTGATATTTTCTCTCGTGTCAATCCCTTCTATATTTCGGAAACTAAACACTTGAGAAATCAGATTGTTTTGACCATTGTAGCACCACAATTCACCTTCCTGCACAAATGCTACGCAATCTCCTGAATCATTTGCCATATATTCCACATCTTTATTGCGGATTCCAAGCAAAATGGCAGAATCTTTTATTAAAAAATCATTTTCCCCACGGAAAATCTGTTCCATTCTTCTTTCAAAATTCAGTACATACATACGTGCTGATGTCTGTCTGAGACGATAATATTCTTCTACATTATAATATTCGGTCTCGTTTGCCTCATTCACATTTGCCATCACATAAGAAATCGTAATGACATTATAAGAATCCGTTATTTCTTCAAAAGAGGCAATTGGTTCTGTTAATTTTTCCCCTGTAAAATCTGCCCATGTAATCTGCCTTAATGTGCAAGACAAATCAACATACTGAAGCGTAGTTGCATCTCCGGTTGCAGGGTCCATATAAGTAGGAATAAAATCGACCGCATCATCCCGAAAGGTATAGTCATGGAACTGCAATGCAAAATCTAATGTTTCCTTTGCATAACAGCCGCTTTCAGGCATAATGCGGTTATAGTAATAAATTGTGTCTTCTTCCGAAACCACTTTCCATACCATAAGGTATTCTTCGTTATCGGTAAAAAGTCCCGGCATCTTTACAGATGCATATAAGGATTCTCCTTCCAGTAAATAATCCGTAACTTCATTATTTACCAGAAGTGTCTCCCCATCTATACTTCTTACTTCATAGCTAAGGCTATCAATCTCTCGTCCATAGGTCAACAGCTTTATGTGAAGCATTCTATTTTCATCCAATGGTGTTATGCTGTTTCGGACAAGAAGTGCATCCATTTCGCTGGTATAACCATACATCTCATTCATAATCGTGTCCTCAAAAACCATCTGCATAACAGGAAGCGTCGCCTCCTCCATTGTGGTTGTTAAATCTCTATTCTCTTTGTTTGTTAAAATACTAAAAAACGTAAGTGCTGAGAAAAAGACTACAAGAAGCACCGTAGGTTTTACCAGTTTCTTATTCATATGTCTCACCTTTGTCCTAAATACATTTTACCACCATCTTCTGCATCTGCGATGTCTGCACCGTCTTCTGAACACTTCTCCATCAAACAGAATACGCACCAAACTGCAAAGCCATGGATGGTCATCACATCTCCTGCGCTGCTGTGCCGTAAGGATATCATCATAGATACGCATCGCTTCCTTTTCCATCATGAAACGGTCAGGCGTTTCGTCATATATACGGCTTCCTTCATAATCCAATTCATCACAACGCTGTTCTACCATTTTTTGAATTGTATGAACTTCCTTCGGATAACGCTCCTTCATTCGTTCCATGTCCTTTTCATATTCCATTTCTCCCATATACATATTCTGCATTGGATAAGTCATATAAAAAGGTGTTTTATAACTATCTCTATTTCCCATAACAATTCTCCCATCTTTATCACTACTAGGATATGTCTTGAAATAGAAAATGTGTCAAATTATTCCCTTAAAACATAACTATTCAGTTCCTTCATAGTTATGCCGCAATCCCATACAAAATCACTTCGTGATGGGCTTGCTTTTATTCAATCGGATATTTACATTTTCATACAGACCATGCAGTAAATGCATAGTCTTGTAATAAAAATTATCCTAAAACCACTACCTCAATTTCATCATAAGGTGTATAGCCTTCGTGTAACATTTCGGTGGTCAGGTTACCGTCTTTATCTGTACGGAATTTATAAAGGTTGTATGCACCCTCTTGGTATGCATAATCTTCTCCATTATCTTGGAAATGTACATATTCTGCTTCATCCGGTGTTACAAGAAGTGTCAGTTTGTTGTATGGTTTTTCACCCACATACTGCATTGGTTCATACATTGGAATGATGCTGTTTGCTTTTACATAAATTGGACATACATCAATTGGTGCATCTCTTAAAATGTACTGATTTCCTTCTACTTTTTCGCCTGTCCAGTAATCATACCATATGCCTTCCGGAAGATATACTATTTTCTTTAATGCGCCTTGTTCTAATACCGGTGCAACAAGAATATTGTCACCTGCCATGAACTGTGTATTCATATTGCGAACCTCTTTATTTTGTGGATATGCAAGCACCATTGGACGCATTACAGGAAGACCTGTTGTTTCACCTTGATAGAATAAGTCATAAATATATGGAATCAACTGATAACGAAGTTCCACATATTTGCGGTAAATATCCATAACTTCTTTTCCAAAACGCCATGGTTCCTGTTTCTTTGTGCCTTTTGCGGAATGGTTACGGAACAATGGTGAGAAAATAGCAGCTTCAATCCAACGTGTTAAAAGTTCCGGTGTGGTATCTGCACCAAAACCGCCAATATCTGTACCACAGAATGCAAAACCACTCATACCTAAGTTACAAAGCTGTGGCACCATCATTTGCAAATGTGCCCAAAGGCTCTGGTTGTCTCCTGTCCATACGGTAGCGTATTTCTGTGTTCCGGCATAACATGCACGTGTAATCACAAATGGTCTTTTTCCTGTGTGTGTCTTTAAAGCATCAAATGTAGCACGACACATATTATGACCATATATGTTGTGGATTTCTGCATGGTTGGTTTCTCTTTCCTCATCGTGGAATACCACATCGGAAGGAAGTTTGCCATGGAAACTTGCAGGTTCATTCATATCATTCCAGATACCCTGTACACCCATATCAATCAGCACTTTGTGATGGTCTGCCCACCATTTACGCACTTCTTTTCTTCCGAAATCCGGGAAGTGAGAATCACCAGGCCATACCGCGTTTACATATACATTTCCTTCTGTATCTTTTGCAAAATAGCCGTTTTCTACCCCTTCGTCATCCATAAAATAGCCGGATTCCATTTTTGTACCCGGGTCGATAATCGTAACCGGCTTAATGCCTTGTGCTTTTAATTCGTCAAACAATACACCTGCTTTTTCATAATTCTTTTCATTCCATGTAAATACCTTAAAATCTTCCATATAATCAATATCAAAATGAATCACGTCTACCGGAATCTGATTATCACGATATCCTGCTGCTACCTGGCGGATATCCGCCGCATTTTCATATCCCCATCTGGACTGCTGATGTCCTAATGTCCACATCTGCGGAAGCGGAGTTGTACCTGTCAGATAAGTATAAGTACTTACCAATTCTTTTAAATCATTTCCATCCATAAAATAATAATCCAAATTTCCATCCTGTGCGGTATAATAGAAATAGTTTGGATTTTCTTTTCCTAAGTTAATGGTATTGCGGAATGTGTTATCAAAGAACACGCCATATGCTCCCTGTTCTTTCAAACAAAACAGAATTGGAATAGATTTGTATAATGATTTAAAGTCTTCATTATGTGCCTGTGGCACATCGGAATTCCAGTTAATATATTCATAATGTTTCTTATTAATAAAACCGGATTTATCTCCCAACCCATAAAAGTCATCACCATCATCTAATTTTTTTACTATCTGATAAGCGATTTTTTCTTCCAGATATGCAGAAATATCATGTCCTTCTGCCTCTAAGATTTCCAAAGACATCCAGCTTACTTTTGCTTCTGTCGTACGTTCTCCGCGGTAATCAAAAAGCAATGGTTGTCCGTTCGATTTATAGAAATCCACTACAAAGTTATCATAGATTTTCACCATGATTCTGCCCGTTTTAATTTCTACACATTCTTCGCTTTGGTTTACTTCAAATTCTGTTGGAACAGCTTTTTCTCCCTCAATCGCTTTGGATGTATATTCTTCTAAGAAAAATGGCACAAACACACGAATAATATCATCTCTGATAACCGTAAAAGATGCTTCTCTTTGTTCGAAGCCAATTTTAACCTGATTTCCTTCTGTTTTTACATTGATAATCTTACCAAAATTCATCTGTAAAACTCCTCCCTTTACAATGGAACGACAGGCAAATTCATATGCCAAAATAAAAATCCTGCCAGCATAAGAATCATGCCAAAAACTGCCCTTGTCGACAATCGTTCTTTCATAAATGTATAGCCCAAAATAACTGCTGCCGCCAAATCAAACAAGGCTATAATTTCTACATTAAAATCTCCGCTTACTAATGCAGCTTTATAAAAACAATATTGTGCACCACCTACGCATGCACCTGACAGGCTTACGTAAATACCATCCAAAAATGACATAGAACGCATACCATTTTGACTGCCTGTTGCAAACGTGAATACCCACGCTACAATCAACGCAATCGCATAACACAACAGACGCTTTAGATATTCATTGATTCCACCAAGCCCAATGCGTTCCAATAATGCAGCAAGACTTGTGAATACCATCGCACCAAGTGCATAGTTGAGCCACGTTCCTTTTCCTTTTTTTGTGCTTTTTCGTTTTCCACCTGTACGCATCGCCATAAGTACTGCTCCTGCGGTTAAAAGCACCAAAATAATGATTTTATTTACGCTCAGACCATCGTGAAAAATAACGATACCTGCCAATATATCTATAACCAAGCTCGCTTCCAAAACGGGAATAATGCCATTGATTGCACCTCTCTTTAATGCACGAAACAGGCAAAGCCATGCTGCTCCAATGGCAAAACCGGAAAATAAAAGATACATAAATGCCGTCTTTTCCAATTTTGTTAAGTCTAACGGTGTATCCGTAAAACTTACCATGCAGTTTACTGCTATAAAAAGAACCGTACCATAAACAGCCGCTGCCAAATCAGAACTGCATTTACGCATCCCGCTTTTTGCAAAAACCGGAGCTGTTCCAGCCAGAACAACCCCTAAAATTGCATATACTAACCAACTCATATCAATTCCTCTATTGCTGTGCAAAATAGGTGTCAATCCCATCCGCTATCGCCTGCACCATTTTCTGCTGATATTCACTATCCTGCATATTGGAACTATCTGAAGGATTACTCATATATCCCAAAGAAATTACGGTAGTCGGCATAGAGGCATAATTGATTTCTTCTTTTGTGTCATCAATCATTACGCCATCGTTTTCCATACCGGTCTGTGTACAATACGCATTGATAATTTCCTGACTTAATTTCTGACAGCTTTCTGCCAATGTACCTACACTTGTATTCGCAGAAGATGGTGCAATCGCTGACGCACCACTTACAGAAGTGTCTTCTGCCTTACCTGTATGAATACCGATTGTAATGTCCGCACCTGCCTGTGCTGCCATGGCTGCACGCTGCTGTGCCGTAACATTATTTTCATCTATATTTCTTGTTATTTTCGTTACATAACCACGACTTTCCAGTTCCTGCTTTAATAAAGTTCCAATATCAAAATGCAGTTGCTCTCCGGCAGGGTCTATCATAATGGTATAATCAGAACGATTTAACTCGTTTCCTTCCCCACCTTCGGTTTCACTTTCTATCACTTCTTTTCGTGCATAGTCTGCACTTACAAAGCCCTCTTTCTCCTGATAAAGTACCTTATACCAGCCAGCCTGTTCTTCTAACAAAAGCAGACGGTCTCCTCCATTTACGGTTGCAATTACTTCGCAATTCGTATTTGGTTCTTTTCGGAGTTTGACGTTTACAGTCGCTATAACGTATTGCTTCTCCTGTTGACTGTCTGTTTCTATCTCAGTATCCGGTGCTGTATCCAATATTGTGGATTCGGAAACAAAATGTTCCGTTTCCGAATCTTTTGCTTCCGAATCCTTTTTGTTTTCCAACAATGTAGTTACTACGGATGTCACAAGTGCTAAAATAACTGCACAAATCACACAAAATATTACTCTTGCAATAACTACGTCTTTTCTAAAATGTTTACTACGTTTCATTTCCTAATCCATTGTTACAATACGCATCATATTACTTGCACCGTAATCCTTATTTCCGAAATGAGGGGAAGGAATTCCGGCTGTAAGAACAGCGATTTCATTTGGTTTTACATCTAATTTTGCTTTTGCAATTTCAATTGCATTATCACAGATTGCATCAGAGGTAGTAGCTTCTACAGATTTGTATGGTCTTACACCCCAGAAAATCTGCATTCTGCGAAGTGTTCTTTCTTCCGGACTTGCACCGATAAGTTCCATCTTTGGACGGAATTTGGATAAAATTCTTGCAGTTGCACCGGAACCTGTTGGAGCAATAACACATCTTGCATTTAAGTTATAAGCAGTAGAAATGGTTGCATAACCTAATGCACTTGGAATACCTGACAGTCTGGTTGCTGCCTGTTTCTTTAATAATCCGCCGTAATCCAAATATTCTTCTGTATTTTCACAGATATGCACCATCATGTTCAATGCTTCGATTGGATATTTACCTTGTGCAGTTTCACCGGAAAGCATAACTGCATCTGTTCCGTCATAAACTGCATTTGCAACGTCTGTTACTTCTGCACGAGTTGGACGTGGGTTACGAATCATGGAATCTAACATCTGTGTTGCAGTAATAACCGGTTTGAATGCATCGTTACATTTTTTAATCATGATTTTCTGAAGGTGTGGAACTTGTTCTGCCGGAATTTCTACACCAAGGTCACCACGTGCAACCATGATACCATCTGCCACGCGGATGATTTCATCTAAGTTTTTAATACCTTCTGCATTTTCAATTTTTGCAATTACAGGTGTATATGGTGCACCAAACTCACGAAGTAATGCTTTGATTTCAGAAATACATTCTGCATTACGAACGAAAGAAGCTGCAATAAAGTCGATATCCTGTTCTACACCAAAACGGATGTCTTCTTTGTCTTTTTCCGTGATAGCCGGTAAACGAACCGGTACGTTTGGAACGTTTACACCTTTTCTTTCGCCTAATTCACCGCCATTGATAACAATACAAACGAGTTCAGTTGCTGTTTTGTTTACTACTTCCAGTTCAATCAAACCATCATCAATTAAGATTTTTCCGCCAATTACAGCGTCCTCTACAAGACCTTCATATGTGATACCAACTCTTGTTTCATCACCGATAATGTCTTCAATAGAAAGGATAAACTGTGCACCTTCTTTTAAGGTTACTTTCTTTCCATCCTTTAATAATTTTGTACGGATTTCCGGTCCTTTTGTATCCAGAAGAATGGCAATAGGCTTTCCTTCTTCCAAACGGATGCGTTTTAACATATCCATACGTGCTTTCTGTTCTTCATGTGTGCCGTGAGAAAAGTTAAAACGTGCAATATCCATGCCACCACGGACTAATGCTCTCATAATGTGTTCATCATTAGAATTTGGTCCCATAGTACATACAATTTTTGTTTTCTTCATAGTGGTTACTCGCTTTCTTTTTTATTTTTATGGTTAAAATAAGTTTAACCGATTTTTCCCACATTATTGTACCATTATTTGTGCAGTCTGTCATTGATAATTTGTAGAAATTTTTATGGCATTTTATACTTATTTCACAGCTTATCAACGAAGACTTTTTCGCCTAAGCTCACAAATTGCAAAACACCCCATATCCACGCTGAAATAGCAAAAATCCCACGGAATAAATCCGCGGGACTTTTAAGGAGTTTTATGTGGTTATTTCTGATTTCCAGATAATTGAATATTTTATGACAGATACTTCTATTCTTGTGCCAAAATTAGTTCTGCCTCTCCTGTGTTAGTCATCACTAACTATGTATAGACATTACCATGTCATACAATATTTGTCAACTGTTTTTTTATTTTTATACAAAATTAGTTTCTATATTTTCTTAAAAGATAGTATAAAATTACTGTAGGAAAAATTTTTGCTATAAGCAGGTTTATAATATATACTAAGAATTAATCATAGATAGAACTCTCTTTTGTTATTCCAGTTCAAAATTGGAGTAAACCGGGCGTGATTTTTCAACCAATTTAGTTCTTAATTCTATTATGGAATTAACCGATATACATTATAGAATTATGGAATTCTCACGTTATACAAATGGATTTGCAAAAAGACAAGGAGGGGTCATATGAATCAGATTTTCGGAATGGACCGTTTTGTAAACAGTATTGTAAACAAATCGGAAACTACAGCAACCAAAAAGACAGAACATGCAAAAGGCACTATTGGAAATCCAAAACTTAGCGAAACAGCATCTTCGTATTATGAGGATTTAAAAGCAAAATATGGTGATGTTGAGTTTGTCTTAGTGGATGATGAACAAAGCAGTACTGCAAAGGAACAGCTTGCCAATTATCAGAGCAACAAAAGTTTGACCGTTTTTATCAGCGAAAGCGAAGTAGAAGAAATGGCAACAAATGAGACCGTTCGTACACAAAATGAGGGGCTTATTGACAATACCATTACAAAAATGCCGGATATGATAGAACAACTGAAAGAATCAGGGGCAAATATCAAATCTTTTGGTATGGAAATAAGCGATAATGGCTCTGTTTCTTATTTTGCAGTTGTAGAGCAAAGTATGCAGTTACAAAAAGACCGCATTGAGCAGAATCGTGCGGAAAAAACAGAAGCACTTCAAAATGGCAAAACTTCAAAAGGAACATTTGGTGGAAATAAAATTTCAAACCCCAAAGAGAACCTTATCACCATTACTGCATCAACTCTGGATGATTTATTTGTAAAACTGCAAGATTCTCTCTATGCTGCAAGAAACAACCAGATTCGTACCCAACAGGAAATGATAGTCGGACAAAACTTTGATTTTAAATTATAAAGGAAAGGTATTTTTTTATGAAAATTGCATTAATTAACGAAAACAGCCAAGCAGCAAAAAATGAAATGATTTATGAACTTTTAAAAAACGCTGCAGAACCAAAAGGACATACGGTATATAATTATGGGATGTATGGTGCGGATGATCCACATTCCATTAATTATGTCATGTGTGGTGTTCTTGCAGGGATTTTAATTAATTCCAAAGCAGCAGACTACGTTATTACCGGATGTGGTTCAGGCATTGGTGCTATGATTGCCGCTAATGCATTCCCGAATGTACAATGTGGTCACGTTTCTCATGTAGAAGACGCTGTTCTTTTCTCTCAGGTAAATGATGGAAATGTTGTAGCACTTCCTCTTGGCAAAGATTTCGGATTTGCGGCAGAACTTCGTTTACAGTATATCTTCGAAAAATTATTTGAAAAAGAAAGCGGTGGCGGATATCCACCAGCTCGTAAAGAGGCACAACATCAAAGCAAAATGATGTTAGATGCGATTAAACAAGTTTCTCATAAGGATATGCTTACCATTTTAAAAGAAATGGACCAAGATGTTTTAAAAACAACTATTAGTGGTGAACATTTTTCAGAACTGTTTTTTGCAAATTGTGAAGATGCAGAAATTGCAAAATATTTGAAAACGATACTCTAGACAATATCTTAAAGGAATATACAATGGAAGATTTATTATCTGCAAGCGGTTATTCTTTAAAAATAACGAAACTTACAGAAAGAAACCCAATGTATTTAGAACTTATAAAAAATAGTTTGAACGATTACTATTTTAGAGGCTATCGGGAAATGAAAAATATATACTGATTTTAGTGTAAGATTCTTTTAAAAACACTATATCTTTTATATTCATTCTATTTTCCGATAGCCCCTTTTTTATACCAATTCTTCAAATAATCCAAATCTACGGAAACACTCAATTTTCTCGGTATATACTGATAAAGATAGGATTTTAGGAGAATATGAAATGAATACGTATATCATAGTATCCCTTGAAACCCATTTGTTTTTTGCAAGAATCATGAAAGAGCATGCATTCTTTTTGCTGGCTGCATTTCCATCTAGTGAAACCGGCTATATAAAAGAAGCTGATTGGTATCGGGAACAATTTGAAAAGAAACTGGAGGAAGTTGTCAAACTTGCGAATGGAAATGTAGGAGCAAATGTTTTAAATTCCGGGGAAATCGTTACAGAATACACACAAACTGCAGAAAAACAAACAGAAAAATTGGCCGGTGTACCAATTAATATTCAAATTACACAAGCGGAAAAAAGACTCCGCACAGGTATTGGACAGCCAAATAAAGAAACTGTACAAAAAGTGCAAAGAATAAACAGAAACATTATTGATTTGTTAGTAGGACTTATTTCTTTTAAAGAGAAAATCCTGCAAAATGTCCTTTCCTGTAACTTGTACACGTTCAATTATCCATTACTTATTGAACATATTACAAGAGAAGCAAGATTATATTTGCAGACAGTTCGTGAGATAGAACGAGGCAGGATTCCGAATAACAATCAGAAAAATACCGAAGTGTTCTGGAATCAGATTATGATGGAACATGCGGAATTTATTCGCGGATTGTTAGACCCTACGGAAAAAGAATTGATTGAAACTGCAAATGATTATGCGGAAGAATATGAAGAACTTTTAGCAATCGCTAAACAACAGGATACGCAATTAGAAGAACGCTTAACACAAAAAACTCTCGAAACAACGCAACGTTATCGTGATTTTAAGGCAACCGGAACAAATGGAATTATTAGCTGCAATATCAGGTCTGTTATACTACCGCTTCTTGCTGACCATGTGCTTCGGGAGGCAAATCGTTATTTGCGGTTGTTGGAAAATTAATTGAAAATAAAATCAGATTGTTCTAATTTTGTTAGCTAGAACCGGATTAAAGTAGAGAGACTTTTTCTATCCAAAAAGAACATTTGTAAAATTCTCATAATCTGTCCCTTTCCCACATAAAACATACTATTCTAAAATGGAACTAACTAATAGTACTTAGGAGGAAATGGAATGGGATTTGAAATTATATGCACCAAAGGCAGCGGAACAAATGACTCTATAACAATCACAGATTCTGATTTTGAGCAGGAATCGGGAAGAAAATTATCGAATCTAAGAGCCATTCTTGAAACCAAAAAAATAAATGGGGAAAGTTTTATCTGCTCGGATAACACTAATTTCCAGTATCGTTTTGTAATGCCGGAAGCAGACAGACATACGGAAAATTATACTGACCGAATTTTGGCAAAGGAAACTGAAAGACTTATTGATTTTAAGGATATGCTCTTAAAAAACAAAAATGAAATTGTCCTTACCAACACCAAAAAAACGAAAAAACCGGACCTCATTGGTTTTTCTACAAATTACTGGTCACATCACAATCTGCGAGTAAGTTGTCGACTGAAAAAATCAGATGATACAACGCGAAATGCAAATAAAGATAAATTTGAACCTATCTTACTGGAAAATGTTGTGCCTACAAATGAAAAAATCTCTTTAAATTATGAAAATGTCTGCATTTGCTGTGAGAACTCTGTTATAGAATTTCCAATTCGCTGTTGGGGTACTGTGGGATTTGAATACAAAGCAACACTTGCTTCCGGAGAATTAATTCGCCAAAATGCAGTCCATTGGGCAAAAGGCGATAAAAACCTATTTGGAGAAACTTGCATACGTGCCTGGTCCGGTAAAGATGGAGATAAAAATATCGTAATAAAAGCCATCGAAAATGTCAGCGGAATTGACCCTGCCACAAAAGTCAAATACCAAAAACTCACATTTACAGCGAGGGATATGCTAAGTTGGATAGACGGAGATAAAGTTATCGATATCAATACGCCAAAAGATATTACATTAAAATCTACCAAAACATTAAACTTCACAGGTAAAAACTATCTTGCAGCCGCTAACGCAAATGCGACAAACGAACAGCAACTTGTATCCGGAGAGGATTTGAAACCCGGCACAATTGTAGAAGGTGATAAAACACATATTAATTACGGCACTTGGCACGGTGGTGACTTTAAACCATGGGAGGAACCGGAAGGAACTATAACCATCTTTCTTTTTGTATTTTCTTCATTAGAAAAAGCAAAAGCACATATTGACCGATATAACCTTATGCCTCCAAATGAACAAAAATCCATTTGGGAATAAATTAATTATATTTGGAGAAAACGATTATGGATAAACAATTAATTTTAATAAAAAATACAAATGGAAACAGTATTTCCATAAAAACGAACCCGGAAACAATGTTATCTGACCTTCGAAAAACTTTGATAGAAAAGCATTTTATGGTCGAAAATGATTTCTTTTTAAATAATGATGCTCCAATTCTCACAGAATTTGAGAATGAAATATGCTTATTTGAAATCTTAGACCAAAATCAATGCATTTATATTGGAAAAAATGAAGGAAGCTGTATTCAAAAGGATATTGATAAAGAAGATTATCGCGATATGTCAGAAACGCAAAAAGAAGATTTGTTCCGAAAATGTCAGATTTTCCGTGGCATTACATTTTCACAAAAAGACGGAATAAAAAGGGCTTTTCATGATTTATTTTCATGGAATGCATTGCCTGCAATGAATAATCCTAGAATAAATACCCAAGAACTTTCCAGTTGCTCCTTTTCCAAAATTACGCAGGATATAAATTTACTTACCAATAATAAAGCCTCCCTGGCTCTGGATACTCCATTTTTAAGTGCTAATGCCGAATATGATTATCAAAAAAGCAAAACATCTGCAAGCAGCAAAACCGAAGAATTTTTGTTAGAAAAATATATGGTATCCAAGGCCGATTTTGAAATAAATCCCGACAACATGATACCAAATCCGCTATTCGCTAAAGCGGTAGCTGAAGTGATAAATTCCTCTGATTCCGACAAAGACAAAATGTGCAATCTCCTCCACGTACTGAATGAATGGGGACTATATATCCCATGTAAATTCACATTAGGAGGTTTACTCTATTCCACGGAAACAACCAAAATCAGCGATTTTAGTCAATCCGAAGAAGAAAAAAGAGCATTTAGTGCATCCGTAAAATTAGAATTAAATTCTGTAACGGGAAATGGAAATGGCGGTTCTTCTAAAGAAACAACAAAAACTGAAACTGATTCAAAAAAATATACCAATATCGTAATTAATCAGATTGGCGGTACTCCGGGGCAAACAAAAAATAAAGAAGGTCTTGCCATATCATTGAACTTAGCACGTTATTGGGAACTTATTGATGTAGACACGTTTTATCCAAGTTTATTATTATTAAATAATCCCGATATATTGGATGCATATCCTCAGTTATTGTCAAAATGTCTGAAATTACTCAATAATAATACACATCATGCAGCAGTAAAACAAATTCAGCCGTATATCAATATGTTCCAATATGCTACAGATATTGAAAACTACATTAATCCATTTTAAGGGAAAGAAAGGAAACACTATGCCAGCTAATAGAACATTTTGGATTTTTCCTAATGCCAACCTCATTAATGCAACTTACAACTCGCAACCTCAACGAACTACTGCACTTCAAAATATAGGAAACTTATTTTCTACCCAAATACTTGCTATTGGTGGAAGAAATTCCTCTGTACATCCAGCCATTTATTATAGTGATGATAGAGACCATCACGCTTTGAATGCTGCATGGGGAGGTATGGAGACAAATATCGAACATCTATTAAGAAGCGGAACTCCATGCCAAGGCAGAGCAACCAGTATCAGAATCACCGGACTCACTGTTTATCATGAAACAGCAACTTACAATCGAAGAAATTTCGACGGAATCTGTACACTTTTTTACACATTCGATGCCCAAACACGAAACATAACCATTCATGCAATCGGTGCACATCAAAACAATGACTATTATTTAGATTGTGCTTCACAGGCATTTGATGCAGCAGTTCGAGCATTGAGAAATGCACAATGGGGTTATCGGGAAAATGGAATTTTACGATTTAGATAAATATTTTTTCGCCCAAGGAAAACCTTGGGCGATTTTTCTATCCTATCAATATCTTTTTCCCTATCCTTCAACAAAAACTTATTTTCCTCATATATATCAAATTCTTACTAACTAATCAATAATAATTGTTTTGTTACTATTTATTATAAATTCATTTATCTACACAAAAAGTCCAGCAGGAAATTTCTACTGGAATCTTTGTGATTTATTATGCAATTTTTATGAAACTTGATGTAGATATTTTTCTTTTGTTGCCAAGCCACCACGGATATGTCGTTCTGCTTTGTTAACATCCAAGACTTTTCTTACTTCAGATGCAAGTGCGGGATTGATTTGTGTGAGCCGTTCGGCACAATCCTTATGTACAGTACTTTTAGAGATGCCAAACTGTTTCGCTGCCTGCCTTACGGTAGCATTACTTTCGATGATGTAATTGGCAATTTCTACTGCTCTTTCTTCAATATATTTTTTCATGAGAAAACCCTCTGCAATACTTGTTTTTACATTGTATGCAGAGGGTGGACTATTTATGTCATTTCTTAGTCTTTCCAACTTTTTGGTGTGAACCGGTAACAATGCTCCGTAGAAAATGAAAGAACAAATGCCTGTGCCAAACTCCCCCTACCCACCACTTAGTGCTCTACGCACTTGAAGTGGGGGATTTTCTTGATTCGGTTAAATTAGCATCGTTTCCCAAATCCATTATAATCTTAGACTCTCGAAAAAAGTTCTCGAAAAAAAACAATATTTTTTTACTTCTCCCCTTGATTAATCCCTTGATTTCTGTATATAATAAGTCAATTTGCAAACCAAAATGAGGAGAAAAGGATATGAAAAATACGAATAACAGTAACAAACTTGCATTTCATATGCTGATTGCTATGGTCGCTGGTATCACAACCGGGCTTTTATTCATGACTATTAGAGAATCAATAGGTGCAGACAGTACAACATGGTTAACGATTAACAATCTTTTATTCCAAGATATTACAGTGGAAGGTGCTGAAAAAGCGATTGGTCTTTTCTACCTTTGCGGACAACTTTTCATTAGATCCTTACAATTAATTATTGTTCCAATGGTATTTTCTTCCGTAGTAATGGCAATCAATGAAATTCGTGAAGCATCTATATTAGGTCGTTTAGCAGCCAAGACAATAGGCTGGTTTATGCTCACAACATGTGTGGCTCTTACTTTTTCTGGTGTTATTTCATTAATGTGCTTTAAGGCCGGATTATTTAACATTCCGCTTACAGATATTACAATCTCTGATGGAAGTATTGGTTGCAACCCTCTTCAGGTTATTTTAAATATTATTCCTTCCAATATTGGTGCTGTATTTAGTGTTAACAACTCTGTACTTAGTATTGTCTTCATCGCAGTAGTTGTTGGACTTGGATTAAACACACTAAACATTAGCAAAGAAAAAAGCTTTATCTATAATCTTTGTGAAGAAATAAGTAAAATTATTGTAGTTTTCTTGAATTTTGTTGTAAGAAAATTCGGACCTGGTGCAATCTTCATGCTTCTTTGCAGAACATTTGCAACTTATGGAATTGATTACTTGAAACCGGCAATTACTTATGTACTCGTATGTACCGTATTATTATTTACACACTTGTTCATAGGATATCCTATTTGCATCGGTATCATTTGTAAACTTAATCCCATTAAGTTCATCAAGAAAATATCTAAGGTTATATTGTTCGGCTTCTCAACTTCCTCAAGTGCTGCAACACTTCCTCTAAATATGGATACAAACACCAAAGAACTTGGCGTTGACCCACAAATTGCATCTTTTGTGCTCCCACTTGGTATGACTATTAACATGGATGGAACTGCTATCATGCAGGTTGTTGCCACACTCTTCATTGCTGGCTGTGGGGGCTACGATGTTTCCGTATTTCAGTTAATTATCATCATGTTACTTGCTCTTATTGCAAGTATGGGAACTCCTGCAGCACCAGGTGCTGGTGCAGTAATCCTTTTTACAATTCTTTCCGGAGTAGGATTCTCCAACGAGTCGGCATTAATTGCATACTCACTCATTCTTGCAATTAATAGACCTATCGAAATGCTTGTAACTTCTCTCAACTGTACGGGCGATGCTGTAGCAAGTATTGCAATATCTAAGAGCGAAGGAAAGTTTAATTCAGAAATTTATAATAAATAAAAACCACAGTGAATCGTTTTTTGGGTAAAAAAGAGGCTATCAGAAATTGAACTCTATATACAAAATGTAGTATTGCTTTTTTAAAAGAATACTACATTTTGCATATATACATTCTATTTGCCAATACCCCCTTAGCAACTGCTATCTGCAAAATTTATACATCGTAGTTGTTTGATATACTTCTCCCGCCTTACAAACCGGACTTGGAAAATTTTCATGGTTTATGGCATCCGGATAGTATTGTGTTTCAAAGCAAAGCCCTTGTCTTTGTTGGTATACAACACCTTCTTTTCCTAATTCGTCCATGATAAAATTGCCCGAATATAACTGCACACCCGGAAGGTCGGTATACACTTCCATTGTAATACCACTTTCTTCTGCACTCATCTGTGCAACTTTTACAAATTTGCCATTGTTATTCAAGCACCAGTTGTGGTCATAGCCTTTTCCAAAAATTAATGCTTCATAATCTTCTTCTATATCTCTGCCTAATTCTTTTTTTACACGAAAATCCATAGGCGTTCCTTCTACGGAGAGAATTTCACCTGTTGGAATGGACTCTTCATCTGCTCTTGTAAATGCATCTGCATCTACCCAAACAGATTGTTTTAAAACAGAGCCTGAGGCATGTCCGTTTAAATTAAAATAGCTGTGGTTTGTCATATTTAAAATGGTATCTGCATTTGGTTTTGCATAATAGTCTATCTTTACGCCATTATCTTCCGTAAGTGTATATGTCACTTCTATATCCACTTCTCCCGGGTATCCTTGGTCACCGTCAGGACTGTGAAGAACAAACGTAATGCTGTTTTCCGTTGTTTCTTTTACGTTCCAAATACGGAAACTGTAAAAATCCAATCCACTATGTAAGTTGTTGTTTCCATTATTTTTTGCAAGATGATATTCTTTTCCATTTAAAGCAAAAGTACCATTTGCAATACGATTTGCATTTCGTCCCACGGTTGCACCAAAAAATGTTCCACTTGGTCCTTCATATCCGATTGGGTCATCATATCCGAGTACGACATCCAGCAAATTTCCATCTTTGTCCGGAACCCATAAGGCATATAAGGTTGCACCAAAATCGGACACTTCCATTTTCATTCCGTTTTTGTTTGTAAACGTATATAAAGTTGCACATTCTCCTTTTGTATTTTTTCCAAAATTTCTCTGTTTCATAAAAATTTACCCCTTTCTATCTTTTTAAATGATAAAATATTATATAAACTATATTTAGTATACCAGTCTGTAGACTGAATGCAATATATATTTATTGAAAATTTTATTATTATATGCTTACTGTTCACAGGTAACCTGTTAACAGTAACAATATATGTAAAAAATAACCATCATCTCCTGTACAATATATTACATTTAGGATATGATACTTTTTAATTGATAAAAAGCGAGGTAATAGGTATGCGTGAACTTGTCCATGAATGTTTTTTAGGAATTTATGAAATGAAATTGACACAAGCAAATAATGAAATGAATATTTTTTTCATTGCGGGAAAAGAAAATGAACGAAGTCTTATGATAGATACCGGATATCGTACCGCAGAAAATCAACAACTATTAGAGCGATTACTGACTTCTTTGCATGTTTCCTATGAAAATTTAGATATTTTTCTAACACATAAGCATCACGACCATATTGGTCTTGCCGAATATTTTTCAAATCGTGGTGCAACGATTTATATGAATCCAGTTGAAGACCGCCATGTATATGATTGTCTTTCGTATAACCACAACCCAAAATCCGTCGAAGAACAACTTCATGTTCTGCACAAAGCAGGAATTAATGAAATGCGTACACCGGAACTTTGGCAGTTTCTGATGCGAATGACTTCTTATCAGAGAAGTACTCATAAAGACGGTGTATTTCAAACTTCTGCCTTTCCTTACAAACCCATAGAAATTGGGCAGATTTTTTCTTATGGGGCATATACATTTGAAGTAATTTCCCTTTCTGGTCATACGATGGGACAAGTCGGACTTTATGAGCCAAAACATAAGTTATTATTTACCGGTGACCAGATTATCGTGGGGATTGTACCGATTGTGGGAACTTCCTATATTGACGAACATCTGTTACAACACTATTTTGCTTCACTTGAAACAATCCAAATGCAATATGCAGATTGTACCATCTTACCTGCTCATAACGAAATTTTAACAAACGCAACTCCTGTGATTACCCATATTGTTTCTTCTTATCGCAAAAAACTGTCTGCAATGGAACAGATTTTAGCAAATAGTAAAAAATCAATGACCATACAGGAAATGGCATTTGAGGCATATGGATTAGCCAAAACACCACTTGATGCAAAACACCATTTTATGATTAAAATGATTTTGACAAAGACCTTTTCGTGCTTGGAATATCTTTGTGATATCGGTTTTTGTAAGCGAACAGAAGAAGATGGGGTTTTATGTTATCAGTATATCCCTTCTTCAAAAACATAAAAGGAGCTTCCTTTTGGAAGCTCCACCCAATATGATTTTGGCATTGACCGTATATCTGATAGTTTGATTTGTTATGAAATGGTCTGTTTTTTGAATATCTGATTTAGTTAATTCCTGTCACTTTATATCCCTGTTCTTCTACCGCTTTCTTTAACACATCATCTGCAACTTCACTTACTAATGTCACAATCGCTGTACCTGTTTCGTGACTTACTTCGGCACTTGCTACTTCTGCCATTGCTTCCAACGTGCTTTTTACTCTGCCGCTGCAATGCGGGCACATCATACCTTCGATGTTCATTGTTTTTTCCATGATTTCTTCCTCATCTCTTTCTTCTTTATTTTCACAGGCTTCTATGCATGATTCCTGTAAATAACTGTTTTTGATACGTTTGTCTTTATCAGCACGATAAACTTGGAACAGATTCAAACGCAATGCATTAGTTACCACGCAAAAGCTGGATAAACTCATAGCGGCTGCCCCAAACATCGGGTTTAATTCCCATCCAAAAATAGGATACCACAATCCTGCGGCTAATGGAATACCAATAGCATTATAGAAAAATGCCCAAAACAGATTTTCGTGAATATTTCTTAGTGTCGCACGGGATAAGCGAATCGCTGCAGCAACGTCTGTCAGACGACTTTTCATAAGTACAATATCTGCTGCATCAATCGCTACATCCGTTCCAGCTCCGATTGCAATACCAATATCCGCTCTTGTAAGTGCCGGTGCATCGTTAATGCCATCACCGACCATCGCTACTTTGCCTTTTTCTTTTAATTTACGAATAACCTCTTCTTTTCCTTCGGGAAGAACACCTGCTACTACTTGGTCTACGCCTGCCTGTGCTCCAATCGCTTTTGCAGTTATTTCATTGTCACCTGTCAACATAACCACATGAATTCCCATGTTTCGAAGCTGTTTGATAGCTTCTGAACTATCTTCTTTCATAGTGTCTGCAACTGCAATAATACCAAGCAGCATTCCACCTTTTCCAAAAAAGAGAGGTGTCTTTCCTTCGGAAGCAAATTTGCGAGCTAATTTTTCGATATTTATGGTATTCTTCTCCAGCTTATCTGCATCCATGGTACCATTTGTATTTTCCACAAGATTTTTATTATTCCCATAAGATTTTACATTCTCTATGCTACGAATGTTTTCACTTCTACTTAAATTTAACTTTTCTTTATTCGCTCGCTTCAATTGTGCTTTTGCAAATTTTAAATTTCCGCCAAACAATACTTCGCCATCTAATGTTCCAATCAATCCATTTCCCGGCATAATGGAAAAATCTGTGATTTCTTTTACCACGATTCCGTCTTCTTTTGCTTTTTCTACAATCGCATGTGCGAGCGGATGTTCACTCTTACATTCCAATGCGTAGGCATATTCCATAAGTTCTGCTTCCGACAATCCATACATTGGATAAATATCAGTTACTTTTGGTTTTCCGCTTGTAATCGTGCCTGTCTTATCCAATGCAATAATCTGTGTTTTTCCAGCTTCTTCTAATGATACTGCTGTCTTAAAAAGCACACCATGTTTTGCACCCATGCCGCTTCCCACCATAATAGCTACCGGTGTTGCAAGTCCAAGTGCACATGGACAACTGATAACAAGTACGGAAATCGCTCTTGCAATCGCAAATCCAAACGATTCTCCCACAAACAGCCAACTCAAAAAAGTCACTACCGAAATGGAAATGACCACCGGAACAAACACACCGGAAACTTTATCTGCTACTTTTGCAATTGGTGCTTTTGTCGCAGCAGCATCAGATACCATCTGAATAATCTGGCTAAGTGTAGTATCTTCTCCAACTCTTGTTGCTTTACAACGCAAAAAACCGGATTGATTTACGGTTGCGGCACTTACTTTATGTCCCGGTTCTTTATCAACCGGAAGACTCTCGCCTGTTAAAGCAGCTTCATTTACTGCACCACTTCCATCTATTACAATGCCATCCACCGGAATATGCTCGCCCGGACGAACTACAAATTCATCGTCTATTTGCACTTCTTCAATTGGTACAGTTACTTCTTCTCCGTTACGCACTAAAGTTGCTGTTTTAGGAGCTAATTCCATAAGGCTTTTTAATGCATCCGTCGTCTTTCCCTTAGAACGTGCCTCTAACATCTTTCCTACGGTAATTAAGGTCAAAATCATTGCCGCAGATTCAAAGTAAAACTCGTGCATATATTCATGTGCCAAAGTCATATCGCCTTTTAGCACGGCATCGGACATTGCAAAAAGGGCGTAGGTACTATATACAAATGATGCCCCTGAACCCATTGCTACCAATGTATCCATATTTGGTGCTTTGTGTAAAAGTCCCTTAAAACCATTAATAAAAAATTTCTGATTAATCACCATTACAATGGCAGACAATAGTAACTGTAACAATCCCTGTGCTAAATGATTCTGTGCAAAAAATTCCGGTACCGGCCAGCCCCACATCATATGCCCCATAGAAAAATACATCAATATGAGCAAAAATCCCAAAGAGGCAAATAAGCGTTTTTTCAATTTTGGAGTTTCATGGTCTTTTAATGCTTCTTGGGCAGCAGAATAATCCATGCCTCCATTTTGCTTTCCTGCTGCTTGTTTTCCATCACGGTCTGTACCGCCTTTTGGAAAAGCTCCGTATCCTGCCGCCTCTACTGCTGCAATAATTGCCGCCTCGCTGACATCACCTTCGACTCCCATGGAGTTTGTAAGCAGACTGACCGAACAAGAGGTAACTCCCTCTACACTTCCTACTGCTTTTTCTACTCTGGCACTACAGGCGGCACAACTCATGCCGGTTACCGTATATTGTTTCATGTTTTATTCCTCGTTTCTATCCGTTCTTTCTAATCTTTCTATATACAAAGCAGACCTTTTAACATAGTACTTCTTAATTTTTTCATAAATTTACTACTCTAAATAGCTAATTAAAAATAACCAAGAAGATATCTTGCTTCTTTTATCTATTTTTTATTTAATCTTTTATAATGAAAAGTCATAAACCCGTATAGATATATTAATCTGCATAAAAAAGTATTACCACAAAATTCTTTATCTCATCAGTCTCTGCAAAATATTTACCAATTCATCTATCGTTTCTTCTTTTCCATCACGAATATCCTGTGCCACACAAGTTTTTATGTGATTTCCCAAAAGCACCTTGTTAAAACTGTTTAACGCTGCGGTTGCTGCAGATACCTGAACTAAAATATCTGTACAATAACAATCATTTTCCACCATACGACGTATTCCGCGAATTTGTCCTTCCACACGGGAAAGACGATTGCATAAATCTTTGTACTCTTTTTCAGAGCGTGCTTTGTGTTTCGTACAATATGGACAGGCTTCAAGTGATTCTCCATTTTCTACATCAAAGGTTTCAGCATCTTGTAATTTTTCATTCATTTTTCTTTTTCCTCCTATCTTAATCAAGCGGATATTCGCAATGTGGGACTTTCTTGATTCGGTCAAATTAGTTCCTACTAACTACTTTCCACATTATATACCCCCAATAGGTATATGTCAACTAAATTTATTTATTTTTTACATACGTTTGCTCCTAATGTATCAAGCGGAGCTTCGCAATCCACTTCGCTAGTTACCCATAATTAAATCAAAAAAGTCCGCCACTTCATGCATCGCACTTAAGGTGACAGACTTTCTTGAGTCAGTTAAAATTATATTAATGTCAAAAAATTTTTCTCTGTGTTCTTACACTTCTATCGTTTCTTCGGTATTTTCTGCTTCAAGAACTTCTTCCATATCTTCTGCTTCAAAAAATTCTTCGATTTCAACAATGTCTTCCATATCTTCCGCTTCTTTCAAAGCAGCACCACATTTTCCACAGAAGTTCATTTTTACAGATGTTTTTGTTCCACAATTTGGACAAGCAATTTTCAAAACTCTACGTTCTTTTTCCAGAGTTTCAATTTCCGCTTTTGCTTCCAAAATTGCATGGTATCTTTCCATGATTTCAGGACTCATTTCATCTCCTGCTTCCAATCTTATAATTGCAAGATTTCCGATTTCTTTTGTTAATACTTTGATTTTCTTCTGCTGTTCTGCAATTTTTCCTTCTAATTTGTAGCTGTCCACACCACTCTGCATACTTTTTTTCATACTTGCCATTCCAGCACTAAATGTTCCCATGATTTTTTCTTTCATTTTTCTTTTCTCCTTTACTTTTGTTATTTAAAATCCCTCGTTGTTCCTGTTGATGTGGTTATATTACAGCTCTAATGTTTTTGAAATATTGAAGAAATATTAAACTTTTGTTAAAGTGTAAAATTTTATGTACATAAAAAAGCATTCATCTCTATCTTCGCTTTGGTTAGAGACATTTGTTTCCTTTTATTCATTTCATATAATCGAAAACAGCAAACTAACTCGTTCTTCATTGGTAACTTTGATATAACCGTTCAAATGCACCAAAACTTCGTTCAATCATATCATAATCCACACAATACGAAATTCGCACATATCCCGAACAACCAAATCCAACTGCTGATACTACAAGCAAGTCTTCCTGTTTTGCTCTCTCACAAAACGCATCTGCATCTTCTTCCAAGGCTTTTACAAACATATAAAAAGCTCCCTGCGGTTTGAAACATTCGTATCCGATTTCCGTCAGTCGACTATAGAGCAAATCCCGATTCTTTTTATAAAGCTCTACATCTCCTGTTTGTCCCTGACAACGTGCAATGACTTTCTGCATCATACTTGGTGCACAGACATAGCCAAGTGCACGACCTGCACCTGCGATTGCTGCATAAAGTGCCTTGCTTTCAAATGCCTCATCTGGCACTAAGACATATCCGATACGTTCACCCGGAAGCGATAGCGATTTCGAATAAGAATAACATACCAATGTATTGTCATAATATTTTGTCACAAACGGTACTTCTACTCCATCATATACGATTTCACGATACGGTTCATCTGCAATCAGAAAAATCGGATGTCCCACTTCTCTTTCTTTTTCCTTTAAAATCTCTGCTAAACGAAGAATTGTTTTCTCAGAATAGACTGCACCGGAAGGATTATTTGGAGAATTGATAATAATGCCTTTTGTATACTCTCCTATCCTTTTTTCCAATGCTTCAAAATCAATCTGAAATTCCTTTGTATCTGCTGGCACAACTTTAAACTGTGCACCTGAGGCTTCCACAAACACCTTATATTCCGGGAAATATGGAGCAATCGCAATAAACTCATCTTCTTCACATGTGGTTAATGCTCGAAAACATAAAGATAACGATGCCGCAGCTCCCATTGTCATGTAAAAGTTATCTGCTGTAAAATGTGTACCATGTGTCTGATTTAAAAAGTTAGCAATCGCACTTCTGGTTTCCAAATCGCCCTGTGCGGAAGTATAGCCATGCAATTTCACACAATCCAATTCTTGGGTCAAATTGCAAATCGTTTCGTCTACACAATCAGGTGCCGGAACGGTTGGATTGCCAAGCGAAAAATCATAGACATTTTCTGCTCCTACAATAGCTGCTCTTTGTTTTCCATATTCAAATAATTCGCGGATAGCGGAACGCCTGCTTCCTAAATCGTACATTTTTGCATTATAAATCATAAAATTTCCTCCATTTTGTTTAAAATTAATCACTCCATTTATGTAAGTGATACCGGATATTACTTCAAGATATCTTTTTCTCTTAACTTTTTATGTTTTAATTATAAGATAGCATTTTTAGAAGTCAACTCCCTAAATTTCAAATTTTTTTCACAAATATTGATTAAATTATATGTATAAATCCATACTAAACTTAAAATGTAAATCAAATACTCGAAATCCACTTTTGTTACTTTCTCTTCAAAAATAAAATTTATAAGGAGGAACTTCCATGCATAACTATCCCAAAAAGCTAGCATTCATTCTGGCATGTACACTATTGCTGAGTGGCTGTGGTAATGCGAAGAATGATAATACCAATAATACAAACACCCATAACCAAACTACACAAAATACAGAAAAAAATGCTTCAAACACAACCAATAATTCCTCATCTGCAAATACGGATTTTTTCTTGAATACATCTGATATTTTTACAGAACGAGACTTGCGAACAGAATATGACGAAAATACAAGTATTTCTATTGCATTAAATAATACTTCTGCTTCCTGCGACTCTGATACTGTCAAAATCGAAGGCAGCACCATTACAATTCAAAAAGAAGGTACCTATGTATTTTCCGGAAATTTAGATAATGGAATGATTATTATAGACACCGATGATTCTGCCAAATTGCAGCTTGTATTCAATGGCGTAACAATTAACCATGAAACGTCTGCTCCTCTTTATATTTTAGAGGCAGATAAAGTTTTTCTCACTTTAGTAGAAGGCACGACAAACACGCTTTCGAATGGCGGCACATTTACTGCTATTGATGAAAATAACATTGACTCAGTTATTTTCTCAAAACAGGATTTGACCATAAACGGCTCCGGCTCTCTTACAGTTAGTTCTCCTGCGGGACATGGCATTGTTTCAAAAGATGATTTAGTCCTTACCGGAGGAAGCTATACCATCGGTTCTGCTTCACACGGACTTTCTGCAAATGACAGCGTAAGAATTACCAACGCTTCTATTACAATTGCTGCCGGAAACGACGGCATTCAGGCAGATAATGACGAAGACGAAGAAAAAGGATTTGTATATATTGCAAACGGTACTTTCAATCTGGAAACAGCAGGCGATGGTATTAGTGCAAGTTCTTATGTTCAGATAGAAAATGGTACTTTTGAAATGCTTTGTGGCGGTGGTTATGAAAACGGTGATAAGACTTTCTCCGATTCATGGGGTAATTTTGGCGGTGGCATGAGTATGCCGCAAGGCGGTATGGGAGGCGGCAGAGGTGGTCGCTCCGGTGCTCCTTCTGATGCAGAGTCTGACACAACTTCCAAAGATACTTCCAATAACGGCTCTGATACAACTTCTTCAAACAATGCCTATAACAACACACTTACGCTTACTTCCGGCAATAATCTGGGCAGTACCTCTAACAACACCTCAGAGAGCTCCAGCACTAGCATGAAAGGTATCAAATCCGCAAAGGGATTGCTTATCAATGGCGGTACCTTTACAATTGATTCTGCGGATGATGCCCTTCACTCAGATGTTTCTCTCACAATTAATGGAGGAACATTTGCTATTGCTTCGGGAGATGATGCTATTCATGCAGAAGAAACTTTAACCATTTCTTCCGGAACTATCGACATTTCCGAAAGCTATGAAGGTTTGGAAGGACTTAATATTGCCATTTCCGGTGGCACAATTTCCATTGTTTCTACAGATGACGGTATTAATGCAGCAGGTGGTACAGATTCGAGCGGTTTTGGTGGTCGTGACCAGATGTTTGGCGGTGGCGGACATGGCGGTATGAGTTCCGGCAATGGCAGCATTGTAATTTCTGGTGGCAATATCTTTATGTACGCTTCGGGTGATGGTATTGATGCCAATGGCTACTTAGAAATTACAGGCGGTGATACCATTGTAACCGGCCCAACACAGGGTGATACTGCAATCTTAGACTATGATTCCTATGCTACGATTACAGGAGGCAGCTTTATTGGTGTTGGTTCTACGATGATGGCACAAACCTTTGGCTCTGACTCTACACAAGGCTGCTTTGCTGTAACCTGTGGCAATATTTCAGGCGGTACCGCACTTACACTTACCGATTCCAATGGAAAAGAGGTTGTTTCCTATACACCGGAAACTGCGTATGCCTGCATTATTTTAAGCAATCCGAATATACAAAAAGGAGAAACTTATACGATTACGGTAGGGGATATTTCGGGAGAATTTGAAGCAAACTAAATAAAAATTTGGGGTATAGAAGGAAAAAAATTCACTCCTATACCCCATTTGATATAAAATTATTCTATCTTTTATGTATTTTCATATTTAAAAGGGTATGGCAATCTAATTATAGCTTTTTATACCTTTTTGTAAATTACTCAAACACAAACTCTGCCCCTACAGAGGCATCTACTTCTGAGAATAACACAGTAACTGTTCCATCTATCTGAATGTCAAAAGAAACAATCTCATTATGCTCCACAATCACTTCCACAGCACCTTTTGTTAAATTCACTACCTGTGTCTGAATTTCCGGTGCAATCATTTCTGCAAGATTTTTTATTGCATCTTCCTTTAATGTCATTTGGAAAATATAGCTTTCACCCAATTTCTCACAAGAAAATTCCCCATCCATACAGATTTGATAAATCATATCCGGAAGTGCTTCCATATTCGAAGCATTGGAAATACCGGTCATATTTTTTGCTATCTCTGCCCAATCATGCTCGGTTTCAAAATTAATTGGTCCGCAAGCTACCTCCAATACAACCGTTCCATTTTGCTCTTCTCGGTTAAATTCCACCCATGCTAACAACAAACGATAAAAATCTTCTCCCATAACCTGTAAAGAAGCAATTTCTGTATTTTTCATCGAATCTGTCACAGCTTTTGGAATTTCGTATTCACCTTCTTTCACTTCTGAGAAATCAAAAAGTTGTGCGGATACCTCTATGGATGTTTCCATCGCATCTTTTAAAGTAGCACTACCCTCTATCTCTACTCGCTGCAAAATGCCATCTGAAGCGATAATACGAATTTGTGTATCTCCGGCTTTTGCTAACTGTCCTTCGGTAGAAGGCACTAAAACTGCCAACACATTCTTTGCATCTTCTCCTGTTGTAGAAATAGAATAGATAACCTTATCCTGTTCGGTTGTTCTGGTAATCTCTGTTGCTTCAAATAATTTTCCAACCTGTTCTAATAAGGACTTACGATTTGACCTTGCTTCCCCTAAGTGAAATGCTTTTCCATTTTCAAGATAAGCCACTTCCCCTGACAAATAAATCGTATGACCATTTTCTTCCAAAGCAAAGATAGAAGTCTCTTCTTCTTTTAAAATATACACATTGGAATCCAGTTCAATATGATTGCTTCCTACATCCGCTGTCAACGCTAATCGCATGGATTGATTTTCTGCTGCTAAAATATCTGCTGAAAGTGTAGCTAATTCCGTACTAATACGCACTTTTGGAAGCATTCCAATATAAACTATTACAAGTAAACTAATGATACCACCAAGCACTACACAGAAAATCAACAATTTTTTCACACCGAATTTCTCTTTCAGTTTCTTAAAACCACCTGAAAACAGACGCTTTTTCTTTTCTAACAGTATACATGCTACAATTAGAATAATAACTAACACAATACCTCCTATTAAAAGTACCAATTCCATCCCTTTCGATACAACTGCTAATTCTACTTCATTGCCAACTGCCTGAAATACGGTATAGCTTCCAATCTCCGTTGTTTCCAAGCGATTCCATTCTCCATTTTCTTTTAGATAGAGCTTTGCATTTTCCATATTTTCTGCCGGTAGAAAACGAATACTATGGCGTTTTTGACCATCATCGCTAAATGAAATATTCCAACTTTCCATTACTTTTCCTGCCATCTGTAACTCTGACTGCATTTCACTTGTAATTTCTGCTGTTTCTAATATTACGCTATCTTCTCCGCTAAAATCACCTTCCACTAAAATGATTGGACGATTATTTTCACGTAAGGTTTCGGATTGTAATACTGTCACATAAGAAGTGTATTCTGCATGTACGATGGTATCAAAGCACAGATTACTCAAATCAGTCTTATCCCATTGCCCATCATATCCTTCTTTCTTTGGCACTTCAGGGAATACATCTGTTCCAAAGCTATCACCATAATTAAAGTTTAAGGATTTGATAATTTTTCCGTCCGCTTCAAAATTTAATGTAAATTCTTTCAGTTCATCCGGAATTCCTGCTACCTGTAATAATGCTTCATACGTAATCGGCTGTGCAATTCCTTCATAACTTACACGATTAATTCCTTGCAATTTATTCGATACAAAGTAATTATTTGTAAAACTTCCTTCGTCACAACCTGCGATTGCACCTTCAAATTGCTTGCAGTCTGTAATTTTCACAAGAGAATAACATCCCGAAACTTGGCTTCCACTATTTTCTGCTGTATATCCCATTCCAACAATGCCGCCTACATAATTGTTTCCTGACAATTCACAATTTGCAATACAATTTGCAATCGTAGCACGGGCAATGCCTGCAATCCCACCTACATAGTCACCGCCTTCGCTGGAGACGCTTCCATAAGCATAGCAATTTGTAATCACGCCAATGTCCATCTGTCCGCAAATGGCACCAGCATAATCTTTTTTAGAAATGACTTCTCCTTTATTTGTACAGTTTATGAGAATTGCTTTCACTTCATACTGCTTGCGTTCTTGCCATGAAATATCTGCGGTCACATCATCTTCCGGGTCAAGCTCATATTCCACAGACATAATCCCTGCAATACCGCCGCTGTTTAAATCACCATTTACAAGACCTTCGTTGACACAACTTGCAATTTTTCCATAAGTAACATTTTCTATGCCGATACTTGAAGTGTCTGCAATAATATCTTCTATTGTAAAGTCTTTGGTTGCATCAATAATTCCAACGACTGTATTGGAAACGACATTCATTTGGGAATTGATATCTTCCAAACCATTTAAGATTTCCTCGCTTCCGTTTTGGGCATTGTTATTCGCTTTTCGAAGCTCACTACTGATGCCATTTAAGGAATCAGATAAAATACCTAAGGTTTCTTTTATGGAATCATAGTTGATATCTACCTGTGGAATTTCTACATCTTCCGGCAATTCTACTCCATCCGGGAGTTTTGCATCTTCCGGTAATTCTACACCGTCTGGAAGTTCCACATTTTCCGGTAATTCTATATTGTCCGGTAATTTCAGACCACCGTTTTCTGCATTTTCATTATTACCTAAATTAGTATAAAAGTTACTTCCACTACTTAGTTTTTTAACTGCATCACTTGCCTTATTAATATAGTCTGTAATGTTATCCAAATTTGTTTTCACATCACCAACTGCGTTCTTGACATCGACAGAAATTGCATCTACCTGATTTTTCAAGTTATTTAACTGACCTTCCAATACGGATAAATCACTAATATCCACTTCTATATCCAAAAATGGTTCTACCTGACCGACAATACCCCCAATATCTTTTCTGCCTAACACTTCACCATCATTCGTACAGCTTTTGATATACCCGGTATTTCTCCCTGCGATACCACCTGCATTATAACCTACATGTGGATAACCAATCGTACCTTTATTTTCGCTGTTTAAAATCGTACCCGAAGAATATCCGGCAATGCCGCCCGTATCCGTAAACGTATTCATCATATCGGAAGAATTCAAGGAATACAGGCTCTGTAAAATATTCGTATCAATATCTCCCAAACTAATCGTGCTATCTACACTTGCATGATTCACAGATGCCTTATTTTGACCGGAAACTATTTTCCCTAAGTTTCTGCCGGCAATACCGCCTGTTCCATGCTCTCCAAAAATATTTCCCTGTGCAAAAGCCTGTTCCAAAATGCCTGTTTCCTTATTCAGTCCTACAATACCACCAACTGCTACTTCACCGGATACCACACCGGAAAAACTGACATTTAAAAGTGTACCGCCATTGATACCCACAATACCACCTGCAAACTCTTTGCTGCCTTCCGGCATAATGGAACCTGTTACCGTAAGATTTTTAATAAGTGCCCCCTGTTTGGTTTCTCCAAACAAGCCTGTAGGCTCATAGTTTCCATGCAATTCCAAATCTGAAATTGTATAACCTTGTCCGTCAAATGTTCCTGCAAAATACGGAATCGGCTCAAAATCAACCTCTTTTAACGAAATATCATTAGAGAGCACTACCGTTTTTCCAACTGACCATTTATCATAAGCACAATTTTTTCCAAGCTCTACTAATTCTTCTGCTGTGCTGATATAAATGGTATTTTCTTCCGGCTCTGCCATATAGAACTCTGTCGTATATGGCAGTATCATACCAAAACACATCGCCGCAACTAATAACAATGCGGCAAGTTTCTTACATTTATTCTGCATCATTGTTTTCATTGCTTTTTTCCTCCAAAAAATTTTTTGCCGCTTCTCTTAATTTTGATGTAGAAAATGAAGTACGGTCTACTAATTTTTCACCTGCCAACAACATCTGTGGTAAAACAAACAGACATAATACAATGGATAAACAAGTTCCTCTAAACAATCCTTGTCCCATGCTTACGATAGAACCACTGGAGGTTAAATTACCAACTAAAAATCCTGCGGCAATCATAATAGAGCCGGAGGTAATAATCGTTGGGAAAGCAAAGTTCATAGTTTCAATAATTGCCTCTTTTTTCGGCATTTTATCTTTAATTTCCATAAAACGACTTGCAGCTACAATCGCATAGTCAATATTTGCACCCATCTGAATGGAACTTGTAATCAAATAACTTAAGAAGAACACGGGGTCGTCCATAAATACAGGGAATGAGAAGTTAATCCAGATACATCCCTGAATAACTGCAATCAAAATAATTGGCATTGCTACAGATTTAAATGTAAACAACAATACTACAAGTACGATTAAAATCGATACCACACTTACCACTACATTATCCACCACAAACGAATCCTTGAAATCCATTTCTGTAGTAACATTACCTACCACATGCACATCTCCATTCGGATAATAACTTTGTGCCATTTCTTTTACATCTTCCACAAACGCATAGGTCGTTTCACTACCTAGAGGAAGCGTTGTGTAAACCAGCATACGACTATAATTTTCTCCTTGAAGCTGCTCTTTACCACTTACAAGCTGTACCTGCAATTCATCCAACATTTCCTGCTGCTGGGCATCCAGTTCCACCAAACCTTGATTTAACATGTCACAGACATATAGGAAAATATCCATAAGCGGAATACTGTAATTGTTAATGCCACCAATAATTTCCCCATATTCCTCATTTCTTGTCGCATACGCTGTATAAAGCATTTGTGCTACTTCATAATCTAAATCTGCCAACTCGGAAAACTGTCTTGGATTTAATTTAGAAGTTAATGTATAGCCATCCATTGCTTCAATATTGGAAAGTCCCATAGCAGAAGATACTTCTTCCATAGCGGTCAATTCATCCAGAATCGCCTTTTCTTTCTCATAATCTCCGGATGGAACAACTACTGCAATCATATTGTTGCTGGTAAAAGTATCTGCCATCATCTGCTTTGCAATCTGCGTTTCATTCTGAAGCGGTGTAGGAATACCATCTTCTCCATAAGCATATGGGCACAAACCGGAAACATAAGCTGCCACAAGTGCAACGACAATAAAAATTGGCGGAATAATCTTATATGTTTTATGGGCAATTGCTCCTACAAAAGGCACTTTCGGAATAAAGCTCTTATGTTGCCATTTATCAATTAATGGTGCAAATAACACCAAAAGACCCGGCATAATAAAAAATACTGCCGCTAACGCAAAAAAAATGGATTTAATCAGGTTAATCGCCATATCCGGTCCTACTTTAAACTGCATAAACATCATCGCAACCAATCCACCTATGGTCGTTAGTGAACTGGATGCAATTTCCGGAATTGCTTTGCTAAGTGCTACAATAACTGCCTCTTTGGTTGGAAGTGTCTGATGTTCTTCCCTATAACGGTTTACCATAATAACCGCATAATCAAGTGACAACGCTAACTGCAATACAGATGTAACGGAATTGGAAATAAACGAAATTTTTCCCATAATAAAGTTCGTTCCCATATTTAAAACCATTGCTGATACGAAAGTCAACAATAAAACAGGAACTTCACCATACGACTCTGAAGTAAGCGTAACTACAAGCAATACAATAATTGCTACGATTACCATAATAACAGATACTTCTTTGTTGAGATTTTCCTCTAATGCATTGCCGAGCATTGTAGATAAATATGTATCATATTCTGCATACTTTTCCAGTATGGCATCCAATGCAACAAGACACGCCTCATCTTTTTCTGGATAAGTGAACGTAATGGTGTATAACGCTGAAGCATTATTGTAATGAGCCGTTGTATCATCAAATGTCACACTTTGTACACCATCCATTGCCTTTATTTCCTCATGGATTTTTTCTGCTTCTTCATAGGTTAGATTTGCAAACATCAGGTCTGCCGAACCATATGTAATAAACTCATCTTCCATAATTTCCAAGCCTAATGTAGATGAAGCGGAATCCGGAAGATACTTCGTCAAATCACTTTCTACTTGCACCCATTGCACCGAAAAAGCGGAAAAAATGACTGAAATAATCAAAATCAAAAAAATCAGATATCGTTTTTCTACAATAAATCTCGATAATTTCAGCATTGGATTTTCTTTTTCGGGACTCTTTTGTTCCTTACTCACAAATTTTGTTCCTCCTTTTTTATTTTTTATCTGCGTTTTTCCCTAGTAATGCAAACATTCACAATTCACTTTACTACTTATTCATAACTGAATAACTGATTTTACAGTTTTGACGTAAAAAGTTCCTTACTCATCACTTAATCCTCTACTCATCTGAAATAGAAAACTTTTCGATTCAATAAAACTCCCCGAACACCAATATTCATTTGACTTTACTATATCACCATCCTCCCTATATACATTTGATAAAT
Source organism: uncultured Lachnobacterium sp. (assembly GCA_937889225.1). GTDB lineage: Bacteria > Bacillota > Clostridia > Lachnospirales > Lachnospiraceae > Roseburia. The sequence continues at coordinate 22,365 of CALAST010000095.1, read as the reverse complement.
AATTGACATTTGTCATTTTTTTATGATACTTTCTTAAAAAGAAAAGTGCAAGAGTCGATTCTTTTCGAAACGTGAAATAACTTACATTTTCTTATGAAATGTACACTTATATGATACGAAATTCCCTCAGAATATATCTATTTTCCACTTAATACGCCATATCTGTAAAGCGGACACTCACAATCCGCATTCGCTACTTGTTCGTGAACACAGACAACTCCGTTGCTTGTCGCTTGGAGCTTTTCAATCTCCAACCGACACAAAAATCCCCCGTACCCACCACTTAATGCTCTACGCATTTGAAGTGGGGATTGTTTGTTCTGCGTTCAAGTAAGGGATTGCTCATTATTACTTATTTTATATTTCAGGAGGATTTATGAAAGAAAAATCAGATTTAAGAGTTGTAAAAACCTATCACCTTTTACATCAGGCTTTTACCGATTTATTACAAGAAAAAACATTTGACCAGATAACCGTAAATGAACTTTGCGAAAAGGCAATGATTCGAAGAACTACTTTTTATAAACATTTTGCAGATAAATACCAATATTTTACTCACTACATCAAAGAATTACAGGAAAAAATTATGGAACCGATTCCTGTTGACGGCTATCTAACGGACATAAACGGATATATCATTGCAACCTGCCATGCTCTGTTTTCCTTTATCTCCGAAAACAAAAAGCTGGTCGACCATATTGTTAAAACGGGAATGGATCCACTACTATTTCAATTCGTGGAAAAGAAATTTGAAGAACAAATCGGTAAAGTGATTGGTGCTTATCCTGAACAAGCTCCACCTGTCCATCAGCAACTTCTCGTTTCTTTTTATACAGGAGGATTGTTAAATATCCTTACTTGGTGGATTAAAAATCCTAACATACTGAATGAGCAACAATTAACCGAACAGATAAGCTATATGTTAAATCTTCATATGTCAGCTTTAAAAAATTCCTAATATGCCTACTATTCCTAACATAAGTATTCCAACAATACAGGAACTTTTCTATATTTTACTTAAAAATAAATAACCCTGGGCTTTCTAAAAACATCAAAAAGAATCCCAGGGTTACTAAGTCAACTTTCCTCTACGATTTCTGCTTTTCCAAATATGCACGCAAACTTTCCCGTTCCATACGTTCCATTTCCTGCTTCAAGTTCAATGCTGACATACGAAGTGCTCCTTGGCTTAGAATCGTAAGTTGTTCAAGATTATCTGAAGTTGCTACTGTCACTTTATATTTTGGAGCAATCTCATGCACCTTACGTTCAATATACATATCTGCTGTTTCGTCTTGTTTGGTATGCACGACTTCTAAATCAAAATATTTTTCAACAGAACCTTTATTTCCTTTCACACGATATCCATCAAATACCACCATCACATGACAATGTTTATAGCCTTGATAATTGCAAAGCATATCTTTTAACTTATCTTTTGCAGAATCAATATTCACTTTCGAAAGTGCCTTTAAATCTTCCCATGCAAAAATAATATTGTATCCATCTACAATCAAATATTCTTCTAAAATTGGTTTTTTCGGATAAATGGGATTTCCTTTTTTATCGTATTTCAGCGTAGGGGCTTTTTCAGACTGGAATTTTTCTCTTTGTTTTGCCCATTTTTTACGCTCATAATCAAGCATATCCTCTTTGTTCATACCAAATTCTCTGGCATAAATCTGCTGTAATTCCTTGTCCATTTCCCAAGAAGATGCACTTGCCATAGCCTGTGCTTTTTCTTCTTCTTTTCGCTGTGCAAGCTTTCTGAGGCTTTCTGCCTGTTCTTCTAAATCATAAGACAAGCCATCTTCCCATAAATCCTGTTCCTCGCCATCCATAATGGCCGTTGCTTTATTTCCATTCCTGCGAGCAGCTCCATTCGGATTTCCGGCATACTCCAAATGCATATAATTCGGCACTTCATTCCACGGCACAATAAATCCTGCACCATGTGCACAAAATACAGAGCTTGTTGGGTTTGCCGTATCTTCCTCGCTATCGTAGCCAATCCGTTCCACCACTTCTGCACTATTGTGACATACGTCATATCCTTTTAACTCCAATAAAAGCCTTCCACTTCCTTTTGTATAAGCATGTACTTCCGTCACATAATCCTGCATTGTTGCAACAGGGGCTGTTCCAGTTAAGATTGCCACATCGCCATCATCTCTTGTAATATATTCGGGATTTTCACATTTTCCATGTCGGTTTCGAATATCCGTCATGGCTCGTCCAATCTGTTCCGACGGCACTTCTAAGGTAAATGCATAAATTGGCTCTAATAAAACAGATTCTGTAGATTTTAAACCTTGCCGTATGGCACGATATGTTGCCTGACGGAAATCTCCACCTTCCGTATGCTTCAAATGTGCCCGTCCTGTTACAATTGTAAACTTAATATCCGTAATTGCAGAGCCTGTCAATACGCCCGGATGCTCACGCTCTAAAATATGTGTTGTTATGAGTCGCTGCCAATTCAAATCCAGTACGTCTTCACTGCATTTGGAAAAAACGCTGATTCCGCTTCCCGGTTCCCCCGGCTCCATCCATAAATGTGCTTCTGCATAATGGCGAAGCGGCTCAAAATGCCCTACCCCTTCTACCGGCTTTGCAATCGTTTCTTTATACACAATATTTCCGGGTCCAAATGATACCTTCACCCCGAAACGGTCTAAAATCAATCTTCCTAAAACTTCCATCTGTACCTGTCCCATAAGTTGGGCATGGATTTCCTGCAAGGTTTCATTCCATAAAATATTAAGCTGTGGGTCTTCTTCCTCCAATTGCTTTAGATTTTTCATAAGCTCTACCGGATTTGTGCCTTGTGAAACAAAAATTTGGTAATTCAAAACAGGCTCTAAAATTGGCATGGTTTTGGTTTTATTTTCTCCAAGTCCCATACCTGCATAGGTCTGTGTTAAACCTGTAACTGCACATACTTCACCTATTTGTACTACATCTGCCAATTCATATTTTTCACCGGAATAGATACGGATTTGGTCTGCTTTTTCTTCCATATTATGATAGGAAATCTTATCTTTTACCTTTAGCTGTCCGCTTGTTACTTTTAAATAAGTAAGTCTTACACCTTTGGCATCTCTGCCTATTTTGTAGACAAGTGCACCGAAGTTTTTCACACTATTTGCAATCTTTAATTTCTCGTCTATATCACTTTCGATTTTATGTGCATCCTTTATATTTTTATCCAAATCATCTTCGATATTCTTCTTATGTTTTCCATCACTATCTATACTATTTTTTAAATTGTACGCACTTTCTAACTTTTTCTTATTTTTATCTTGAAATCCGCTTGTCCAAACTTGCATTCCCACCACTAATGCATCAATTCCATCTAATTTCAATGCAGAACCAAAAAAACACGGAAACAACGTACGCCTATCAATTGCATCGCTTATTTGGGCTAATGTAAGCGTTCCATTTTCCATGTAAGCATCTAAAAGCACATCTTCACACATGGCAATTTCTTCACAAAGTTCTTCGCCAATTTCCAAAATATCAACTTCCGTATCCTCTGATATAAGTTTTTTTGCTTTCCACTTATCCCAAATTTCCATATCAATTGAAGAAACATCTACACAGCCATCGGAAAGCTGACTTTTTAACTGTTTTATTATTTTTTCCTTATCCGCACCACTTAAATCCATTTTGTTGACAAATAAAAATGTCGGTATCTGATAATGATTCAACAGCCTCCACAATGTCTTCGTATGTCCCTGCACACCATCTGTTCCGCTAATCACAAGAATTGCATAATCTAATACTTGCAGAGTTCTTTCCATTTCTGCGGAAAAATCCACATGCCCCGGTGTATCCAAAAGCGTTATTCGTACATTATCAAAATCTAACTGTGCCTGCTTTGAAAAAATGGTAATTCCACGCTCCCGTTCCTGTGAATCCGTATCTAAATATGCATCCTGATGGTCGACACGCCCCACTTTTCGAATTGCACCTGTTTTATAGAGAAGTGCCTCTGACAATGTCGTTTTCCCTGCATCTACATGAGCCAACAGACCTGCACATATATATTTCTTTCTTTTTTTCATTTCCTGTTCGCTCATACTTTTTCTCCTACCTATATTTTATTTTTATTATACCTATAAACATAAAATTTGCCAACTATGTTCTTATTTCCAAATACTATATATAATGTTTTAAAACACCTTTTGTGTTTTACCTTAATTTACAATAAGCGTAGGAGGAAAACACATATGATTAAAACACTTCCATCTCGACTAAAAGAATTACGAATATCTCACGGATATTCCCAAAAAGAAGTTGCACAAAAACTGGGTATATCACCTTCTATTATTTCAGGATACGAAACGGGAGAACGAACACCCAGTACGGAAAATTTACTTACACTTTCCTATTTATACAAATGCAGTACTGACTTTTTATTAGGGAAAACAAATGATTCTCCTGCCTTACTTTTGGATGTTAAAGACCTTACTCCTGCACAAATTCAGGTTTTACAATCTCTTATTCACGTAATGCGAAACAAATAATTTGCTTTCCCATCTATTAGGTTAAATCTGCACGTTACGTGCAGTCAATCTTTTTCAAACAAAAAACACTTCTCTTTTTCATATTAAGAAGTGTTTTTTGTATTCCCTATAGAATATATCTATCCAATTAATATCTCTTTTCCATCAAACGCAAATCCATATTTTCGAATTTGTTCTCTCGCAACTCCATTTGCGATTAATTTTTCTTCATATCTTTTATCTTCTATCTGCTTTAATGCAATGGCTACGATATCTTCCAATGCCTTTTCTTTTTTCGTATTGAACACTTTCCTATTCTATCAATTTCGCCCTTAAACCATCTTTTATTCGTTCCAAAATAAACTCAATACCTTTCTGACTTTTAACCTTATACTTTTCATCCAACACTTCAATAAGTTCCTTTGATTGCTCTGCATCAATAAACAGATGGTCAACATATGTAACCAATGCAAAGTCTGCAACTTTTTTTCCAATTACGCTTTTTTGCATAGCAAGATTATCAATCAATAAAGACATATTGGAAAATACTGTATTTCCATATGATGTAAAAGAAATTTGATGCAGTACGGAAAATAATTCTACTCTATCTAATGCTTCTAAATCCAAGTCACTTGTATACATATCCCTTAAGTATTGATTGCATTGTTCTATAATTGGTGTTTCAATATCCCTTTCGTTGACAATATAAACACCATTTTCACATTTGTGTCCCATTACACGAATTGGAAGCAATAACATTCCTCGCTGTATTAATATTTTAATTTCTTCTTTTGAATACCCATCAATCCTTGCACATAATTCCTCTGCAAAAACCGGAACGAATCGCTCTGTCTTGTTTCGAATCATATTATTTTCTTTTGCAATTCCTCGCTTATTATTTTCATGAAATGATACAATCACTTCATTTCCAAATGTCTTATCCAAATTTATATATAGCGATACTCTATACATATTATCGAGCACACAGATAAAATTACCATCTGGCTCTTGCGATGAAAATCTTTCAAGCATAAAAGGTTGTAGATTTGATAAATAATCTTTTATATATTCCCTTACATCTAAACCACAGTATTCAATATAAGAATATAAATGTTTATTCAAACCGCTTCGATGTACTGTTTCATCCAACCGGATTCTATCTAATTTAGCAAGTTTTCTTATTTCCTTACATATTCTTACCATTTCCATAGAAATACCATTTGCCTCTGCCTCTATAACGGTCACTATCTTATTATTCATAAAATTCCTCCTACCTCCTACACTTATACACCTAGCATTTCCATAATTTATTATAATAGTATATCGAATTTGCAATACTTTGCAAAGTGTTTCTCTTACACTTACACCAAGTATTGCTTTAAAATTGACATAAACCGTCTTTATTTGGTATCATAAACATCATAATCGATATGATACCACGTTTCTGAATTCGTATTTTATATACTCAAGCGGACACTCCATACAGGTAAATCTGCATTACAAATACATGAAACTTAGCGATGAATAAACTCATCTGCAAAATAAAAATCTCAAGAAATGGAGCATACATAATGAATAAAAAAGAAGTCTTAGAATTAAAACGTCGCTTTAAAAAAGATGCGGCAACCTTTACTCGCCTAGTTGGCTGTTACGTAGATGCAAACCACAACAAAGTTTGCAAATTTGGCGGAAAATTTTTAAATTTGGAAGAAGAAGAATATTATAAATATCTGGAAATTGCCAACAAAGCACTTTCCGGCACTTTAGGAAATAATCTGCTTGAACTTCATTTCCCATTAGAGGAAGAAGAAGTTGGTGGCAGACAGCAGATTCTGATGGCTTTGCGTGAAAGCAAGTTAGAAGATGAAAATCTGTTGGATACTTATTATGATTTAGTCATTGATACATATGATCACACAGGAAACTATTTGATTTTATTATATCACGATGCTTATGATGTTATGACACGCACAAGCGACAACAATAACCTTGATGAGTCAGAAGAAGTATACAGCTATCTGATTTGTGCCATTTGCCCTGTTGCTTTATCCAAACCGGGACTTGGTTATTTAGAGTCAGAACAACGCATCGGCTCTCGTGTCCGTGACTGGGTGGTTGGCGTACCGGATACCGCATTTTTATTCCCTGCATTTAATGATAGAAGTACCGATATTCATTCTGCCTTATTCTACACCAAAAATACCAAAGAACCACACTCCGAATTTATGGCAAACGGATTAGGCTGTAGCATAGAGCGTACTGCTACGGAACAAAAAATGGCATTCCACTCCATCGTCCGCAATGTGCTTGGTGCAGAAGATGAAGCAACGGAAGGTCTTCTTATGGATATTCAGCAAAACTTAAGCTATATGATTGATGAATATGAAGATACCCATGACGAAGAAGACGATGCCTTTGTCTTAGACAAAACCACCATGCAACAATTACTGGAAGAAAGCAATATTTCCGAAGAAAAAGCTTCCCGTATTGAAAAGAAGATGGATGAAGCATTTGGCGATAAACTTCCGGTTGCGGAACATGTCATTGATGCAAAAGCCTTGCAGCAGAATGTCATCCGCTTGGAAAGACAAGAAATGGAAAGCCAAATCAGCACTTTATATCAGCAGTTAAGCGATAAAAATGAGCAGTTAGAAGAACGCACCTCACAGCTTTTGGAAAAACAAGAAGAAATGAACCAGTATATGGCACAAACCCACAACTATGATGTGGTACTCCATGTAAAACCGGAAAAAGCAAACCAAATTCATTCCTCTATTATTAACGGGCAAAAATGCCTCGTTATTCCGATGGAAGACGATGAGCAAGCGGCTATTAATGGAGTTGCACATAAAGAGGATTCCCCTATGATTAACACTATCATTTTTGATATCGGCAATGTCTTAGTCGATTTCTGTTGGAAAGAATATTTTATTTCACGCGGTTTTGAAGGAGAAGCCTTTGAAAAAATCGCAAATGCAACTGTAAGAAACGATGCATGGAATGAATTTGACAAAGGATTAATTTCTACAGAGGAAATTATTGAAATTTTTGCGAAAGAAGCACCGGAATATAAAAAACAGATTGCGGAAATTTACGACCATCTGCCGGATATGTTAAAAATATATGATTATGCTTATGACTGGGTTTGCGGATTAAAAAAGCAAGGCTACAAAGTCTATGCCCTTTCGAACTGGTCAAAACCGGCTTATGATACCAACTTAGACACCAATCTTCGTTTCCTCTCCGAAATGGATGGAGCTGTGATTTCCTTCCAAGAAGGTATTATTAAACCAAATCCGGAAATCTACAAACGTATTTGTGACCGTTATCAGATTAACCCTGCCAAAGCGGTATTTATTGATGATAATGCAAACAATATCCGTGCTGCAAAAGAATTTGGCTTAAATGCCATTCTGTTTGAAAATTATACACAGGCTTGTGAGGAATTACATCATTACTTAAATAACAAAGACTGAAAATTACATCATAAAAGTTTTTGTTTCTAATAATCGAATACGACAGATTAGAAACAAATGATAGGCAGATTTTCGTAGTTTTGCGAGTATAGCCGAACCACAAATCAACTGTTTGAGCCTATTTAGGCGAGTTTTGATTTGTGGTTCGATATAAGCGACGGAGCAAAACAAGAAAATCAACGTATTTATTTCTATCTGTCGTATATATATAAATAAAACTTCGTATACGATTTACTATTTACTCATTTATAGTTATTATACAAAAACTCTTAATGATTGTTTTTTCATATCTGAGTTTTTTACTTTTTTATTTGTCAAACTTCCTTTATTTTTCTTCTTCCACATCCGCAACAATCGCAATACCTAATTCTTCCAACTGTTTTGCATCAACAGTTCCCGGAGCTTTTGACATCATACAAGATGCATCTTTTACTTTCGGGAATGCGATTACTTCACGAATATTATCAGTGTGTACCATATGCATAATAATACGGTCTACGCCATATGCAAGTCCTGCGTGTGGTGGTACGCCATAAGAGAATGCATCCAAAAGGAAACCAAACTGTTCATGTGCGGCTTCTTTTGTAAAGCCAAGTACTTCGAACATTTTTTCCTGAATGTCATCCTGATGAATACGCACAGAACCACCGCCAAGTTCGGAACCGTTTAATACGATATCATATGCTTTTGCACGAACGGAACCCGGGTCCGAGTCAATTCTTTCCCAGTCTTCTTCCATTGGCATGGTAAATGGGTGGTGCATTGCCATAAATCTGTTTTCTTCGTCAGACCATTCTAATAATGGGAATTCGGTAATCCAAAGGAAGTTATATTTGTTTTCATCAATGAGACCGAGTGTTTTACCCATTTCCAAGCGAAGTGCACCAAGTACGTTCCATACTAATTTTGTCTTGTCTGCGGCAAAGAGAAGTAAGTCTCCTGCTTTACCATTCATAGCAGATACAAGTGCGGTCATTTCTTCTTCTGTCATAAATTTTGCAAAAGAAGATTTGTATGTGCCATCTTCGTTGATACAGATATAAGCAAGACCTTTTGCACCATATCCTTTTGCAAACTCTACTAATTTGTCGATTTTCTTACGTGGCATAGCCCCTTGGCCTTCTACATTAATACCACGAACTGTTCCACCGGCTTCTAATGCTCCTTTAAATACTGCAAAACCGCAATCTTTTACAACTTCAGATACATCTGTAAGTTCCATTCTAAAACGAGTATCCGGTTTGTCAGAACCAAATCTGTCCATTGCTTCCTGCCATGACATTCTTGGAAGTGGTACTTGAATATCTACACCGATTGCTTCTTTAAATACATACTGGATTAAGCGTTCATTTACATCCAATACATCTTCTACATCTACGAAAGACAATTCCATATCCGCCTGTGTAAATTCCGGCTGACGGTCTGCACGAAGGTCTTCATCACGGAAACATCTTGCAATCTGGAAATAACGGTCATATCCGGAAGCCATAAGTAACTGTTTGAAAATCTGTGGAGACTGTGGCAACGCATAGAAATGTCCCTGATGTACACGGCTTGGCACGAGGTAATCTCTTGCACCTTCCGGTGTGGATTTACAAAGGATTGGTGTTTCGATTTCCAAAAATCCTTCATCTGCCATAAAGTCACGCATTAAACGAAGCACTTTGCTCTTTAACATTAAGTTATTCTGAATATCCGGTCTTCTTAAATCTAAGTAACGGTATTTCAAACGAATATCTTCTTTTGTAAGGGAATTTTCTTCAATCGCAAATGGCGGTGTCTGGGATTCGGATAAAATACGCAAAGAAGTTGCGATAATTTCAATATCCCCTGTCTTTAAGTTTTCATTTACAGCCGCTGCTCTTTTGGCAACTGTTCCTTCTACTGCGATAACAAATTCACTTCTTAATGTTCCTGCTTTTTCAAAACCTTCTGTTCCAACGCTTTCTTCATCAAATACAATCTGTAAAAGTCCGCTTCTGTCGCGTAAATCTACGAAAATTAAACTTCCTAAATTTCTTCTTTTTTGTACCCAACCCATAACGGTAACTGTTTCACCAATATTGGCATTGCTTACTTCGGTACATCTGTGGCTTCTGTGTAAGCCTTTCATTGATTCTGCCATGTTTTTTCTCCATTTCTATTTTTTATAAATTTATAAAACTATTTCGTTATATGCGTAAAGTAAACACTTACCATCCAAATTCGTTACTTAGCAGTTTCTTATTCCATTTCCGTACGAATCGTAAATGTATTAGGAAGATGGAATATATCTTTTTTCAAAAACAAAGGATAAAAATATTCGTTTTTTAATCTCTCAAATTCCAACCATTCAAATGTATGTGTTTGCTGTCCTTCTTTTGATACAAACTTATTTCCTCTTTCTAATAAATCGGTCGATGTAATATCCATTAAAAAATATATGCATAATTCATGATAATTGAAATTATCCACATCTTCTGTAAAAAATGCTTGGTTTAGCCATAAAGGACGCACAATCTCAGATATAATTCCCAGTTCTTCTTGGACTTCTCGGATTACAGCATCTTCTGCTGTTTCTCCCATTTTCACTCTGCCACCCGGCAAATAATAATATGGAGACCGTTCATCATGCATCGCTAATATCTTATTTTCTGAAATTATCATTGCACATACTCTATAATTAAACTTCTTATTTTCTGCTTGAAAAGAAATATCCATTTTTACCCCTTCATAAATTAGTTCTTTTCATTACTTCGCGAAAAATTCTACAAATTCCGCATAACCTTCTTTTTCCAACTGTTCTTTCTGGAATTTCTTGTTTTTATTCATACGAACCACAAGTACCTGCTGTCCGTTTTCACGGGCATCTTTTGCCTGTTTCATAACATCTACAAGTTTATCTGCCGGATAGTTCTTTTCTACTAAGTACGCTACCTTTTTCGGGCTTTCCGGAATCTGGAATCCGCTTTCCATCAAAAGAAGGATAATTCTTTCAAATCCAATCGAAAATCCACATGCAGGCACATCTTTTCCGGTAAATTTGCCAACCATCTTGTCGTATCTTCCACCGCCACCACAAGCTGCACCAAGTTCCGGCATGGAAATTTCAAAAATTGTGCCTGTGTAATAGCTCATACCACGTACCAATGTTGGGTCAAATACGAGTTTAAAGTCTGCCGCTTTTGTTGCATTTACTGCCGCTGCAATTTCGGTCATATTTTTTACAACATCTGCATCCAAATATTCCCCTAATGTTTCTGCAAGGAATGCAACGCCTTCTGCTACATCCTTTTTCTCTTCCAAATCTTTGAATAAGCCAAGATATTTGTCAATCGAAGCCTGTTCATATCCATTGCGAAGAAGTTCCTCTGCACAGCCTTCCATACTAATTTTATCCATTTTGTCAAGTGTGATAAATACGCTGTCATAATCTTCTTCTGCAAATCCACAATACGCTGCCATTGCTTTTAAAATACGACGCTCATTGATACGGATTTCAAAGTTTTTGAAACCAAGTTTGCCAATAGTCGTTGTTGTTGCAGTAATCAATTCGATTTCTGCAAGATTGCTTGCTTCGCCTAAAATATCAATATCACATTGCGTAAACTGACGATAACGTCCACGCTGTGGTCTGTCTGCACGCCATACGCTGCCAATCTGAAGTGCTTTAAACGGGCTTGGCAAATTGTTGGCATTATTGGAATAAAAACGAGTGAGTGGTACGGTCAAATCATAACGCATACCAAAGTCCACGACATCTGCTTCCTCTTTTGCTGTTTCTAAATTTAATTTTTCTCCACGTTTTAATACTTTGAAGATTAATTTTTCATTTTCTCCACCCTGTTTATTGCTTAAGTTTGCAATATTTTCCATACATGGTGTTTCAATTGGGGTAAAACCAAAGCTGCGATAGGTTTCTTTGATTACGCTTGTCACATAATCACGAATTTCCATTTCAGCCGGTAATATATCTTTCATGCCGTTTACCGGTTTTTTGCTTAATGCCATTGTATATCCTCCATTTTTTTCATTTTTCTTTGTATCATTTCGTCAACACGCTCCAGATAATTTTTTACATCCTTGACGTTTTCGACACGCTCAATCCGATGGCTTCCATCAGGATTTCGTTCCGATAACACAAACTTTGTTGTTGCACCTGCACCAAGTGCCATTATAGTCTGTTTTTCTTCCATAATCAAGATGTTATACACACCTGCTTTGCCGCTTTTTGCATAACCAACATTTTCCATGTTTCCAGCCATGCCTTTTTGACGGTATAAATAATATGGCAAAAGTCCCATTTCCTTGCAATACTCTGCACACAAATCCATATGCTTTTGTGTATTTATCATTTGCATGTCTTTGTAATGGTCTTTGAAAATATTCAGCCTTGCGGCACGTTTAATAGCAAGTGAATGAATTGTAATGTTATCCGGCTCAAGTGCCTTTAACTGCTCCATTGTATTTTTCACATCTTCCAAACTTTCCTGCGGAAGCCCCATAATCAAATCCATATTGATATTGTCAAATCCCAGTTCTCTTGCCATTTGAAAACTTTCCACGATTTCTTCTACGGTGTGCCGTCTGCCGATTAAGTCTAACGTTTCCTGTTTCATCGTCTGCGGATTAATGGAAATGCGGTCAATGCCATGTTTGCGAAGTACAGCAAGTTTTTCTCTTGTAATGGAATCCGGTCTGCCTGCTTCTACAGTAAATTCCACACAATGCTGCAAATCAAAACTGCATTTGATTTTGCGAATCAAGCGGTCTAATTGCTGTGGATTTAATGTGGTTGGTGTTCCACCGCCAATATAGATGGAATTTAATTTTTTATTTTGAAATTTTACTGCTGTAAAATGAATCTCTTTTTCCAATGCATCCAAATATGCATCCACTTGTTTACTCCACACCGCAAGCGGATAAGACGTAAAAGAACAATATAAACAAGTGCTTGGACAAAATGGGATTCCAATATATAAGCTGTATCCATTTTCATAGTCTATTTTGGAAAGTAATGCTTTTTCTCGTTTTGCAATGTCTATGGATAATTGGATTTTTTCATATGTTGCAAAATAGGTCTCTTTCATATAGGAAGCAATTGCTTCATCGGAATAGCCTTCTTCCATAAGTTTCATTGGAATTTTCGTTGGGCGGATTCCTGTTAGCGTTCCCCATGGAAGTTCTTTTTTTGAGCCTTTTTTCAACAAATCGTAGAGTTGTTGTTTTAACGCATTTTTGGTTTCTTTGCGATTTGTGCTATTGACAGAAAATTTTGTACGAAAAACTTCCGTAACAATTGTACTGTTTTCTTGTATTTTCACAATAGCCTTATCACAATCTTTTTGGATTGTTATTACACAATTTTTTTGCGAACTAATTTCTTGTAATTTATCCAATTCCACTTCCTCAATCCGTGTTTGCGTATACTTCTCCCAACGAATGAAAATCGTATCATAGTCTTCTTTTGGAAATGCACTTGGATTTTTGCTGTTTATATAATCTATCAAAAATACATGTGATGCATTTTTTAACTGTTCTTCTTGTATATCACTTCCCATCTCCCTATGGGTACACGCTACATTTTTCCCTTCTACTTCTGCTTCCGCACATGTATAGTACATTTCCACATCTTCTTTTGGAAAAAATGCTTTGATAAGGGAATGTACATCATATTCAAATTCCGGCTTATTAAAATTTACAACAATCATAAGTAAGGGTTATAGTTCCTCTCTGTTTTTATAGTTGTCACATCATTGTGCCCCGGATATACGGTTGTTTCATCCGGCAAAACCATAAGTTTTTCCCGAATGGAACGTACGATTTCCGACATACTGCCACCCGGAAAATCGGTTCTTCCTACTGACTGGGCAAATAGTGTATCTCCTGAAAAAAGCACCTGCTCATCTTTAAAGTAATAGCAACATCCGCCTTTTGTATGCCCCGGTGTATGAATGACTTGAATCGAAAATCCTGCTAAATTTAATGTTTCTCTTTCATTTACATAGACATCTGCTTTATAGCTTTCTTCTCTGCCTACCATCCAACTTACATTTTTACGTGGCTCTTTTAAGGTATCTTCCTCTGCTTCATGTGCATATATCAAAATCTCAAATTCCTCTGCCAATTCTTTCGCTGCACCGGCATGGTCAAAATGTCCATGTGTCAAAAGAACTGCCACAGGTTTTAATGCATCTGCTTTGATACGGGAAGCAAGTTGTCTTGCAGCAGCTCCCGGGTCTACGATGAGGCATTCCTTTGTTTCTTCATTTATAATAATATAGCAATTAGTCTGCACTTCTCCAACTACATACTGATTTATTTTCATTTTGTTTCCTCTCTCAAAGTGTTTAGAACCACCTAGCCGGTGGTTCTTTCTATTTCAAGTATATTGTCAATCTGACGAAGTCGTTCAATCAAATTATTAACCTGCTCTCTGCCTTTCGTATGGAACGACACTTCAACCGTAGCAATTCCCTGTTTATTGGTATTGGAATGAAGTCCTACGATATTGATATCTCTTTCCGCAAAGACTTTTGAAATTTCCACAAGAAGTCCCGCTTTGTCATTGCAGAAAATCTTAATTCCTGTGTAATAATCACCTAATTCCTGTGAATCTTCTCTTGCCTGCCATTCTGCTTCAATCAAACGAGCACGTTCGATATCTGACAAGTTTAAGATATTGATACAATCGGTTCGATGAATGGAAACACCTCGTCCCCTTGTAATAAATCCAATAATCTCATCTCCCGGAACAGGACTGCAGCATTTTGAAAAATGTACAGCCATATCATACAGACCTTTTACAATAATACCGCTATTTGATTTCTTACGGTGCTGTTGTTTATTCTCACTAATGTTTTCTAATACATCAGCATCCGATACCGGAACAACATGGTCTTTTTTGTATTCCTCGTACATACGGTTTACAACCTGACCTTCTTTTAACCCACCATGTCCAATCGTGGCAAGACAGGCATTCCAATCACGGAAACCATATTTACGCATTACTTTTTCCTGATATTCGGATTTATTGATATCGGTAAAAGGAATCGACTTTGCTTTGGCATATGCCAGCATCAGTTCTTTTCCTTTTACAATATTTTCTTCTTTAAATTCGCTTCTAAACCATTGATTAATTTTATTTTTCGCCTGTGTGCTCTTTACGATATTGAGCCAGTCACGACTTGGTCCTCTGGAATTTTGCGAAGTAACAACTTCTACCTGGTCACCATTTTTAATCACGTAATCAATTGGAACAAGTTTTCCATTGACTCTTGCACCTACCATCTTATTTCCAACAGCTGAATGAATACTATATGCAAAATCAATTGGTGTTGAACCGGATGGAAGATTTTTTACATCGCCGCTTGGGGTAAAGCAAAATACATTATCCGAAAACAAATCCAAATCGCTCTTTAACAACGACATAAATTCTTTGTTATCCGACATATCCTGCTGCCATTCCAGAATCTGACGCAGCCAGCTTAACTTTTCTTCTGCACTAACGGTCATATTTGTTTCTGTGCCGTTATTCGTTTCTTTGTATTTCCAATGGGCTGCAATACCATATTCCGCAGTACGGTGCATTTCTGCGGTACGAATCTGAATTTCAAACGGCTGTCCGCTTGGTCCAATCAAAGTCGTATGCAAGGATTGGTACATATTTGGTTTTGGTACTGCAATATAATCTTTAAAACGTCTTGGAATTGGTTTATATTTTTCATGCATAATTCCTAAGACCGCATAACAATCTTTAATCGAATCTACAATAATACGAATCGCAAATAAATCATAAATCTGGTCCAGCGTTTTATCCTGATTTACCATTTTTTTGTAAATGCTAAAGAAATGCTTTGCACGACCGGAAATTTCAGCATCAATGCCTGCTTCTTTTACCTGCGAAGCAACTAATTCTGCCAATCCGCGAATATAGTCTTCACGAACCTGCTTGCGAATCGCAATCTTTTCCACTAAATCATAGTATGCTTCCGGCTCTAAATATTTTAAAGCCAAATCGTCCAATTCAATTTTAATCTTACTGATACCAAGTCTCTGTGCAATCGGACAGTAAATTTCCTGTGTTTCTCTGGCAATACGAATCTGTGACTCACGAGACTGATAACGCAACGTACGCATATTGTGGAGTCTGTCTGCCAACTTAATCATAATGACACGAATGTCCTTTGCCATAGCAAGAAACATCTTTCGCAGATTTTCTGCCTGCATTTCCAAACGGTCTGCATTTTTGTCCTTTGGAGAATTTACATTATTGGAAAATTGCACATTTTCAAGCTTTGTCACACCATCCACCAAAAGCACAACTTCATCTCCAAATTCCGCACGCATTTCCTCTTTTGTCATAACGGTATCTTCTAAAACGTCATGCAAAAGTCCGGCTGCAATCGTTTCCTTATCCAATTCCAACTCGGCAAGGATAATCGCCACACAAAGCGGATGAATAATATATTCTTCTCCTGATTTACGCACTTGTCCCTCATGGGCTGCATATGCCACTTTGTAGGCTTTCTCTACCAAAGAAATATCCGTAGATGGATGATATTTACGAATGCTTGCGATTAATTCTTCATACAATTCCGCAGGACTGATAAACTCTTTCATTGTTTTTAGTGTATTCGAACCATTTCGGAATTCATGTTCCAATTTCTCCAGTTCTTCTGCTGAAAAATCTGCCATAAGACACCTCACTTTTATTAATTTGCGAAACTATTTTAGTTGATTAATTATATAAAATTCTTGCGTAAAATGCAATATTTTGTCATATTTTTGACAACAAAGCGTTGTTATCCAAGCTCAAACTCTATCCGAAAACGCAGCATATTTTTTCCTTTCGTTTTAAAATACTCAAAAAATACAAATCCCAATTTTTTTGCAAGGGCAATCGACGCTGTATTTTCTTCCTCAATCAAGCAATTTACTGCTAATGCACAAATCTCATTTTCTGCATAATCTATAATTGCCTTGCAAACCTCTGTTGCATATCCTTGCTTTTGGTATTTCGTTCCAATCAAATATCCAAGCTCTAATTCCAGTTCTTCACCATACTCCCGATGTTCCAGCCCTGCTCTGCCAATTAATTCACCTGTTTCTTTATGAAATACGAGCCATATCCCATATCCAAAGTATCGGTACATATTGTTAATATATGCACGTTGGTAGTCTGTTTCTTCTTCCATATCAAAAAGACTTTCCGTAAATCTTGCAACTTCTTTATCCTTGTACAATTCGAATAATGCATCCATATCATCAAGCGTAAGTTCTCTGATTATACAACGCTTCGTAACTGCAATCGTCCATGGAAGATGATGGTATCTTTGCCACGCCCTTTTTAGAAATTCCTCATCTACTTCCTCAAATCCTTCCACAATCATCTCTACTTGTGAGAAAGTTTGTCCACAAATATTTGGATTTTCATATGCTAATGTTGCGATATTTACGGACTTTGCCCATGCAATTGTTTCATCTGTCGCTGCAATCAGCAAACACTCCTGCAATTTCCCATATTTAAAAACCGATTCTGCAATTTCCTTGCCACGTTGAATAGTTTGATGGATTCTCATTATTTCTACATATAATTTTAACTCCTGTAAAGTGTTAAACTCCTTTACATTATATACATGGTTATATTTTTGCAATATTCCCTCTGTTTCATGGGCTAAAGAAATCAGTTGTTTTAATTGCACAAATCTTCCCTTCTTTCATCATATATTCTCTCACCGTATTCTTTTCTTAACCAATATAAGTTTGATAAAAATATCTCTACAAATATAATAATTCTTATTTCATTTACCTGATTATTTTTATCGTTGCCTGTTTTTTCTTAATATAAACAAGGGATTTCCGCAATTACGAAAATCCCCTATTTTTCACTTATTATTTGATTTCACTTAATATTCGGTTTATCTGTTATTATTTTTTTCCGGTTCCGGATATTCTACGCCAAATGTTTCCACAGTAACTTTTTTCATAACCTGGTCTTCCAATGGACGGTCACTATAATCTGTTACGGTTTCTGCAATTGCATTTACTACTTCCATACCTTCGATTACTTTACCGAATGCTGCATATGCTCCATCTAAATGTGGAGAAGTTTTATGCATAACAAAGAACTGGCTTCCTGCGGAATTTGGCATCATGGAACGAGCCATAGAAAGCACACCTTCTGTATGTCTTAAATTATTTACAAACCCATTTTGTGCAAATTCGCCATCAATACCATATCCTGGACCGCCCATACCTGTTCCTGTTGGGTCACCGCCCTGAATCATAAATCCACGGATAACACGGTGGAAAATAATTCCGTCATAGAAATTCTTGTTTACTAAACTAATAAAGTTGTTTACTGTGTTTGGAGCAATTTCCGGGTAAAGTTCTGCCTTAAATACGCCTCCGTTTTCCATTTCAAATGTAACTATCGGATTCTGTGCCATGTTTAATTCCTCTTTTCTCAAAGTTATTTACTAAGTGCTTCTACAACTTTCGGAAAATCCATAAAATGAGAAGCCTTGATTAAAATGCTGTCGCCCATTTTTACATAATTAAGCAACGCCTCTATCATATCATTTTTATCTGAAAAATAAAATACATTTATGTTCGGATTTGCAATTTTTGCCGCTTTTTCATATTCTTCGGCAAGAATGCCCGTACAAAAAAGTGTATCTATCTGTTTCTCTCCTGCCACACGACCTACGCCGTAATGCAGTTCTTTTTCATTTTCTCCAAGCTCACCCATATCGCCAAGCACGGCAATCGTTCTGCCTGATGCATGAGAAAGTACATCAAGTGCAGCTTCCATGGAAACCGGATTTGCATTATAACAATCATCAATTACCTGCATGCCATTTACTTTGAGCACATTGGTACGACCTGCAATTGTTTTTGCTTCTTCAATGCCTTTTTGAATTTCTGCCAATTCCAGACCTAATTCCAATCCAACCGCAGTTGCCGCTAAAGCATTGTATACATTATGCTCACCCGGAATGGAAATAGAAGCACAAAAACTGCCCTTTGGAGTATGAATCGTCGCAGTCATTCCTTCAAAACCATGATTTTTCACATCTGTGGCATAAATGCCTTTTTTTATATAACACGGATGTTCCCAATCTGAATTAACTACCTGCCCGTTTGTTCTTCCTTCCAATATGTTGCTTTCAGAACTTGTTACTCCATTTCCAAATCCATAAAATACTGCTGATTTTCCATTTACTTCTTTTTTCGTAGCAAGTTTGTCGTCATCGCCATTTAAAATAGCAACTCCGCCATCTTTCATATGTGCAAAACACTCTGTTTTTGCCTGTAAAACGCCATCTCTTGTACCTAAATTTTCCAAATGACATAATCCAATATTCGTAATCACACAAATATCGGGATTTGCAATTTCCGAAAGACGATGCATTTCGTTAAAATCAGAAATACCCATTTCCAAAACAGCCACTTCATGTTCACCTCGAATCCCAAAAATCGTAAGCGGCAATCCAATTTCATTATTAAAGTTTCCTGCTGTTTTATGTACGTTATATTTCTGAGAAATGACACTTGAAATCATTTCTTTTGTACTGGTCTTTCCTACGCTTCCCGTAATTCCTACTACTTTAATCGAAAGCTGTTGCCTGTAAAATGCCGCAATCTGTTTTAATGCAGTTTCTGTAGATGCTACTTTTATGTAAGGTCCTGCCGGATGTTCTAAATCCATCTCAGACAACACACAGGCTGCACCTTTTTCAAACACCTGTGGAATAAAAGTATGACCATCTACACGCTCTCCCTTAATCGGAATAAACAAATAGTCTTTTTCCACAAGACGACTGTCAATTACCGCACCACAGATTACTTTTTCCTGCAATTTTGTTTCGCCTACATAAATACCATCACATGCTTTCGCAATATTCTTTAATGTAAGGCTTGGCATTTCCTTTAAATTATCATTCATATGGTTATCCTTCTTTTTCTTATCACTTATATTCAGCCTAATGATTTCTTTTACACTAAACCGAATATCTTATGTACGTTTCTTTGTTATTCCAATAACTATCATTCTTTCATAAAAATGATATATAATTGCATCAAAAAATCATATAATCATCCTATTTTCGTAAAAAAATATATTTCTACACACTTACTCCTATTTCTTATTATATTATGCATATCGTTTCATAGAGATTGCGATAATTTTTTCACACAATTCATGAAAACTCATGCCAACTGCTGCTGCTTCCTGTGGAAGTAAACTGGTCGGTGTCATGCCGGGAAGTGTATTTGCTTCCAAACAGAAAATTTCATTATTTTCATTTAATAAAAAGTCAGAACGGGAATACGTATCTAAACCAATCACTCTTGCTACTTCTTCTGCATATGTTTGCATCAAATGAGAAATATGTTCCGGTAAATCTGCCGGACAGGTTTCTACGGCACTTCCTGCTTTATATTTATTTTTATAATCGTAAAATCCTTCCAATGGTGCAATTTCAATGACCGGAAGGGCTTTTCCTTCGATAACACCGCAAGAAAATTCGCGTCCCTGTACAAATTCTTCGATAACAAGTTCATCTTCAAATCGAAATGCCTCATCTAACGCTGACTTAAATTCATCTTCACTTCTTACAATTGTTACTCCGATACTGGAACCGCCACAACAAGGTTTTACAATAACCGGAAGTCGAAGTCCCAGTTCTTTGATATTGTCATTGCGTTTTTTCTTTGTCATGGCAAAACCAATTGGTGTTGGAATGTTGTTTGCCACAAAAAACTGTTTTGCAATACCTTTATTCATGGCAATCGCACTACTTAAATAATCGCTTCCTGTATAACGCACTCCAAGTAAATCAAATGCGGCCTGAAGCTTACCGTTTTCGCCATTTTCGCCATGCAATGCCATAAAAACAATATCTGCCATCTGGCAAAGTGCAATAACATTTGGTCCAAAGAAACAATTGGACTGGTCTTTTCTTTGTGCCTTTACTTTTGCCAAGTCCGGTGCCGTTTCGGGAATATCGGATACATTCACGCTAATTTCTTCTGCTCTGTCGAAAATTCCTTCTAAGTTTTCTTCTTTATCACTATAGCCCATAAATACATCGAGCAAAATTACTCTGTGTCCATTCTCTCTTAATGCTTTTGTTACCATGCTTCCTGTTTTGAAGGAAACATCTCTTTCGGTGCTAAGACCGCCTGCTAATACAATAATATCCATAACTTTATCAAAACCTCTTTATATTTAAAATCTTTATTATTCTACCACAAAGGCATATGTTCTCACTACACCGTAGGCGTCCCTTGTGGAAGTTTTCACATTATACCATAACAACATAGTTCCCATTAGTTGTAGAGTACTTTGATATACTTACAATATTATAAGTATCCTAATGGAAAGTGTTCGTAATATTATAACATATTGTTTGGAAAACTGCTACTGGTTTTCTATTACATATCTGGATTTCAATACACCGTAACCCATAGAAGTTACAATTCAGACATCAGCCGGCTGATGCCTGAATTGCAACGGGCGACACCCATATTAGAAGTCGCCTTTGGCGAGATGGGTGTCGCTTTGGCTTGCTTTACATGTTCTCTCCACGCCAATCAGCGTAGTGATTGGCATGGGGCTGAAAAATAACAAACAATTCCCCCAATTCGTGTCTGCTTTACTAATCTGCTTGACAGTATGTATTATTTGTATTATAATTAATAATACAAAAAGAACGATTAAATATATGTAGAAGTAAATTTTAGATTGAAGAAAAAGTAACAAATGTGGATATGATGGGAAGAAAGGGGAAATGTATATGGTTATTGCTATCAATGAATATTCGGATGTGCCCATTTATGTGCAAATTCGTAATCAGATTGTACTGGGAATTTCGGATGGCAGGTTATCTCCCGGAGAACAGCTTCCTACGGTAAGGGGACTTGCAGAGGAGATGGGCATAAATTCCATGACCGTAAATAAAGCCTACCAGATGCTAAAGCAGGAGGGTTATATTTATACAGATAGGCGAAACGGTGCAAAAGTGCGTGAACAGATGGGATTTTCCAAAGAACTTCCGATAGAGACAAAAGAAATGTTGCAGAGAGTAATTTCCGAAGCGAAAGTGAGAGGGATAAGCAAAGAAGAATTTTTTCGGATGTGTGAGGAATTTTTCTAATTATTTAACCGAAACTGCGATAGCAGTTATTCAGTTATAAGCAAATAGCAAAGCAAGTTGCGAATATTTGCTTGACTGGGAGAAAGTTTTTTTAATTAATGAAAATAATTAGAGATTAGTGTTTATTAGATTATGGATGTATTAATAAGTGTATTTTAAGCGTCCACATTACGATATGTTTTAGGGAAAGCTTCCTGTATACTTTAAATAAGTCAAGTGATTGACACCAAAAAATACCTC
>CALAST010000094.1 GCA_937889225.1 uncultured Lachnobacterium sp. | reverse complement strand
CCACTTAGTGCTCTACGCACTTGAAGTGGGGGATTTTCTTGATTCGGTTAAAAAAAGACCCTCTGCATCCATGCAGAGGGTAAGTGTCTTTTATGATTACTGTTCATCCGTGAACAATAACTTTCTATTCAAATCATTAGCCAAGACGAGTTACATTTGCAGCCTGTGGACCTTTTTCTCCATCAACTACTTCAAATTCAACCTTTTCACCATCTTTTAATTCTTTGAATCCATCCATATTCAATGCTGAAAAATGAACGAACACTTCGTTTCCGGCTTCATCAGAAATGAATCCGTAACCTTTTTTTGCATTAAACCATTTTACTGTTCCCTGCTGCATAACTTAATTCCTCCTAAATAGATAAACCTCATATGAGTATGCGACTCACTTAATAAAGATTAGCACATATGACAAATTCTGTCAACTCAAATTGCATTTATTGGTGAAATTATACAAAAGTATTTAATTCACAAACTCCATTTCCATGCTCATCTAATTGTATTTTACCATGAATTAGATACAAAATGCTGCATAGAGAGGAACAATTTTTTTATTATTCTCAAATGCAAAGTTTTTTGCAGAAAGCTTGATAGCATAGGCAGGTTTATATGTGTCCATATACACCCTTAAGCTCTTGGCTCTGGTATTATCGGCTGATTTGACCTCAATCGGAATAAGCTGACCGTCACGCTGAATGACAAAATCTATTTCAGCCCCACGCTCAGACTCCCAATAGTAAGTGTTATATCCATTAATGGAAAGTTGCACATTGACATAATTTTCAGCCATACCACCCTTAAAATCATTTAGTTCCTCAACCATATAAAGGATATCGTTTGCGGCTAAATCTTTCTTGGCAGAAAGCAAACCTAAGTCTGACACATAAATTTTGAACGCATCAATATCACGATAGTTTTCCAAAGGCTTTTTGATTTGTTCCACCTTGTAAATCTGAGATACAATACCAGACAAACAAAGCCATTCAATAGCGTTTTCAAATTCAGAAGCACGTCCACCTTTCTTAATTAGCTTATATTGAAAACGAGTATTCTTTTTTGAAAGTTGAACAGTAATGTTGTCATAAGCAAGTCTGGTCTTTTTAATTTCGTTCAGATTATTGTACTTGCTCATATCATTCAGATAGCTTACAAGTATGGTATCTTGTGTATGGCGTACAAGAATATAGTCTTTTGTCTGAACAAACTGCATTACACACTCCGGCATACCGCCTACAATGAGATATTGGCGATAAAGTTGCATTGCCGCATCGTGGAGAGCAGAAGGTATTGGTGTATCTGTTTCAAAACACTTTTTAATCTGTTCCACAAGAGTATCTTCGCCCATAGCAATCATAAATTCCTCCATATCCATAGGATACAAAGTTTTCATATCTACTTTGCCAACAGGGAATGAAAATTTTACTCTATTAACAGCTACGCCAAGTAAACTTCCTGCCACGATAATGTGATAATCAGGAGCATCCTCGCAAAAATATTTTAGTGAAGTCAAAGCACGTTCACAAAGCTGCACCTCATCAAATACAATCAGCGTTTTTTCTTTTACGATAGTCTGACCAGCGATGTGGGATAAAATTGGTATCAGATAGTCAGGACTAATATTTTCTTCAAAGGTTTCATTTAATTTTGGATTGGTTTCAAAATTGAAATATGCCACATTCTCATAATGGGTACGCCCAAACTCCAAAATAGAGTAAGTTTTACCTACCTGCCTTGCTCCTTGTAAAATGAGAGGCTTGCGGTGTCCATTTTTTTTCCATGATTCTAAGAAACTCATAATTTTTCTATACATAATCCACCTCCTTTAAACTACTGAACATAGTATAATAAATATTCATGTAAAAATCAACTATTTTATCTATAATTTCACATTAAATCGCACCAACTTTTCTTATAATTCATCATTTTTTAACACAAATATCCGAAAAATTTCTTCATTATATTGAATAAAAGCCCGAAAAACTCGGGCTTTTAATAAGGGGGGGTTAGAATCTTCTTCTGACATTTAACGCAGAATCGGATAATTAAACAATAAATTTTTAAATTTTTTCTAAAAATATGTGTTAAATACTATTGTCCTGATAATGAATATATTCACATTCACCATTATTTGGATATACATCTAAAAATAATTCTTCATTTTTCTCTTTTGAAATGGAAAGTTTTGGAGTATACATAGGAATCACACTTCCTGCTTTTACATAAATCGGACGAACGTTCGTTAAGTCACAAAGGTTGTCCGTCTAAAAAATACAGTTTTCAACAATCTTCCTGATTATAAAATCAAAATAGATGCAAGAAAAATTTCCAAATTTAAGCATATAAAAACACCATACTAACTTTAATTTGTTAATATGGTGTCTACTATAATTTTTATAAATACAAAAATGATTTATCAAAATCTCCATTTAATCTCTACAATTTTAAAGTTGGAATTATTTATTCTGTCTTCAAATTCACATCCATCTGTGGGAATGGGATATTTATTCCATTTTCATCAAATGCATACTTGATATTTTCGGTAATTCGCCATTTTGCAGTCCAGTAATCTTCATTTTTTACCCAAAGACGAGCTCCCATAATAATACTGCTGTCTGCAAGTTCCGAAACAAATACATTTCCCGGTTCATTGACAAGTCTGGCTTCATCTTCCAATGCCACTTTTTCTAATACTGCTTTTACCATTGGAATGTCACTATCATAAGCAACCCCTACCAGCAAATCTAAACGACGTTTGTCCATTGCAGAAGCATTCACAATACTGGTATTAGAAAGTGTACCATTTGGAATCATAATCGCTTTATTATCCGTAGTAAGTATTTTTGTATAAAAAATCGTAATTTCTGAAACCGTTCCCTCCTGCTTGGAGCTATTTTCTATAATATAGTCTCCTACTACAAATGGTTTTAATAATAAAATCAAAACCCCTCCTGCAAAATTAGAAAGGCTTCCCTGCAAAGCAAGACCGAGTGTTAAACCTGCTGAACCAAGTACTGCAATCACAGAACTAGCCGTTACGCCAAACTGAGATAAAATTACCAAAACAAGTATAAAATATAATGCATAACGACATAAGGAACATAAAAATGTAGCAACTCCCATTTCCACATTTCCTCTGTCAAGCGATTTTTTTAAGAACTTAATAAATGTATTAATCAGTTTCATTCCGATTAATAAAATAACGACTGCCATAACAATCGTAAAGAGAAAATCAAGTATTCCCGGCAGAACTTTATCGATATATGTCTGCAAATTGGAAACTTCTTGTGTAACGTCCTGCATAATTTCTTCCTTTCTTCTTGTATAAACAAAATTTCTACTTATTATCCAACATTTTATGTTAACAGATATCCACACATAAACATTTCTATATTTATGCATCCATTTCATAAAACCTGGAACTTTTTATTTTTTACAAAATATCTTTTAAAATGAAATAGGAGCAATCCCATTTTGGCATAAGTCACAAAATGTTTTGCCCCTATTTTATAATAAATATTTAACTTTTTTATTTACCCGATTTGTTAAATTTATTTCACTTTTCTTACACGAATTACGCCTTCGATTTCCTCTAATTTTGCAATGACTTCTTCAGAAATCGGAGAATCTAAATCCAAGATTGCGTATGCATAATCGCCTTTACCTTTGTTTGTCATATCAGATACGTTAATATCTGCATCACCTAATACGCTAGTATACTGACCTATCATACCTTTTACGTTTTTGTGTAAAATACCAATTCTTCCTGCACTGGTACATCCGCCCATATTACAATCCGGGAAGTTTACGGAATGTACAATATTTCCGTTTTCCAAATAATCACGAATTTCACGAACTGCCATAATTGCACAGTTATCTTCGGATTCTGCTGTAGATGCTCCAAGGTGTGGTGTTACAATACAGCCCTTTGCTCCAACAGTTGTTGGATTTGGGAAGTCAGAAACATAACGTCTGATTTTTCCTTCTGCTAATGCTTTTACCATAGCTTCTTCATCTACAAGTAAATCCCTTGCAAAGTTTAATACGATAGCATTGGATTTCATCATAGCAATTGCATCTGCATTTATCATCTTTTTCGTAGCTTCCATAAGCGGTACATGAATGGTAATGAAATCACATTCTTTGTAAATTTCATCTACGCTGCTGATATGTTTTACATTGCGAGAAAGACTCCAAGCTGCATTTACAGAAATGTATGGGTCATATCCATATACTTCCATACCCATATGTGTTGCAGCATTTGCCACTAAAACACCAATCGCACCTAAACCGATAACACCAAGTTTTTTACCGGAAATTTCTGTTCCTGCGAAGTTTTTCTTTTCTTTTTCTGCTGTTTTTGCAATATTTGGGTCATCTTTATTTAATAAACACCAATCAATACCGCCTACTACGTCACGAGATGCATATAACATACCTGCAATTACAAGTTCCTTTACGCCATTTGCATTTGCCCCCGGTGTATTGAATACAACAATACCTTCGTCTGCTAATTTCTGCAATGGAATATTGTTGACACCTGCTCCGGCTCTTGCAACTGCAACTACATTATCTCCTAATTCCATATCATGCATAGATGCACTACGAACTAAAACAGCATCTGCATCCTGTACATTTTCTACTTTTTCATAGTTTTCAGAAAGAAAATTCAAACCTACCTGAGCGATAGGATTTAAACAATGATATTTATACATACTCATATGCTCCATTTCTCATATTTCTATTTCTTGGCTATTTAATCTAATTTGCACTTACATATACAACTTTCTCATAATCATAAAAACAATTATACTTTGTATATTTTTAATTATTTGCTTCAAATTCCTTCATAAATGCAACAAGTTTTTCTACGCCTTCTTTTGGCATAGCATTATAGATAGATGCACGCATACCGCCTACGCTTCTATGACCTTTTAAATTTTCAAAACCGGCTTCTTTTGCTTCTTTGATGAATTTTGCATCTAAGTCAGCATCGCCTGTTACGAATGGTACGTTCATAAGAGAACGGTCTTCTTTTACGACTGTGCCTTTGAACATTTTGCTTTCATCTAAGAAATCATAAAGAATTTTTGCTTTTTCTTCATTTTTTGCTTTCATTACTTCTAAGCCGCCCATTTTCTTGAGCCATTTGAATACTTTGCCACAAATATAAATAGTGTAGCAAGGCGGTGTATTGTAAAGAGAATCGTTGTCTGCCTGTGTTTTGTATTTTAACATAGTTGGTGTACCCGGAAGCACATCATCTGTAATTAAGTCTTCACGAATGATTGCGATTACAACACCAGCCGGTCCGATGTTTTTCTGAACGCCACCATAAATAATTGCATATTTAGATACGTCTACCGGTTCAGATAAAAAGCAGGAAGAAACGTCTGAAACTAAATCTTTTCCTTTTGTATTTGGCAATGTCTGGAATTTTGTTCCATAAATTGTATTATTTTCGCAAATGTATACATAATCCATATCATCTGTGATTGGCAAATCGCTGCAATCCGGAATATAAGAGAATGTCTTATCAGCAGAAGAAGCAAGTTCTACGGCTTCACCATACATTTTTGCTTCCTGATATGCTTTCTTTGCCCATTGTCCTGTAATGATATAGCCGGCTTTTTTGTTTTTCATAAGGTTCATTGGAACTGCTGCAAACTGCTGGCTTGCTCCACCTTGTAAGAACAATACTTTATAATTATCAGGAATGTTCATTAAATCTCTTAAATCCTGTTCAGCTTCTTTAATAATGTTATCATATACTTTAGAACGATGGCTCATTTCCATTACAGACATACCACATCCTCTGTAATCCATCATTTCTGCTGCTGCTTCCTGTAATACTTCTTCCGGTAATACTGCCGGTCCTGCTGAGAAATTATATACTCTGCTCATTTTCATTTCCTCCTAAATATTCATTTCATAGTTCCATACAACAGAACTATTTTCTTATAGCCTATACAATAAATGCACTTCTCTATAAAATAGTTACGATTACTTTACTTCTTTTACATCACCTTCATCAAAGGCTTCATTAATCGGGCTTCCCGGTGCTACCATCGGCCAAACTTTATCGTCACAGTCAATGATACAATCAATTAAATATGGAATTTCACATGCAAGGGCTTCTTTAAAAGCCTCTTCAAATTCTTCTTGTGTTGTTACACGTTTGGCTTTTGCCCCCATGGCTTCTGCTAATTTTACGAAATCTACACCATCATCTAAAATGGTTGCGGAATAATGCTGTTCATAAAACAGATTCTGCCATTGACGTACCATTCCAAGTACGTGATTGTTAATTACGACCTCAATGAGAGGAAGTTTTTGTCTGCTTGCTGTTGCAAGCTCATTCATATTCATACGGAAACAACCGTCACCTGCAATATTGATAACCTGTTTATCCGGATTTGCAAGCTGTGCACCAATCGCTGCACCAAGTCCAAATCCCATTGTTCCAAGACCACCGGATGTCAGTAATGTACGTGGTTTTTTGTATTTATAATACTGTGCTGCCCACATCTGATGCTGCCCAACTTCTGTTACCATAATTGCATCGCCCTGTACCATCTCATAAATCTTTTCAATAATATATGGACCGGATAATCCTTCCGGATGATAACTAAGTGGATATTTTTCTTTATATGCTTTGATATGTTCCATCCATTTTGTATGTTCCTGCTGTGAAAGATTTGCATTGATACGGGTAAGTACCTCTTTTACATCTCCAATTACACTTGCATCTACCAGCACGTTTTTATTAATTTCAGCCGGGTCTGCGTCAATATGTACAATTTTTGCATAGCTGGCAAATCTCTTTGGATTTCCTAATACACGGTCAGAAAAACGTGTGCCAATCGCAACTAAAAGGTCACATTCACTTACTCCTAAGTTGGAAGTTTTTGTACCATGCATACCTAACATGCCTGTATATCTTTCATCTGTGCCATCAAATGCACCTTTTCCCATTAAGCTGTCACATACCGGTGCATCTAAAAGTTCTACAAACTTACGAAGTTCTTCACTTGCTTCGGAAATAACAGCACCACCGCCAACAAATACAAATGGTTTCTTTGCATGTTTGATTAATTTTAAAACTTTTTGAATATCCTCATCTTTCATTGTATGAGAAAGTCTTGCAGGAAGTTCCACTTCTTTTGGTGTATATTCACATCTTGCAGCAGTAACATCTTTTGGAATATCCACAAGTACCGGACCCGGTCTGCCTTTTCTTGCAATAGAAAATGCCCTACGGATGGTATCTGCTAAATTCTCCACATCTTTTACGATAAAGTTGTGTTTTGTAATCGGTGTAGTAATACCTGCAATATCAATTTCCTGGAAACTGTCTTTTCCAAGAAGCGGCAATGTTACATTACATGTAATTGCTACAACCGGAACAGAATCCATATATGCGGTTGCAATACCTGTTACAAGGTTTGTTGCTCCCGGTCCGCTTGTTGCAAAACATACTCCAACTTTTCCTGTGCTTCTGGCATAACCATCAGCGGCATGGGAAGCTCCCTGTTCGTGAGAAGTCAGCACATGTTTGATTTCTGTATGTTTATAAATTTCGTCATATACGTTTAAAATTGCTCCACCCGGATAACCAAATACGGTATCTACGCCCTGCTCTTTTAAACATTCCATAATGATTTGTGATCCTGTAAGGGTCATATTGTTACCAATTCAGATGTCCAAAAAACTATCCGAATTTTTCTTCCTTTCCTATTTCTTGCTATGTTATCGGTAAAGTGATTATTCGATTTTTAATTAGAAAATGAATTTTTCTTATCACATTTACCGTTTATTTTTATACAATCAGTTTAACTATTTAATTGCTATTTCAATTCAAGCACCGCACCACGATTGCCGCTTGTTACAAGAGAAGCATATCTGGTCAGATATCCGCTTGTAACTTTCGGTTCTCTTGGCTGCCATTTTGCACGACGTGCTTCCATTTCTTCATCAGAAACTGCTACATTTAATGTCATTTCCGGAATATTAATCTTGATAATATCGCCTTCTTCAATAAGAGCGATTGGTCCGCCAACGGCTGCTTCCGGTGAAACATGACCGATAGAAGCACCACGAGATGCACCTGAGAAACGTCCGTCTGTAATAAGTGCTACAGAACTTCCAAGTCCCATACCTGCAATTGCGGAGGTTGGATTTAACATTTCTCTCATACCCGGTCCGCCTTTTGGTCCTTCGTAACGAATGACAACAACGTCACCAGCTACAATTTTGCCGCCTTTAATTGCTGCGATTGCATCTTCTTCACATTCAAATACTCTTGCAGGACCTTCATGCACCATCATTTCTTCTACAACTGCGGAACGTTTTACAACGCTTCCATCCGGTGCAAGATTTCCTTTTAAGATGGCAAGACCACCAGTCTTACTGTATGGATTATCCATAGGACGGATAACTTCCGGATTTTTATTTACTGCATTTGCAATATTTTCACCAACTGTTTTGCCTGTTACTGTCATGCAATCTGTATTTAAAAGACCTGCATCTGCAAGCTGTTTCATAACTGCATATACACCGCCGGCTTCATTTAAGTCTTCCATATAGGTAGGACCTGCCGGTGCAAGGTGGCAAAGGTTTGGTGTCTTTTCGCTGATTGGGTTTGCAAAAGCAATATCGAAATCAAAACCGATTTCATGAGCAATTGCAGGAAGATGAAGCATGGAGTTTGTGGAACATCCCAATGCCATATCTACCGTTAATGCATTGATAATTGCTTCTTTTGTCATAATGTCTCTTGGACGGATATTTTTGTTATACATATCCATAACTGCCATACCTGCATGTTTTGCAAGACGAATTCTGTCAGAATATACTGCCGGAATTGTTCCATTTCCGCCAAGCCCCATACCAAGTGCTTCTGTTAAGCAGTTCATGGAGTTTGCAGTATACATACCGGAACAAGAACCGCAAGTTGGGCAAGCTTTTTGTTCATATTCACGCACATCTTCTTCTGTCATTGTGCCTGCTGCATAAGAGCCAACTGCTTCAAACATAGAAGAAAGGCTTGTTTTATGTCCTTTTACTTTACCTGCTAACATTGGACCGCCGGATACAAATACAGTCGGTACATTGACACGCGCTGCTGCCATAAGTAAGCCCGGTACGTTTTTATCACAGTTTGGAACCATAACAAGGGCATCAAACTGATGAGCAAGTGCCATACATTCCGTAGAGTCAGCAATTAAGTCTCTTGTTACAAGAGAATATTTCATTCCTACGTGTCCCATAGCAATACCATCACATACAGCGATTGCCGGGAATACTACAGGTACGCCACCGGCTTCTGCAACGCCAAGTTTTACGGCATTTACAATCTTATCTAAGTTCATATGGCCTGGTACGATTTCGTTATAAGAACT
The DNA here is from genome assembly GCA_937889225.1 of uncultured Lachnobacterium sp. Classification (GTDB taxonomy): domain Bacteria; phylum Bacillota; class Clostridia; order Lachnospirales; family Lachnospiraceae; genus Roseburia. Next base: position 47,972 of record CALAST010000094.1, on the reverse strand, counting down.
AACGATACCGACCATTGGTTTTTTCATTTCTTCCTCTGTAAATCCCAATGCATTAAAAAGGCTTCTGTGTGGAGCTTGCTGCATACCGGATTTTACATTATCACTTTTCATATTTTTCCTCCGTTCTTTTCTGAAAATCACATGATTTTATCATTTTACATCAAATAAAAAAATTTGGCAACCATAACTCGTTAATACTGACCAATCTTTTAAGGTATTTTTCTTATTTTTTCAGGTTATTTGCTCAATTTTAGAAATTTTTCAACCCGATGGACACACATCTCACATAGTGCAATCACCTTTCGTTACTTGCTCATAAAAGCTTATACACGCTCTGCAATCAAGTCACCCATCTGAGCAGTACCAATCTGTGTAATATTTTCTACAGACTCTCCTGCCTGTGGCATAATATCAATAGTACGATAGCCTTCTTTTAATACCTGTTTTACGGCTGCTTCAATTGCATCAGCTTCTTTGTCTAAATCAAAAGTATAACGAAGCATCATTGCGGCACTTAAAATCGTTGCAATTGGATTTGCAATGCCTTTTCCTGCAATATCCGGTGCAGAACCGCCGCTTGGTTCATAAAGACCAAATTTTGTATCATTTAAGCTCGCAGAAGATAACATTCCGATGGAGCCTGTTACCATGCTTGCCTCGTCAGATAAAATATCCCCAAACATGTTTTCTGTTAAAATTACGTCAAACTGTGCCGGATTTTTTACAAGCTGCATTGCACAGTTATCTACTAACATATGTTCATAGGTCACTTCCGGATAATCTTTTGCTACTTCTTCTACTACTTTTCTCCAAAGTCTGGAAGAATCCAATACATTTGCTTTATCCACAGAAGTTACCTTTTTACGACGTTTCATTGCAATATCAAAACCACGGATTGCAATGCGGCGGATTTCATTTTCGTTATATGTAAGCGTATCTACCGCTGTCATCACACCATCAACTTCTTCTGTCTTTCTTTCTCCAAAATAAAGACCACCTGTTAATTCTCTCATAATCATCATGTCAAAACCATCGCCAATAATATCATCACGAAGCGGACATGCTGCTTTTAATTCTTCATATAAATAAGCCGGTCTTAAATTTGCAAACAGATTCAATTCTTTTCTAATTTTTAAAAGTCCTGCTTCCGGTCTTAAATTTGGTGGTAATTTATACCAAGGCGATGTAGATGTATTACCCCCGATAGAGCCCATCAATACGGCATCAGAAGCTTTTGCGGCTGCAATCGCTTCATCTGTAAGCGGCACTCCTGTAGCATCAATAGAACATCCACCCATTAAAATCTCTGTATAATCAAATGCATGCCCATATTTTTCACCTACCGCATTCAATACTTTTTTTGCTTCTGCAACAACTTCCGGACCAATTCCGTCCCCTGCAATTACGCCAATTTTACAATTCATATTTTTGTCCTCTTTTCACATTGCGAAATGCCTTTCGCGTATTGATAATACTATAAATCAACCGGGTTTTAATTTCAATATAACTTCCTATTTTAGTTTTTTATGTGTTTCATAATTTGTAGTTATAAATCAATTTTTCTTTTGCCTTTTCTATCGCCTTATGCTATACTGAAAAGACAAAGTTTGTAGCAATTTGCTACAAAAGTTTTAGTAAATTGGGGGAAATACAGATGCACAAAAACGAATCTGCGGAAAACTATTTAGAAACAATTCTTATGCTCAGCAAAAAATTACCGGTTGTAAGATCCGTTGATATAGCAAATGAACTTGGATATAAAAAATCCAGCGTCAGCATTGCCATGAAGCATCTTCGTGAGAATGAACATATTACAGTTAGTAATGCAGGCTTTATCTCTTTAACGGACAGCGGCAGAGCAATTGCTGAAATGATTTATGAACGACATGAGATTATCAGTAAATATCTGATTCTCTTAGGTGTGCCGGAAGATATCGCAGCAGAAGATGCCTGCAAAATTGAACATGTTATCAGTCCGGAAAGTTTTGAAGCATTGAAGACACATTATGAAAAAATGAAATAAACCATATCCTTTACTAAAAGTTGCCATATCAAATTTTAAATATCACGTTGATATGGCAGCTTTTAGTCATTATATTCATTTTCTTTATCTGCCAAATAAAATACCTATCAAACCAATATTTAAAAATCGTCTTCACTATCTACTTATTCTACATTTCATTTTTCCATCAAAAAAAGCGAGTGACAACAAAAATTATCACTCTGCTTTTTTATTCAATATTCTATTCCAAACTCTCTATTGTTGCCACAACAAGGGCTCTTATATTTTAAAACTTTTCAAAAAATTCCTGTCTGGAGCAAGGTTTTCCATAGTAGAATCCCTGAATATAATCTGCTCCGATTCCATAAATACGGTCTAATTCTTCTTGCGTTTCTACCCCTTCTACACACACCTTAAGACCAATGCTGTGTACAAGCTGAATGGTATTTTCCATAAGCTGGCTTTCAAACGGACTATTCATTGCTTTTAATGTAAATCCCCTATCCAGTTTTACGATATTTGGTGACATATCACTAATATAAAGTAAGTTCGAATAACCGGTTCCAAAATCATCCAATGCAATATTCACACCATGATTGCGTAAATGTTCCCATACCTTATGAATCTGTGGCGAATCTACCACTTGTCCGCTTTCCGTAAGCTCAATGACAATACTTGATGGAGACAACCCATATTCTCTTAGCAAATAGAAAAATTCCGTAATAAATGGACTCTTTAGCACCTGAACGTAAGAAACATTAATATTTACTTTAAAGTCAGGATAAAATCGCTGTCTTTTCTTACAAAATGACATTGCCTGATTCATAATCCATTTCCCAACAGGAATAATAAGTCCGCTGTCTTCTAAAATTGGAATAAATTCTACCGGAGAGATATTTTTCCCATTATCCATACGATAACGAAGCAATGCTTCTGCGGAATATGGTATGGAATCATCTGCTGTTCTCATAATTGGCTGGAAATACATTTCAAATCCGCTATAGGAATCTGCGATGGAGGTACGAATGGAACGCAAAATCTCTCTCTTTCGTATAAATTCATTATAATCATACATCTTAAATAAATATGCCTGATTTTTTCCTCTTTCTTTTGCCTGATTCAATGCAAATTGCGAAATTTTAAGCATTTTTGCATAATCCATATCTTCAATATCCTGACATGCTACAATACCTGCAGAAATTGTAAAAATCGCTTCATATTTGTTTGCTTCAATAAATTCGTCAATTTTTGCACGAATCTTCTCATATAATGCCTCTACATCTTTTGGTTCTGCACTATCAAGGTCTGTAATCAAAAATTCATCAGCAACTACACGATATACTGCCTGCCCTTTTGAAAGTGAAGATACGATGCAATCTGCCACCTTCTTCAATATAAAATCACCATACGCAACGCCAAAACGTTCGTTAATGCTCTTAAAATCATCAATACCTACATATAATACATGTGCATTCAATTCTTTATTGCAAAGTTTGTCCATATCTCTCACAATATTCGAACTGTCTTTCAGACCGCTAATATTGTCTGCACTCTGCTTCGCTCCGATTTCGTTGACACATCCGAGCATAAATACAGGCTTTCCCTCATTGTCCTTAATAACTCTGCCACGACAATTAATCCAGATTGGTTCTTCACTTTTACCAATCCAACGGTATTCCATATCGTGTTCTTCCTGTTCACCCGATATCATTCGTTCTAATTCTTCTAAAAGTTTCTCTATATCATCCTTATGTACAAATAATCTGTGTGTATTTGCTACATCTGAAAATAAATTGGCCGGAATTGCAAAACGTTCTAATGCTTTTTCCGAAATATAGTATAAATCCTGTTCTAAATCATAAAAATACAGGTAATCGTCCATACATGGTGCAAATGTTTTAATAGCCCTGCAGTAATCGTCAAAAAAATAATTTAATCCGCGTTCACTCATCTGTACCTCCCTATTCATTTCCCTCTAATTTTTTTGTAATTCTGCTTGCAAGGTTCTGCATTTTTGTTTTATTTACCTTACAAACCTGACGGTCATATGTATACATACCGTTAATTTCGTCTTCTACATCACTCAGCTGCGTATATACACAGCCGCAAACACCACCTTTAATACCCGGGAGCACCATCGCTTCATACATAGCAACAATTCGGTCTGTCAACTCTTCAACGGATTTACATGCTCCATAACCATATGTCTTTTCCGGATTAAATACATGTCCTTTTACCAAATAAGAAAACCCTCCACATTCTGATAAAAACATTGGGCGTTCTTTTGCATGCAATTCTACCGTCCGAAAATAAACATGTTCACTATCTAAATCACTTTTATTTTGAGCAAACCAGCCGGAAGTTGTATCATAAAATCGAGTACTATCAATGGATTTTGCAATCTCATACATACGGTCACTTTCAAATTGTCCCCAACCTTCATTAAAAATGGTATAGGAAATAATACATGGATGATTATATAGGTTATGCAGCGTATCACGCATATGCTGCTCAAAAATCTGTTTTGTTTCAGCATCTTGTGTATATCTACCTTTCGTATCATCTCTCTTTTTAAATCCAAATGTTGGAAGAACCGTATCTAAAATATAAGAATATCCGCCATTATTTACCATATCCTGCATAACCAACATTCCAAGACGGTCGCAGGCGTAATAAAAGACTTCCGGTTCAATCTTAATATGCTTGCGGAGCATATTAAAACCAAGTTCTTTCATGCGAAGGATATCATTTTCAAATTCTTTTTCACTTCTCGGAAGATAAATACCATCTTCAAAATATCCCTGGTCTAAGACAGCATGCATAAAAATAGGCTTACCATTCAAACAAACCCGGTTGACACCCTCCACTTTCTTAATCTCTACTGTACGCAAGGCAAAATAAGAAGTGATGTCATCCTCCATTGTGGTAATTCGCAAATCATACAAATAAGGGTTATCTACCGTCCAATTTACAGGGTCTTTTATGATAAGTTTGCCTGTATTTCCCTCAAATGTCTTTTGTGCTGCAATTCCCTTTTTTCCGGTTACAACTGCGTTAAAGCCTTTGGTATTTGCAGACAACTGAATTTCCACGGAATCTAATGATGGCGTGATTTTGATTTCTTCAATTGGATTCTCTGATAAATTCTCTAACCATACCGTTTGCCAAATTCCGCTGATTGGCGTATACCACATGCCTCCTCGCTTTTTGGATTGCTTTCCATATGGATATTTTGTACTTAATGTATCCGTTACTTCCACACGAAGTGTATTTTCTTTATCTCTCTTTATTATTTTGGTAATATCAAAAGAAAAATGGAGATATCCGCCTTCATGCTGTCCGGCAAATGTACCATTTACATAGACTTTTGCCACCTCATCGACTGCCCCAAAATGTATTCGCACACACGGCTTACCAAAATCCCTTGGTATTGTAAAAGTGGTTTCATAAACCAAATGTTCTCCCACTTCACCGATATGGTCGGACAAACGGGATTGTGGTGGGAATGGAATCCGAATGTCCTTGCCATTGAGCTTCCATCTTCCATTTAAGATTTTATACCCCTCCCGTTTTAACTGTGGTCTGGGATAAGACTGCCATATTGTCTTGTCCATGTTTTCTATTTTCCCTTCTTACCATATTTAGTATATTATACACTATAGTCACTACAATTTGAAATAAAAAATATAAATTTTTTTATAAAACTTCGTTTACCATATTACTACTTAAACGTTACTTTTAAGCAAAGGCATTACACTACTCTATTATAAAAACAAAAGAAGCGACTGCTTTGGCAGATTTATCTCTGCCTTTGCAATCGCTCCTTTTTATACTTATGAAATAAAGGGTTTGCTATAATACGCTAATGAATTTTTCAAAGGCTTTTCTGCCTTCTTCTGTACACTTGTATACACCTGCGTCTTCCAATACATGTGTAAATACGATACCGATTTCTTTTTCTAAAATATCCATTACATTTTCATCTGTAATTACATCATATTTATCTTTGAATGAATTTACCCAATCTGCATGTTTTTCAATCTTTTCGCAGCTGGAAATATCTTTTCCATTTACAATATAATCAGACAGAAGTTCCATTTCTTCTTTTAATCTTGCAGGAAGTACCGCAAGTCCCATAACTTCAATCAAGCCAATATTTTCTTTTTTGATGTTATGCCACTGGGCATGCGGATGATATACGCCAAGCGGATGTTCCTCTGTTGTGATATTGTTGCGGAGTGTCAAATCAAGTTCGAACATGTCTCCATTTTTTCTCGCAATTGGAGTAATGGTATTATGCGGTTCTCCATCTGTTTCAGCAAAAATAAATGCTTCTTCATCCGTATAATCTCTCCATTTTTCCAAAATATGTGCACCCAAATCAATCAAGCGAGTTTCATCTTCGCCTCTTAAACGAAGCACGGAAAGCGGCCATTTTACAATTCCAACTTCTACATCTTCAAAGCCTTTGATGGTAAATGTTTTTTCTATTGGAGCTTTTGCCATTGCAAATGTATAATGTCCTCCCTGATAATGGTCATGGCTTAAAATAGAGCCACCTACAATTGGAAGGTCTGCGTTTGAGCCAAGGAAATAGTGTGGGAAAACTTTTACAAAATTAAATAACTTTGCAAACGTCGCCTTTTCAATTTTCATTGGCACATGCTGTCCATTAAATACGATACAATGTTCATTGTAGTATACATATGGCGAATACTGGAATCCCCAAACGCTGTCATTGAATACCATGGAAATGATACGATGATTTTCTCTTGCCGGATGGTTCACACGACCTGCATAGCCTTCATTTTCCATACAAAGCAGACATTTCGGATAGCTGCTTGCTTTTGCATTTTTGGCTGCTGCAATCGCTTTTGGGTCTTTTTCCGGTTTGGATAAATTGATGGTAATATCAATTTCGCCATATTCGCTGTTTACTTTCCATTTACGGTCTTTTGCAATACGATATCTGCGGATATAATCGCTATCCTGACTTAATTTATAGAAGTAATCGGTTGCTTGAATTGGTGATACTTCATATCGTTCTTCAAACTCTGACTGTACCTGTGCTGGTCTTGGAACAAGGCAATTCATCATCTTTGTATCAAATAAATCACGATACACGATGCTATCCTCAATAATTCCCCTTGCACATGCTTCATCTAACAATACTTTGAGTACATCTTCTAAAATAATTTCCTGTCCTTCGATATTGGTATCTTCATAATTGTCTTCATGAAACAAATCCAATAATAAATTAGTTGCATAAATACGTTCACTTTCCGGCATCAATCCTGTATTGATTCCATATTGCACTAGCTTTTTTACATTTTCAAAAAACATAAACTACCTCCAACTCACTAATCCTCGTATCCGTTTGGATTATTTGACTGCCATCTCCATGAATCTTCACACATTTCGTCTAAGCCACGTTCTGCCACCCAACCAAGCTCTGCTTTTGCCTTTGCCGGGTCTGCGTAACAAGTAGCGATATCCCCTGGTCTTCTGTCTTTGATTTCGTATTTAATCTGATGTCCGCATGCTTTGCTGAATGCTTTTACCATATCAAGTACGGAATAGCCATTGCCTGTTCCTAAGTTATATACACATACACCTGCTTTTTCTTCAATTTTCTTCAAAGCCTTCACATGACCATCTGCAAGGTCTACAACGTGGATATAGTCACGTACACCTGTGCCGTCCGGTGTATCATAGTCATTGCCAAATACGCCAAGACATTCACGTTTTCCTACTGCTACCTGTGTGATATATGGCATGAGGTTGTTTGGAATTCCTTTTGGATTTTCTCCAATCATACCACTCTTATGTGCTCCTACCGGATTGAAATAACGAAGCAATACCACATTCCATTCCGGGTCCGCTGTATGAATATCTGTTAAAATCTGTTCAAGCATAGATTTTGTCCAGCCGTATGGGTTAGTACAATTTCCTTTTGGACATTCTTCTGTAATTGGAATAAATGCAGGGTCCCCATAAACCGTTGCAGAAGAACTGAAAATAATATTTTTTACGCCCGCATTTCTCATGGCATTGCAAAGTACCAATGTACCATTGATGTTGTTATCATAATATTCCATTGGTTTTGCTACTGATTCACCAACAGCTTTTAAACCTGCAAAATGAATAACTGCGTCAATATCTTCCTTATCAAAGATATTTTTCATGGCTTCGGCATCACGAATATCTGCCTCATAAAATTTAATTTCTTTTCCAACGATTTTTCCTACACGTTTTAACGATTCCGGACTGGAATTGCATAAATTGTCTAAAACAACTACTTCATAACCTGCATTAATTAACTCAATACAAGTATGACTTCCAATATAACCTGCACCACCTGTAACTAAAATTGCCATACTATGTGCCTCCTAACTAAAATATTCTAATTTCTGCAAATAAACAAATGTACTTCATATTCAAGCAAATATACACAATCCACTTTTACTACTTACTCATAACAAAATGTTTCATTCGTCTATTTTTATAACTTTCTTGCACCTTCACCAACATCTACTACATAGAATTCTGCTTTGTGTCCTACTTTTTCTTCATATTTTCTGCCAACGGTTTCAATAAAGTTGTCTACCGCATCATTTTTTACAATACTTACGGTACATCCACCAAATCCACCGCCTGTAATACGAGAACCAATCACTCCGTCAATTGACCATGCCAAATCCACTAAAATGTCAATTTCTTTGCAAGAAACTTCATAATCATCACGAAGGGAAATATGGGATAAGTTCATTAACTGTCCGAATTTTTCAATTTCGCCTGCCTTTAACGCTGCAACTGCTTTAATTGCTCTTTGGTTTTCATAAACAGCATGTTTCGCTCTCTTCTGTCTGGTTTCGGACTGAATTAATTTTCTACGGGCATCAAATGCTTCTTCTGTCAAATCGCCAAGCGTCTGAATATTTACTACTGCCTGCAATTCTTTTAATGCTGTTTCACATTCATTTCTTCTGTCGTTGTATGCGGAGTCTACAAGACTGTGTTTTACTTTACTGTTTGTAATTACAATTTTTGCGTCTTTTAAAACAACCGGAGCATATTCATACTGTAAGGTATTTGTATCAAGGAAAATCGCATTGTCCTTTTTGCCCATTGCACTTGCAAACTGGTCCATAATTCCACAATTACAGCCATTGAAATTATTTTCAGAATCCTGTCCGATTAATGCAATTTCTACCATATCAACATCTTCAAATTCATACATATCTTTTACGATTAATCCGGTTAATACTTCCAAAGAAGCGGAAGAAGAAAGTCCTGAGCCGTTTGGGATATCTCCATAAATAGCAATATCCAAACCATGTGGCAATTTATATCCTCTCTTTTCAAATGCCCACATTACCCCTTTTGGATAATTGGTCCACTCTGCTTCTTTGCTTGGAGTAAGGTCATCAAGGCTTGTTTCAATAATACCTAAATCTTCAAAATTTCCGGAATAAAAACGGATAACTCTGTCTTCACGTTTTCTTACTACTGCGTATGTTCCTAATGTAAGTGCACATGGAAATACGTGTCCGCCATTATAATCTGTATGTTCACCAATTAAGTTTACACGACCAGGTGCGAAGTATGTACGAATTTCACCATTGTCACCATACAATTCTTTAAATTTCAGAATTAATTTTTCAATCATTTCTTTTTCACTCCCATTTTATTTATTTTGCAACTATAAATTTGACACTTCTTTGAGTGTAATCTGCCACGCTTGGAAACTATTTACGGCAACCGGAATCACAATTCCGCAATCCTCTAACGCACTACCTGTTATGGTTTCGCCTTCCGCAAAGCCATATGGCAATTTTTTCTCTGTCAATTCCTGCTTGGTTGTGTGAAGCTTCATCTGATAAGCAGCCTCTTTCTTTAATCCCTGCACTCTCACACGAACCGGTATTGGGTTTGCCTGTGCATTATGATATACTGCACTTACCAATGCTTCTGTACCATCTTCGGATGCCATTTCCCAAACGGTACACATTGGATGAGAAGGTGGAGTCAATCGATAGTAATTGCCTCTTTGAATCAGTTCATAGTGTTCTTTAAAGAACGCAATCTGTTTTTTAATCTCTTCTTTTTCCTCCGGAGTCATTTTGTTGATATCCAATTCATACCCAAATGTTCCTGCCATTGCAACACATCCTCTTGTTGCAAGTGGTGCCACACGTCCTGTCTGATGGTTTGGAACAGCTGAAACATGAGCTCCTGTAGCAGAAATCGGATAACAGAATGACGTTCCATATTGAATGCTAAGCCTATCAATTGCATCCGTATTATCACTACACCAAATCTGCGGTGTGTAATACATCATGCCAACGTCAAAACGTCCTCCACCACCGCTGCATCCTTCAAATAGAACATGCGGAAATTTCTGAAGTAATTCTTCTAAAACCCGATATAATCCAAGAATATAGCGGTGCATAAATTCACCCTGTCTGTCTTTTCCGAGCCAAGTGCTGTACTTATCACAAATGCTTCGGTTAAAATCCCATTTTACATAAGTAATTGGGGCATTGGAAAGCACATTTGAAAGACTTTCCAAAATGTAATTCTGTACCTCTATATTACTAAAATCCAAAATCAGCTCACTTCTGCTCAAGCATGGTTTACGGTTTGGAATCTGAATCGCCCATTCCGGATGCTTGCGGTATAAATCGCTATCTTCTGAAATGCCTTCCGGCTCAAACCAAATGCCAAATTGCATACCTTCTGCTACAATACGTTCACCCAGTTCTTTTAAGGAACATTGTAATTTTTCTTCATTTGGAATCCAATCGCCCAACCCTGATTTGTCATTTTCACGTTTGCCAAACCATCCATCATCCATAACCATCAGCTCTATCCCTAATTGGGAGGCATCTTTTGCAATAGAAATCAGTTTTTCGCCCGTAAATTCAAAATATGTTGCTTCCCAGTTATTGATAAGAATTGGACGGCGTTTATTTTTCCATTCGCCTCTGCAAATATGCTCTCGAATGGTTTTGTGATAATTTCTGCTTAATTTTCCAAAACCTTCGCTGCTATAAGATAAAATCACTTCCGGCGTCCAAAATTCTTCATCTTTTTCTAACTTCCAATCAAAGCTGTCCGGATGAATACTGCAAATCATTCGAGTCTGGTCAATATGGTCTTTTTCTACTTCGAGTAAAAATTCTCCGCTATATACAAATGAAACTCCATAACATTCTCCCATTGTTTCTGTTGCCTGTTTTTCGCACAGAATTGCAAATGGATTATAATGATGACTGCTTGCCCCTCTGACGCTTCCTATTGATTGTACACCATGAGAAACATCTTGTCTACAAAAGTTTCTTTCAACTGCATATCTTCCACAAAATGTAATCCAGTCAAAATCACCTGCATACCAATCCAAATTCACACTTGCAGCTTTTTGCAATACAAATGGATTCTCTGTATGGTTTATGATTTTTACGGCTCTTGTAATTACGTCCAATTCTTCCAAGACCCCATAATAAAGTTGTACTTCAATTCCTGTATACTTATCTTCTAAGGAAATAATAAGCGTTTCTGCCTCATCCGCATAAACACAAGGTAAACCCTGTATACTATATTTTCCTTTTTGTACCGAATGACTTTTATATCTTAATTCAGCCGCTTCACTTCCATCGACATTTTTTACCTTTAATGCTGTAATTCTATGGTCGCCTGTACCAAAACAGCTATATTCCTGTGGCATATTGTCAAGAGAATATGCTCTGTCAAGCATACCCATTTCATATGGATTTCCAGAAAATCCTCTGTCTGCCATATAAATCAAATTCGACTTATCACTATTGTCCGTCTTTCTTCCATAATAAGTGTGCATCAAAACACCAAGTTCATCTGCTTTCATCTGGTAGGTGGAATGACACGTCTGCAATGTAAAAACTCTTTTATTCTCATCAATAAATACGGCCATTGCTTTTCTTCCCTTTCTTTATAGTTCTAAGCCAATTACTTCTTTCGGTTTATTCTAAAAAAGGCACAGTAGATGTACTCTACTATGCCTCTCTCAGCTCTTTGTTAGTATTCACACAACAACTATGCAAACATTAACCTTTTCGTTTCATACATACAACCTCTTATAATTTTTCGATTGTAAATTTCAAAACTCGGTCACAATCCGATGCAAGTAAAAATTCATCATGTACCGGTGCTCCCCAACTGTCATCGCCACCGACACCCATTTGTGCTTCCGCAATTCTTACCCATGTATAATGTGGGTTTGGAAGTTCTTCCAAATGTGTTGCATTTTCCAGTTCGTATGCACTATATGGAAGTACACTACTTTCAAAGGCTTTTTCATCTGCTACAAAACGTAAGCCCTGTCCTTTTACATCTTTTACTTCCAACCATCTGTTTCCTACACGATTTCCACATTCCTGTGGGAACAAATAGTTCGGTACATTGTCTGCCGCTGTATTTTCATATACGCCAAGTCTTGCACCTTCCATACGGTCAATATAGTTTTCTTCCGGACCGTAACCATAATATTTATAATTATGATACTTTTCTTTTAACTTAAAGTCCATTGCGAAAACAGGAAGTGTTGGAAGACCTTCTGCACCATAATAAGTTGCTGTCACATGCACCTTACCATCTCCGGTCACTTTATATTCCACACTTTGTGTTGTGCGTGGATTTGTCTGTAATTCATATACAAATGTAACGGCTACATATGTTTCTGTTTCTTCTACTTTGGTATCTAATAACTTTGGATAAAGTCCTGCTGTAAGCCACTGTCCGCGGTCTGTTCCATGTTTTGTACCACGGTCATTATCTGTACATGCTCTCCAATAGCTTGTTTTTGGTGCTCTGGTAATGTATTCCACACCATCATATTGAAGTGAAGCCATGCCTCCCTCTGCTCTTGAAAGCATTACGAGGAAACCATCTCCTTTAACGCCAATGTTGACATCTCCATGAATAACATTCACTTTTGTTGTGCATGCTTTTTTCTCCTCTGCAACACATTCTACATACTGTCCAAATGTTAATTCATGGCCTCTTTCTGCCCAAATTGTACTTTCGGATAACTGCATAGATACTTCGTAAACATATTCGCCTGGCTTTGTCATTACAGGGAATGGTATCTCAACATATGCTTTTTCCTGTGGCTGTACCACTGCCTTTATTGTAGTTTCATAAACTAAACGATCTTCTTTTTTGATTTTACATACGAAATCATATCCTTCTGTTGTAAGGAACAGATTCTTGTTTTCAATAACGACTCCATTTTTATCAGGAACCAATTTTACATTGGAATATAATTTCTTTACTTCCTGTGCTTTTGGAGACACTTTACGGTCTGCATAAACAATACCATTTGTACAGAATTCATAATCGGTTGCTCTTTCATCAAAATCGCCACCATATGCAAACACTTCTTCTCCTTGGTCATTGATGCGAAGCATTGCCTGATCGATATAGTCCCAGATAAATCCGCCCTGATATAACTCGTATTTGTCTTCCAAATCAGTATACAATTTCAATCCACCGCAGGAATTGCCCATTGCATGCATATATTCACAACTGATATATGGTTTTTTCGGATCATTCTGAAGGTATTCTTCAATCTCGTGTGGTTTCGCATACATACGGCTTTCCATATCGCTGATATAATCAAACTCACGATTCCAAGTTACACCTTCATAATGAACGATTCTTGTATCATCTACTTCATGGAAGAAATCTGACATAGCTTCAATACATGTTCCTGCATAAGACTCATTACCACAAGACCACATTACAACGGATGGATGATTCTTATCTCTTTCAAACATGGAACGTGCTCTGTCAACTACACATTCTTTCCATTCCGGTTCATTTCCCGGAATATTCCATGAAGGTTCGCATGCTCCTAATTTCTGCCATGAACCATGACTTTCTAAATTTGCCTCGTCAATCAGGTAAATGCCGTATTCATCACACAGTTTGTACCAAAGACTCTGATCCGGATAATGACAGGTACGAACTGCATTAATGTTATATTTTTTCATGAACTGAATATCCCAAAGCATATCCTCTTTTGTAATAGAGCGTCCTCTTCTTACATTAAATTCATGACGATTTACACCTTTGAAAACAACTCGTTTTCCATTGATGCACATGATACGGTCTTTGATTTCAAATGTACGGAAACCAATTTTCTGCGGAACAACTTCAACTAGATTTCCTTCTTTATCTTCTACTTTTAAATACAACTGATACAAATATGGAATTTCTGCACTCCATGCGTTTACATTTGCAAGCTCTCCCTTAAAGTTGCACACATATCCGCCCTCTGTTGTCTGTTCCCATACTACATTTCCATTTGCATCTTCCAAGACTGCTGTTACATTACAATCCAAATCGCCTGTCATAAAAAACTGAATATCCAAAATACCATTTACATAATCAGCATCCAATGTGCTCTTTACAAACATATTGTTGATATGGCTTTTTGGAATTGCATATAAATACACATCTCTGAAAATTCCTGAAAATCTCCAAAAGTCCTGGTCTTCAATCCAGCTTGCACTACTTCTTTTATAAACTTCTACTGCTAATTTATTTTCACCATCTTTGACATATTCTGTTAAATCAAATTCGGATGGTGTAAAAGTATCTTCACTATATCCAATAAATGTACCATTCAACCATACATAAAATGCAACTTCTACACCCTGGAAAGAGATAGAAATTTCTTTTCCTTTTAAGGCTTCGTCTACCTCAAAATATTTTACATAACTTCCAACCGGATTATACTCCTCAGAAACTACTGGCGGACGAAGAAATTCGATTCCATCCCATGGGTACATAGTGTTAATATACTGACATCTGTCATACCCCTGTGTCTGAATATGTCCCGGTACCTGAATAAAGTCAAAACTTCTGCAATCAAAATCTTCCTTGTAAAAGTCTTTTACTCTTAAAGCCGGATTCTTTGCATAAGAAAAATACCAGGTTCCATTTAAGGATTGACGAAGCGGCATATCTGCATCTTCTATCGCTTCATTTAAATTTGTATAATAAAAATGGTCCGAATGTGCCGGTTTCCTATTTACTGCGAATACTTCAGGATTCGCAAGCCATTCCAGATTTGCCTCTTTTATCTGCATTTCAAATTCCGCTACAAAAAACATACACTAGTTATTCTTCTATTTTGTAAGTTTTTTGTAGCTTCTCCTTTCTTCTTTTTCGTTTTGCTCTTGATTTTCGTAACTTATGTCTTCTGCCTGCTAAACTGTAATTTTTAACCTTTTACAGAACCTGTCATACCGGCAACGAACTGTTTCTGCATTACGAAGAAAATAATTGCTGTTGGAATTGTTGCAAGTACAACTGCTGCCATCATCATACCGTAATCCGGTGTATAAGATGCACCCATTGCGGAAAGAATTAATGGAAGTGTACGCTGTTTACCTTCCTGTAACGCAATCAATGGCCATAAATAGCTGTTCCAACTACCCATAAATGTTACTACAATTGCTGCTGCGTAAGTAGATTTCATGGTAGGTATAAACATGGTAAAGAAGATTTTCACTTCAGAAAGTCCGTCAATTCTTGCTGCTTCAATTAATTCTTTTGGGAATGTCTGTGCATTTTGTTTAAAGAAGAAAATCAAAAATGCGGTTGCAATTCCTGTAATAATAACTGCTGCCGGAGAGTTTATACCAATAAACTTTAATCCCCAATTGTTAAAATTACTAAACAAACGGAATAACGGTACCATAAGTGCTGCAAAAGGAACCATCATAGACGCAAAAATAAAGTCAAAAATTCTTTCTCTTGTTTTTGTTTTATAAACTACAAATGCATAACCTGCTGCTGATGATACAATCATTGCAAGTGCGGTTGTCGTAACTGCAATTACTAATGAATTTTTATAGGCATTTAAAAATTGCAAATCTGATGCAAATACTGATTTCAAATTTTCTACTAAGTAGCCACCCGGAACTAAAGTTCCTCTTGTAACATCAACAGACTTATTGGTTGCTGCTACAATCATCCAGTAAAATGGGAAAACTGAAATCAAAGATACGATAGATAAAAATACATATTTTAAAACATTAACTACTTTCTTAGACATTAATCTTCACCTACTTTCTTCTGGACAAATGATAAGGCAACAATCAAAATAACTACTACAAATGACATTGCTGCTGCATATCCGAAATCCGGAGTATATTTAAATAACACATTATAGATGTACTGCGAAATTGTAATTGTTGCATTTGCAGGACCACCCTGTGTAATGTTCATTGGTTCGTCGAACAACTGTAATGTACCGATTGTTGAATTAATGGTTGTAAATAAAATAATCGGTTTTAACAATGGAACTGTCATATAACGGAATTTCTGAATTCCTGTTGCACCGTCAATATCTGCTGCTTCATAAATAGAATCATCAATGCTCTGAAGACCGGATAAATAAAATACCATATTATAGCCTGTCCAACGCCATGTAATTGCAATAATGATTAACACTCTTGCTAATGTCGGATGTGAAATCCAACTGATTGGTTCTGAAATAATATTCAAGTTCATCAAAATAGCATTTACAAAACCATCAGATGCAAATAAACTCTTGAAAATAATGGAGTATGCTACCAATGAAGAAATACATGGTAAGAAAATTGCAGTACGGAAAAAATCTCTACCTTTCAATTTCTTATCATTTAACATAGACGAAATGATAAGTGCCAAAAGAATCATAATCGGCACCTGAACTATCAAGTATAAAATAGTATTAACTAATGCTTTCTTAAATGTTTCATCGGAAAACAAACGGATATAATTATCAATGCCATTGAAGTGCATATTATTACCAATACCGGTCTGGAATGAAGTAATAAATGCCTGTACCATTGGATAAAATATAAATAATACAATCAAAATTACACTAGGCACAATGAACAGCCAGGCTGTCATATCTATCTTGCTAAATTTGCGCTTCATATCTTTCTCCTCACCTTATTTCATAAATAAGGGAGCAAGAACGAGCCCCTGCTCCCTTAAAAAATCTACAACTATACAATTGC
This sequence comes from uncultured Lachnobacterium sp., assembly GCA_937889225.1. Lineage (GTDB taxonomy): Bacteria > Bacillota > Clostridia > Lachnospirales > Lachnospiraceae > Roseburia. Next base: position 30,917 of record CALAST010000094.1, on the reverse strand, counting down.
TTCTATTTTACTTCTGCTTCAATCTGTTTCTGGTAATCATCTAATACTTTTTGCATATCTTCACCAGCTAAAATTTTCTGAACTGCTTCTTCAATCTTATCTTCTACACGATATGTATTTGCACCATAATTTACAACAGGTACATTATTCTGCCATTCGATAAGGTCTGCAAATACTTTCTGTCCGCCATAGAATGGGATTTCTTTTTCATAGTTTTCAACATTTGATGCTGCTTTTACAGTACTTACAAGGTCAATATCTTCTACAAGCTGATTCATTAACTCAACATTAGATGCAAATGTATTCTTTAAGAAATCTTTTGCTGCATCAGTATCGCCAACATTCTGTAATACATACCAGCCGGCACCACCACAAGAAGAAGCATTTACGGAATTAGCGTTTTCAGCCATTCTAGGGTATGGAGCTACCGCCCATAAACCACTCTGTTCATCTGCTAATTTTACGGAAGAAGAAATCCAACATCCTGTCGGGTTAGACATAACCTCACCGTTATTCATAGCACCTACAAGCTGATCCCAACCTACAGCTTCTTTTGCAACACCTGATTTCATAAGTTTCACATAAGTATTGATTGCATCCTTCAATGCCTGATTATCTTTAACGTCTACATTACCTTCTTCATCTGTATACCATTCACCTGCACTCTGTAACATCATACGAATCAGTCCAACGTCACTTGGGTCTACTGTTAACAAACTAACTCCTGTTTTTGCCTTTACAGCCTGACCGATTTCAATGAACTTATCCCATGTAATGTTCTGCATATCTTCTTTTTTATAGCCTGCCTGTTCAACAAGGTCTGCACGATAGAAAATAGCTGTTACACCACTATCGAATGGAATTCCATATAACTTGCCATCCACTTGGTTTACACCTGTCTTATATGCAACAAAATCATCTGCACTTGCAATATCACTTAAATCTGCAAATTCATTCTGGAAACCTGTTAAAAATCCCTGAATTCTGTAATCTTCAATTAATACAATTTCAGGAAGTCCTTCATAGGTACCGGATGCTAAACTTGTATTTAACTTTTGTACAATGTCAGCCTGTCCAATGTTTTCAATTTTGATTTCTACATCCGGATTCACTTTCTTATACATTTCCTTTGCTGTGTTTAAGGCTCTAATGTTAAATGCTTCATCCCAAGCCCACACTGTAACGACGTTGTCTTCCTTACTTGTTTCTCCACCGCCGCCGCCACCGCATGCTGTAACACCAAGCGTCATAACACCGGCGAGTAAAAGTGCTGCTAATTTTTTCAATTTCATATTTCCGTTCCTCCTATCAAAGTAGTTTTGATATAGAAAGTATAGCACATTTAGCTTTTTTTCCTTTATGAAAATATTTTGTCTTTATTTCATTTTTTTAAGATTTCAAAATTTGAACTTGTACTTTTTTAAGTTTTTATTAATTTTTTATTATTTTTTAGCCATGTCAAGCAAAAAAACACGAAACTTTTGTTTCGTGTTTTTTCTACTTATTAATATTTTACACTTCATTCAATGGAAGGAAAATAGTAATTAGCGTTCCTCTCCCTTCCTCACTTTCCATGTTAATTCCGTATTTTTCACCATATATTAATTTGATTCTGTCATCTACATTATTAATTCCGATTCCATTAAAATGTTCTCGCTTCATGTCCTTGTTCTTCTTAAAAGCAATCACTTTTTCCCGTTCTATACCAACGCCATTGTCTTTAATGTCAATTTTTAAATGTGAATTCTCTCTTTTGATAAATATATGAATATAACCATTTTGATTTTCCGGAAAAGCATGGAAAAAGGAATTTTCTACAAATGGCTGAAGAATCATCTTGGGTATCATGCAAAGCTTACAGTCAGGTGCCACAAAATACTCTAACTTTATATGCTCGCCGTAACGCACATGATTAATAAACACATAATTCTCCAAATTCTTTATATCCTGCTCTACCGTAACAAATTTATTCTTATCACTAATCGTATTCCTTAAAAGAGAAACAAATGCATCTATCATTTTAGTGGCTTTTTCCACATCATTCTGCCATACAAGGAATTTAATGCTTGCTAGTGTATTATAAATATAATGCGGATTAATCTGCATCTGCAATGCACGAATCTCTGCTTTTCGTTTTTCTTCTTCCACATAAAAGATTTTCTGAATATATGAATTAATTTCCTGCATCATATTGTTATAGGTATGGGATAACTGCCGAATTTCTGGAGTTCCTGTTTCCTGTACATAAACCTCCAGATTATCTTCTCCTACTTTTGCCATTGTGTCAACCAATTGATACAGCGGTCTTGTCAGACGGCGAACGACTCTCCACAGTATGCTTGCAACTACCAGTGTAATAATCACCGTCATTAGTAAAATGACTCTCACATTATACTTTTCTTCAAAGGCTTTATTGGGATTAATAATCCCAATGATTTTATATCCTGTATTTTGAAATCGCTGACTCTGATATAGTTTTATATCAATCCCTTTTTTTACTGTTAAATGCGAAACATTTTTCTCCTCCATTTCTGTCAGAACGTTTTTTATTTCCTCTCTTTCTGCGGAAGAAAATGCCGTCTTATTGGAGGATATCATTTTCCCATTCTGGTTGAATATGAGAATATCACTGGTATTGGAGGTAAAATAACTATACATTTCTTGAAACTTTTCCTCATGTATCGTAATGTACACAACTCCCTCGTCTCCAATTGCTCTTGCAAACACAATAAGGGGGGTATGTGTTGTCATATTGGTAAAACCGTTTTCCATGTTTGAAACTACCATACTGTGTGCCTGTTCTATTGCGTCAAGGCTGATACTGCATTGCATAATTTCATCCGCACTCATAATTAACAACTCACTGCCTTTATACATATACGTCCTGCCATTTCTTCCAGCCAGCAAGATACTGCAATCCGGATAATTCCCAAATACGGAATTATCAATCACTCTTTTTAATTCTAAAATACAGTTTCTTTCTTCCAGTTGATTTTCAAACTCTCCGGACAGGTAATTCTTCACATAGGTACTCTCCGAAACCTGTTTTGTAATCTCTGCCATATCTCTGTAAAACAGATAAAACTCCGAGTCAATCTGATTAAATATCTTTTTCTGTGATTCTGAAAATACTTCTAAAAAAGTTTCTTTAGATGAGGTGATTGTAATTGTTCCAATTGCAATTACAAGACAGATTACCCCTATTACTACAGTACTAATAATAGAGATAAACAAATTGTTAGAATAAAATTTTTTTCTCATTCGATATCACCGCACTTTTGGATTCGTCTGTAGTATGACGGAGTCTGTCCGGTTATTTTTTTAAATACCCTGCAAAAATAAGCATGGTCGGAATACCCTATCATCCTGCTGATTTCTGAAATACTATATTCATTTCCTTTAAGCAGCTCACAAGCTTTCTTTATGCGAATTTTATTCAAATACTCACTAAATCCTTCCTTTGCCTGTTTATTGAAATAATAGGATAAATAATGATAACTGAATCCAAAACGGTCTGCGAGAGAAGCTAATGTGAGATTTTCATTATAATTTTCTGCAATATATTCTCTCATTTTTCCGATTTTTTCTCCGTTTTGAGGTTCATCCGTGTTTTGAAACCTTTCCAGTCTCTCAAATAATGCACCAAGAACCTGTAAAAAGCCTTCTACTGAACAGGTGCAGTCAATTTTCTCAAAATATTCATCTTGAATGACATCTCCTTTTATTCCATATCGTTCTGCTTCAATCAAAAAATTATAAAGCAAATTTTTAGTCACATTCTTCAGACGGTATTCATCCATGTGTACTTCACACATAGATTGTATATATTCCTTAAACATAGATAACGCAAGATTCAATTGTCCATGCACCAGATAGTTTGTATAATTTTCATATGCAAATCTTCGTTCTTTTTCCTGCTCAATCTTACTGTCTGCTAAAAGCAGGCTTTGATTTGCATAATAGAATTTTCTGACAATTAGCGGCACAATCTCTGTCTGATAACATTTCTTTATATTCTGAACATTTATAAAACTCTCACTTACCACAGCAAATGCCTGAGGCTTGATAGCAGAAATTTTTTGCATGCAAACTTCCAGCTTCCTTAAGAGCGTTGCTTCTTCTTTTACCCTGTAATTAAATACATAACAAAGAATGTCTTTTTTCATCAAAACAGAGAGTGCTTTATACGTTTCTTCCTCCGTCAGATATTCTTTTATCAACCCCTCAATATATACCATCTTTTCATTGTTATCTTCACACATCTGCTTTAAATTAATGCCCACAATACGAAATTGGCTGTATGGAAATTCTTTTTCCCACTCAATACCACTCAATTCTTCCTGATATCCGAGCAAGCATTTTTCCAACTTCATTTGGATGGATAGCTGATTGGTTTTTCTTAATTGCATTCCCGGAATCCTCTTTGCCGCTTTATGTAATGCCTGCAATAATTCATCCGGATTTATTGTAGGTTTTAAAATATAATCAACTGCTCCATTTAATAAGGTTGCTTTTACATATTCAAAATTATCATGTCCGCTTAAAACAATAAATTGAATCTCCGGATATTTCTCACGTATAATGGTTGAAATCTCTATTCCATTTAAAACAGGAATGACCACGTCCAATAAGACAATATCGGGTCTCATTTCCTCAATTAAACGTAAGCCCTCCTTTCCATCTCTTGCCTCACCAACGAATTGAAATCCCTCTTTTTCCCATTCCAGCATATATTTAATTCCCTGACACATGATAAACTCATCATCAATAATAATAATTTTACAATACTTTTCCATATCTTTTCCCTTAAAACACGCCTTATTTATTCTGTTACTTGAGCTATCTCCTTATGATATTCCTCCAACACCTCATTGATGTCTTCTCCCTCCAATACCTGTTGAATAACTTCTCTCATGCCATCCTCAATCTCGTATGTCTTATCCCCATAATTAACTATAGGAACGTCATTTTGCCATACAAGCAAATCATGACCTACGTTTTGTCCATTATAAAATTCTATGCCATTCATATAGTTATCAACTATTTTGACTGCTTTTAACGTACTTACCAGATGAATTTCATCTGCTAATTCGCCCAAAAAACTGATATTGGTTGCAAACGTTTCTTTTAAAAATTTTTTTGCATTTTCTTCATTTCCTGCACTTTTCAGCACATACCATGCACCGCCTCCAATTGAAGAAGCATTTACGGAATCCGGATTTTGTGCCATTCTTGGAAAAGCAGCTACCGCCCACTTCCCGGACTGTTCTTCTGATGTCATAATAGCCTGAGAAATCCAACAGCCCATTGGTACGGAAGCAACCTCTCCTTTCTGAAAATCACTTACAAACTGACTCCAGTCTGCCACCTGTTTTGAAATACCGGAATCAAAAATCTTTTGATATGTAATAATTGCATCTTTTAATGCCTGATTTTCTTTTATATTTACGTTTCCTTCTTCATCTGTATACCAACTTCCGGCACTTTGCAGCATCATGCGTATCTGCCCTAAGTCATTCGGATTCAACGTCAACATGTATTTTCCGGTTTTTTCCTTCACAGCTTTTCCTATTTCTATATATTTATCCCATGTCAGATTTTCCATGTCTTTTTGCGTATAGCCTGATGCTTCAATAAGGTCTATACGGTAAAAAAGAACTGCCGCTCCGCTATCAAATGGAATTCCATATAATTTTCCATCTATCTGATTCACCGAAGTCTTATATGCAGCAAAATCATCCGCACTTGCAATGTCACTTAAATCTGCAAAATCTTCCCGATATTCTGTTAAATATCCCTGTATCCGGTAGTCTTCAATCAATACAATATCCGGAAGCCCCGTATAATCTCCGGAGGATAATGCGGTATTCAATTTTAAAATCACATCATCCTGTGTCATTGTCACTACTTCTATTTCGACATTTGGATTCAAGTTCATAAAAATTTTCTCAGCCTCATTAACGGCTTTGATATTAAAAGACTCATCCCATGCCCAAATTACAAGTTTTTCCCTTTCGGTGTTCTGTGACTCTGTTGTACGACTGCACCCCACACAACACATAACAAAAATACATACCAAAAACAATCTCCCTATTTTTTTCAATTTTATATCTCCATTCCTTTTGTCTCTACTGACAATTCCTATTGTAGCACAGGTAAATTTTTTTGTCTATTTTTACATTTTAAAAAAGCAGGTACACTGACCTGCTTTTGAGTTAAGCGAATATTCCCAATCCACTTCGCTATGGTTCTAACCGAATAACCGCTTTCGCGATTAAGACAATCGTCCATTTGCCATTTCATATGTTACATCGCATACGCTCATTGTTGATTTTCTGTGTGATACCATAACAACAGTTTTTGTATCACAGGCTTCTTTTAAAGATTTTAAAATAATGCCCTCGTTTAAAGAGTCGAGATTACTGGTTGGTTCGTCCATTAAAATAAATGGAGCATCATGCAAAAATGCACGAGCAATGCCAATTCGCTGTTTTTCACCGCCGGAAAGCGTATCTCCAAGCTCCCCAACTTCTGTATCATAACCATTCGGAAGTGTCATAATAAACTCATGAATGGATGCTTTTTTTGCAGCTTCCATAATTTCTTCTCTGGAAGCCCCCTGTTTTCCAATTGCAATATTATTTGCAATGGAATCGTGGAATAAATGCGTTTCTTGTGTTACATATGATTCGCAATCACGCAGTAAAGACGTTGGAATATGCTTTACATTTTCCCCTGCTACTTTTACTTCGCCTTGTTTCGTATCCCAGAAACGCATAAGCAGTTTTAGGAGTGTGGATTTTCCCGAACCACTGACACCATGAATGCCTAAAATCTGACCCGGTTTGATGTCAATCGAATAATCTTTTAAAATGACTTCATCTTCATAGGAGAATGTGACATGTTCTGCCGAAGCCCCTGTGAAGTTTTCCACGCCATTCCAGTTATATGCTATATTAGATTCCTTTTTAAGCGGAATTTCTTCCACAAGCGGCGTTTCTTCTAAAATCGCAAGTACACGTTCACCACTTGCAAGTGTTTGATTCAGGTTATTGGATAAACTCGAAAGTGCCACTACCGGTCCAAATGACCCCATCATAGCAATTGTCGCTACTACCATGCCATCAAAATCAATCTTACCTTGTTCATATAAGCTATATGCCAAAAATAACATTCCAAATGAACAGCCTAAAATCACAAGATTTGTAATCGCTCTTTGTGTTCCTTCGTATTTACTTAAGGTTTCCTGCTTTTTGCCAAGTGCAACAGAGCGAGCACTCATTTTTTCTTTGCGTTCCTGTCCCATTCCATACTGAATCGTTTCATCCAAACCACGAAGGGAATCTAATACAAAACTATTTAATTCCCCAAAATCATTGCGGAAAGAAAGCCCGATATCTCCACCACGTTTTCCATTCCATAACGGAATTACAATCCCTACGAGCACATACGCAGCCAACGCAAAAATACCTGCATACAAATGAATATTTCTCATAAACGCAATCATAATCAAACATACCAAAATAGCTATGCAGATTGGGGAAATCGTATGTGCATAAAATACTTCCAAAAGTTCAATATCTGTTGTAATAATAGAAATCAAGTTTCCTTTATCTCTTCCTTCGAGTTTTGCCGGACAAAGTTTTCTAAGTGCTGCAAACACCTTATGACGGATAATCGCAAGCAGCTTAAATGCGATAAAATGGTTACAATATTGTTCACCATAATGCAATACACCACGCATCACAGCCATAACCACAAGACTTGTGAAAAACAGCGTCAAATTACCATCCACACTGACAAACAACGCTTTTCCCGCTACAATCGTAAGGAAAATTGCACACAAATATCCTGCTACACCAAGAATAATTGCAAGCAGCATAATATGCAAAAGAGGGCTAATCAGACCAATTAACTTACCCATAATTTCCAAAGCACTTCTTCTCTTTTTCACTTAGCCAACCACCTTTCCATAATTTTCTAACGTTCTTTGGCTTTCAAACAGATTTTTATATGCTCCGTTTTTACGCATTAAGACATCATGTGTACCGCTTTCTACAATTTCACCATTTTTCATCATGTAAATACAGTCAGAATCTACTACATTGGAAAGTCTATGTGAAATCAAAATAACGGTTTTTGTCTTTGCCAATTCATGAATAACTTCCATTATCTGTTCTTCACTTTCTGCATCAATATTAGAAGTTGCTTCATCGAAAATATAGACTTTTGCATCATGAAGGAGTGCTCTTGCTAATGCCAATCGCTGACATTGACCACCGGAAAGGTTTGAGGCACGTTCCAAAAGTTTTGTTTGCAACCCATCCTGTGCAGATAAGAATCCGAGCAGATTTACTTTCTTTAGTACCGCTTCCATTTCTTCTACGGTTGCATCTGCTTTTGCAGCTTTTAAGTTTTCTTCTACTGTTCCTTTAAATAAGTAGCTGTTATGACAAATCGTGGTTACGGTATTCATCAAACTTTCTTCTGTCACATCTGTAATTTCTGCACCACCAAGCATTACGTTTCCTGTATAGCTATGATTTTTACCGGAAAGAAGTCCCGCAATCGTACTTTTTCCGCAACCGGAAGCACCTACCAAAGAAACAAATGAACCTTTTGGCATTTTTAAAGAAACACCTTTTAAGATTTCACGCTCTTTCTCATAAGAAAAACGTACATTTTGGATTTCAATATCCGGCTGTTCTTCTTTGGAAAGCACCACATTTCCTCTTTTATTTTCTTCTAAATCAAGCAATGCAAACATTTTATCGCTTGCCGCCATACCATTCATAGCGATATGGAAAAAGGAACCTAAAAGTCGAAGTGGAATAAAAAATTCAGAAGCAAGCAAAATAATTGTAATCGTTCCTGCAAAACTGACATTTCCTGCAAAATATTCGGAAAGTACCACTATCATGCCAACTGCTGCACCGCCATAGGCTACGATATCCATCACACTTGTGGAATTGAGCTGCATAATTAATACTTTCATGGTAATACGACGGAAATTTTGTGCTTCTTCATCCATTTCCACAGCTTTTTTTGCATCTGCCTGATAAATTTTAAGTGTGGTTAAGCCTTGCAGATTTTCCAGAAAACTGTCTCCAAGCTGTGTGTATTTCCCCCAATATTTGCTTAGTAATCGCTTTGCGATTTTTTGTACCACTACGATAGAAATCGGAATAAGTGGAACACAAATTAAAAGCACAATACTTGCTTTGAAATTTACAAAGGATAAAATTCCAAATAATGTAAGCGGTGCAAGTAAACTGTAAAATAACTGGGGCAGATATTTACCGAAGTAAATCTCTAACTGTTCTACACCTTCTGCACACACCTGTACAACTTCGGATGTAGAAGTCTTTTCACCATAAGAAGCTCCCAAACGCAGCATCTTTTCATAGATTTTTTCACGTAAGATTCGTTTGACGTCCACGCTGGCTTTGTAAGACATTTCCGAAGCCTTTTTTTCACAGAAAAAACGTACGCAAATAACTGCAAGAAAAATAATTCCTGTCTTTCCCAAAATGGAACTGCTCATACTGCCGTCTGCGATGCTCTGCATCATATTTGCAATTGTAAATACCGCAACTACCTGAGACAGCATAGCGAACCATTGCCAGAGAATATTGTATGCGACATATTTCTTGGCATGGTCTAACAATTTGATAAGTCTTGTCTTTATCATGGTTATGTACTCCTGTATTTTTTATTGTGAAACTAACACTTTTAAAAGTATATATTTTTTATTAGTCTCAACTACCTAAAGTATCATACCACAAACTTATATATATTTCACGTACTTTTTCTATTTATTTTTATACATATTTTGGAAAATTTTCTTTTGAAAATATAATTATATTATTATAATATAAAAGGTAATGCGTTACAGTATCAAAAACAATAATAAACTTGAATTTGGAGAAATAACAATGGACAATGTACAAGTAGGAAAATTGATTGCTACATTAAGAAAACAACAAGGACTAACACAGCAACAATTAGCAGATAAACTAAACCTTTCCAATAAAACGATTTCGAAATGGGAATCGGGTGCAGGTAGTCCTGATATATCTAATTTAACAATCCTTGCTGATGTATTGGGTATATCCGTAGATGAACTGTTGCGTGGTAAATTAAATGAAAAAGAAATAACACCGATTACAGACTCCCCCAAAACAGAAGCATTACCAAAAGAACTAACATCAGAACAAAAGAAAGAACGAGCTATTATAGCTCTTGCAGGATGTATTGGTGCTGTATTAGGAATTTTAGCTTATAATTTCGGATGGCTCGGTTAAATTTTAAGAAATCCACGATACGTAGAATGCTTTTCTACGGTACATGGGTGTTATGAAAAACGAAAATGTTCTAAGATAAACCCATCAATCGAAAGGAGCATTTATATGAATCAACAGGAAAACAACAAAACAAAATTAACGACAAAAGAAAAAATCACAATTACAGGTGTTACCGGATTGTTTTCTGCAATCGGAGCAATTTTGGGTGTTATTGCCTATTACCAGCATTGGCTTGGATAAAAATCTGCCTCTATGATAATCATAGAGGCAGATTTTTTATTTCATCATCTGTATACTATTTTTTACACTATATATCTTTTGTACAAAACAGATAAACGAATTATATTTCCACGAAATTGAACACAAGCAGCGAATGCGGATTGCGAGTGTCCGCTTACATGTAGAATTTTATTCTGCGTGCAAAATTACAGCAAATGTGCACGCAGTTCTTCGCCACTTACCGGACTTAAATATGCCGGTGCAACATCAAATACGGTCTTACAACCTTTTTGTCCTTCTTTATTCATACGATATGCTGCTCTTGCATAAGCTACTAATACAGAAGCAGTAAATTCTGGGTTAGAATCTAACTTCAAGCTATATTCCACGATATGATTATGTTCTTCATTCCAACCTGTTTTTCCGCTGCGGATAACAAAACCACCATGCGGAATACCGCTGTGATTTACAGCAAGTTCTTCTTCGCTGATAAATGTTACGGTTGTATCATAATCTGCAAAATAGTTTGGCATATTTTTGATTTCTTCTGCAATCTTTTCTTTATCTGCACCTTCTTTTGCTACAACAAAACATTCTCTGGTGTGTTTTTCTCTTGTTGTAAGAACTGGATTTTCACCTGCACGTACTTTTCTAAGGGCTTCTTCTACTGGTACAGTATACTGTTTGCCATTTGCAACGCCTTCTACACGACGAATAGCATCGGAATGTCCCTGACTTACCCCTTTGCCCCAGAATGTATAGTCACTACCATTTGGCAAAATTGCATTAGCATATAAACGGTTTAAAGAAAACATCCCTGGATCCCAACCAACGGAAATCATAGCAATTTTACCACTTTCCTGTGCTGAGGCATCTACTGCTGCAAAATGTTCCGGAATTTTTGCGTGAGTATCAAAACTGTCTACTACATTAAAATATTTAGCATATTCTTTTGTCTGTTTTGGTAAATCTGTCGCACTTCCACCACAAATAATTAACACATCTATTCTATCTTTCATATTTACCACTTCATCTACGTGATAAACGTTTACGTTTTCATGTAAAATAGTAACACTTTCCGGATTTCTGCGTGTGAAAACTGCAACCAGTTCCATATCTGCATTCTGTTTTAATGCACATTCCACGCCTCTGCCTAAATTGCCATAGCCCATAATTCCGACTCTAATGCTCATAAATTAAACCTCCTAAATATAAATTGGAGATATTAGATAGGATTGTTAAAACTTTAAAAGTTCCTATACAATCTTACCTTTTACTCCTGCATACTATGTACGATTCCTTCTATTTATAAAATTTTCGCACATTTATTGTAAAGTCATTGATTAAAAATCACTTCCAATATCACAGCAATTATTATAATTCACATAAAAATTCCTTGCAACAAGAAATTTTCATTTTCAAAAATTACCATTCCTTATCCATAGAATTTAAGTGAAATTACTAATATTTCTCCATAATTCGTTGCTTTTTATTTTATTACGTGATACTATTCTTAATTATTGCATAAATATACAGAATTTTAAGCGAAACATGAAAATTCATTACCTTTTATAACAAAAATGAAATGATAGTCTTACTTTATCAACTTTTATTTTCTTAGCACTATTTTGTATATTTACATAAGAAACCTTGATTGCAAAATTCAAGCAATCAAAAATCACTTCAAATAAGGGAGAAACTATTTATGAAAAAACTATCAGCCCTTCTCCTCTCGCTTATCTTAGCGATTGGAACATTAACTGCCTGCGGAAACAGTTCAAATGAACCCCTAACCGCAGAACTTATCGACATTGAGCTTACCTTAGAACAGTATGCCTTCGGTGTCGATAAAAACCAGCCGGAACTTTTGGAAGATGTCAATGATTTTATTGCGAAAATCAAAGAAGACGGCACACTTGATGAAATCTGTGAAAAGTATTTCGGTAACGGAATGCCCGAAGCCGTCACTTCCGCAGAACTGGATGAAACAAAAGACCAGCTTGTTGTTGCTACCAACGCTGCTTTTGAACCATTTGAGTATACCGATGGCGGCACAAACTTCTACGGTATTGATATGGAAATTGCTGCCCTTCTTGCAGAAGAACTCGATATGGAGCTGGTGATTCAAAACATGGATTTCGATGCTGTTTGCCTTGCTGTTGGTCAGCAAAAATGCGACATTGCCATGGCAGGTCTTACAATTTCAGAAGACCGAAAGGAATATGTTACTTTCTCAGATTCCTATTATGATGCATGCCAAACCTTAATCGTCACTTCCGATTGTACCGAATTTGACAACTGCACCGATGCAGCTTCCATTGAAGCCATTTTAAATGAAAAGGACAGTTCCTGCAAAATCGGTGTCCAAAATGGAACAACCGGACAATTGTATTGCGAAGGTGATGAAGATTGGGGATTTGCAGGATATGCAGCCGATACGATTGGCTATAAAAACGGCTCTTTGGCTGTTCAGGACTTATTAAATGGAAATATTGATTATGTCATTATCGACTACGCTCCTGCTTTATGCATCGTAGAAGAAATCAATAAGACACAAGCAGGCGATTTTTCTTTAAAAGTAGAACAATTTTTAAAGATTTTTGTGGAACAAGACGGCTATGTAAAAGTATTGGAAGGTTTGCGAAACACCATTTTGATTGCAGTTACGGGTCTTATTATTGGTATTTTGATTGGTACTTTGATTGCAACAGTAAATGTCATTCCAAAACATAAACCTCTGCCACGTATTTTAAATAGCATCTGTGGTTTTTATGTCAGCATGTTCCGTGGAACACCAATTGTTGTACAGCTTCTTATTTTCTACTATGTACTTCTTCCTATTTTGGGACTTCGTATGTCAGGTGTAGAAGTATCCATGTTAGTATTTGGATTAAATAGTGCGGCTTATATCTCAGAAATTATGCGAAGCGGTATTCTTTCCGTAGATGGCGGACAGATGGAAGCTGGTCGTGCGATGGGTCTTAGTTTCGGAACAACTATGATAAAAATTGTTATTCCACAGGCAATCAAAAATATTCTCCCTACTTTGGGAAATGAATTTATCGCACTTGTAAAAGAAACTTCCGTTGTAAGTTTCGTAGGTGCAACTGACCTTTATGTCGCATTTAACTTAATTGGAACAAACAGTTATGAATTTATGGTTCCATACATCGTTATGGCACTTATTTACATTGTACTGGTTCTCATTATCAGTCTTGGAATTAAACTTATGGAAAGGAGCCTGAGAAAAAGTGATCGACGTAATTAATTTGAAAAAAGACTTTGGTAACAAAAACGTACTAAATGGCATTAGCGTAAAAATTGAAAAAGGCGATATTGTCTGCATTATCGGTCCTTCTGGCTCCGGAAAAAGTACGTTTTTGCGTTGCTTAAACTGTATGGAAGACCCAAATGGCGGACAGATTATTTTCAACGGTGTAGATATTGCCGATATCAATGTCAATATCAATATCCACCGCAGAAAAATGGGCATGGTATTCCAGCATTTTAACCTGTTTAACAATAAAACCGTTATCGAAAACATTATGCTTGCTCCTGTTTTAGTTCAGCTTGAAGAACTTCGCAATACCAAACGCAAAAATGCTATCCATAGTTTTACAAATATCTTTAAATCTGCTGATAAAAAAGAAGCTATGCTTCCAATTACAACAACAAAAGAACAAATAAAAGCAGATGCAAAAGTACAGGCTCTTGATTTATTAAAACGCATTGGCTTAGAAGATAAAGCAGATGTTTATCCTTCCACACTTTCCGGCGGACAAAAACAACGTGTTGCTATTGTTCGTTCCCTTGCTATGAATCCGGATGTGATTCTTTTTGATGAACCAACAAGTGCCCTCGACCCAGAAATGGTTGGCGAAGTATTGGATTTGATGAAAGCCCTCGCCAAAGAAGGGCTTACCATGATGATTGTTACGCATGAAATGGGCTTTGCACGAGAAGTTGCAAACCGTATTCTCTTTATTGATGAAGGGAAAATTATGGAAAGCGGCACACCGGAAGAATTTTTCTCAAATCCTAAGACGGAACGTGCAAGAGAGTTTTTATCGAAGGTGTTGTAAGTTCTTTATCTGCAATAGAATCTGCACCACTTTTTATCCATAATATCTTATCATGGAATAAATCACAAAAAGTATACAGGGTATATCACACAGAAATCTGAGTCTATACCCTGTTTGTTTTAAAATCATTCTATTATGGATACATATATGTACTTACATTAAGGTTTGCACTCAAAGTAGCAATGCACTTACACTTAATGAGCCTTTGCTCACTTATAGTATATGCATATAACAAAAACATCTAAAAAATTTATTAAAAAACTACTAATCTTACCAACTCACATCCAACTGATTTTGCCTTCTTGGCTGGCATTCATACATATAATAATAGCTCTCTGTTGCAATATCATATGTCTGTGCAAAAGTATCATATTCCTCATCACTATAACTTCCTGTATTCAAGCTACTGTCATATCTACCTAGAAAAATAAGCCCTGTTTCGTCGAATACACTTATAAAAAAGCCACATTCTTTAAAAATGGTTTCTACAGCATAAAGTGAGGAACACATCACCAATTCTTTTCCATTCCAATTAAAATGACAATCTCCCCATGCTAATTCTTCTGTTGTAACAAGCGGACTATCTTTCTCCCATTTCACAGTATATTCTACTTGATACATGCCCATTTCGTTATTTTTGGTAACAATGGTAAGGGTATTTTCTTCATATTGTATTATAAAAAAGTCATCATACATCCAAAATTGCGGTGTGTAATCTTCGGTAAGTTCCTCTTGTACATTATTTTCTACTGTTTCTGTATTTTCGGCACTTTCTATATTCTCTCCTCCTTGGTCATTTTTTTTGTTTCCTATTTTCTCCCCATTTTGCTCATTTGAAAAATTTACCATACTCTTTGGATATTCTTCAAATACAAGCTCTTGCTTTACCTGCATTGTTTCAATATTGATTACCGTAAGCATATAATCAGTATCTTTCTTCGTAAAAAGCAACAAATGTTCATTTTCTGCATCTGTTTCCAGATTTAGAATATGTACTTCCGCTTCTAGAGGATATACATTTCTCAGACTATCCGCATCTATACTATTATTTTTATTATCATAAGAAAATGCATAAATTCCATAGCCATCCGGCATATGGCTAATATCTATCCGATTTCCATGCTGAGTATGTGTATCAAAGGTAAAATAACATGCCTTATCCGTATACGTATGAAATGTGGTAAAATAAAAGGAATCCTTTCCTTCTACCCAACTGCTACCAGAACTGGCAACTGTTCCATCTTCTGATTTACTCACTTCGATATGACGCATTTCTTCATCCAATACCGGAATTTTAATACATTCTGAAAATTTTTGTGCAATCGAATCCGTTTGATTATTTCCTAGAGAAGTTTCTACTGTATCCTCAGTTACATCCTCTCCAATGGCTCCTATAATTCCCTCTTTCTTATAATCTGCAACATCTTCTATTTGTATCTCTATCTCACTTTCTCCCTGATTCTCCGCTTCTCCTAGAAGTCCTCTTTCTCCTATCGAACTTGCACTTGTTCCCACCAAAGCTGTAGTATCAATATTAATATTTTCCGGTAAATTTATTATGACATTAATGGGATAATACTCCATATAATCTTTCAGATATATTGTTTTCTGTCGACTTTCTCCATTTGGTGTCTCCTCTGCTAATTCCAAAAATGCATAGCTCATTCCCGTATAATCTTTTTCCTCAATCAAATGCGGATATCTGCTTGTTTCATAATCCACTTCCAAAGTAATCCCAAACGAAGTCAATGGATTATCTTCTAATCGCATTTCTGAAAACTGACTTTCTGTCATCACCTGTGGCTGTTCCCCAATCTTATAAGTGGTATCCCAATGCAAATATTCACTATATTTCGTTTTCTGCGTAACTGTCACGCCTTCTGCTACTAACTTATCACCATAAAGAATGGTTTCTGTGATTTTCACATCTTCTCGTGCTTGAAAAAGCGTTGCTTGTATATAAATACATCCACCAACTGCTAAAATCCATACACTCAAAAACAGTAGTAATGATTTTTTCATGCATTTCACTCCTCCCATTCCAATTCGCTAATTGCCTTTCCGACTCTGTCAGCTCTATAATGATACGTCTTTTTGATAAATCCCATCAAATCTTCGCCTTTTTCATCCAGTTCCAACATGGAAACATCTCCAACAATCTCACCTTTGCGAATCAAAATCGCTCGTCCGATAAATTCCTGCACTTCTTCTATCAAATGTGTAGAAAGCAGTACCGTTTCATGCGGTTCTAAAATTCCCAACAATACCTTATAAAAATCTTCCCGATTAAAGACATCGTTTCCTGCAAATGGCTCATCCATCAGAATATATTCCGCACCTTGACAAAGTGCTAAAATCACTTCAAATTGATTTTTCTGTCCTGTTGAAAAACTGCGAAGCACTTTGTTCATCGGAAGTTCAAAAAATTCCATCAATATACGAAAACGCTTATCTGAAAAATTTGGAAAATGTTCCTTATAGAACTCCTGATGCTGTTTTGGAGTTAAATTTCCAAAAAAAGAATGTTCACTTGTCGCAAATGAAATTTTTGCAATATTTTTTGTGGTTATTAGTGCACCGTCTAAAAGAATCTCTCCCTCATACTTACAAAATCCTAAAATACACTTCATAAGTGTTGTTTTTCCTGCACCGTTTTCCCCAAATAATCCTATGATTTCACCTTTTGGCAATGATAAATTCACTTTATCTAAAGCCTTTGTTTTACCTAAATATGTCTTACTTACATTTTTCAATTCCAGCATATATTCCTCCCACAATTTATGCTATTTTCTCATTACTTAATTTCTACAAAAATACATATCTTTCCTTATGTCAAACGGATATTCACAATCTGCATTCGCTACTTGCTCATAACCCACTTCCTACTTAGTTTTATAACAAAATTCTATGTATATAAATTATCCTTGCAATTTATTACATCCTGCTTCACTTAATACATCAAACATTGCGATGGTGTAATAAACAGATAAACTGCATAATATACGACATATAAAAATATTGCTGTTACTATAATCACCACACTCCCAACAATTGGTACACCTAAACAGCGTTTATGTAATTCGCTTTTTCTTGGTAAACGTTTCATTAAATAAATAGCTTTACTTTCCTGATAATAATAAAAATAATGGTATCCCGCAAGCCCCGCCATACAGATGATTGCAACAATAAATCCCTTATAACTGTCATCTACAAAATTTTCAAATGGTGGCATAATCAGATTTTCAAGCAAATATCGATTTCCACTTCTGTCTGTTGCATAAAATCCGTCCAACACATAAAAATATGTTCCCAAAACTGACAAGCTATCAAATATCCCGAACGCCAACACTCCTGAAAAAAAGGTAATTTCTCCATTTAAATTTATTCCAAGAGGTGTAATACGTGCTAATTTATCCTTCATGCAATCCCTCCTTGTCCCGTAATATCTGCCACAAACAAATACCTGCCATACAAACAGACCAAAGCATCAACATCGCATTCGTTTCAAATTCACCTAATTCGGATAGGAAAAACATTAATGTAACTCCTAACATCAAAATCATATGTACCGACATTTTTCGTCTTCGCTGTTTATATGGAAACATTGCAGTAGCAAATCCCAATGCCAACATTACCAAAATATTTGCTAGCCACTTCAAACTTGCCTCTAATGGAAGAATACTATGTAAAAAAACGCTTCTATAAAAAGCTAAAAATATAGATTGATTTGTAACACCTTCCGGTACAATGGACACATAGTAATTGCATAATCCATATGCCACAATAATCTGTACCGACACAAACAATATCAGAATAAGACAATTATATAATACCTGTATAAAAAACACCGTTTTCTCACTCACTTGCAGTCGCTTCCATATATAATCCTGCCGGCTTCCAAAATTGCAGCCTGTCAGACACAAAAGAATAGAAATTAACACAAACGTTATAGCAAAAACTTTAGTTGTATGGCTAATCTGAAACATATCTTCCATTGTAACAAGCAGACTCTGTTCATTTTGTGTTTCTCCCGATTCTTGCATGAACTCAGATTCATAATTCTGCTTATCGTCCATCCTATCACTCATCTGTGCATACCGTTCTAACATGGTATTCATTTGATGTGTATATAATCCAACTTCCACAACCGACATTATAATTAAGAGCACCAGTATTTTATAAATGGAACTTCTTGTTATTATATTAAAAACAGATGTATATTTTTTCATGTCTTTTTAACCTCCACTTTTGCACTTCTCTATAAAATCAAGCAGATATTCGCAATCCGCATTCACTACTTGCTCATAATTAGTCCCAATATTTCTCAATTAAGGCATGGGCTTCTTCCTTACTTACTCCCATTAATTTTAAAGAATTTACTGCTATTTTTGCATCATCTTCCAAAAGTTCCGTTCTTATTTCTTTCCATTTCATCTCCGTCACCACCACATAGCTTTTTGCACCTGCTCTCGATGCAATAAGTCCTTCTTCCTCTAAAAGTTTATAGGCTTTCTGCACCGTATTCGGATTAATCCCAAGTGTTGCAGATAAAACACGCCTTGATGGAAGCTCATCTCCATCTTTTATGATGCCTGCTATAATTCCACGCTTAATATAAAGCAGAATCTGCATATAGATAGGGCTTCCATCCTGCATCACAAAATATTCAAATGAAATCACTTCATCACTTCCTTTCCAAATATATGTTTTCTATAAACTTACTTCGCAAAAAAATACTAGGAACGCATATTTCATACAATCTATTCATCATCAACAGACAACCAGCTATCTATAAATTTTTATTCCATCTTACTATCAGACTATCTGCATCCGTTGGTCTGCAGTTGTAATTATAATAATCACTAGTGTCCTCTCCTGTATCGAGACTATACGTATATTCTCCATAATATTGCATCCCATTTTTATCAAATACAGCTAAATAAATTCCACATTTATCCCGATAGTATGTCTTTTCTACTAAAGAATCACTAAGCAGAATTTGTTCCCCATTCCAGTCAAATGTCATCGTACTCGATATCCATTCCAGCGGATGTATTGTTTGTTTATCTATGATTACTTCTTGTGAATCCATTTCTTCTTCACTTGATATCCTCGCCTTTTGTTCATCGGACACATCTATCGTAAATTCCACATGATACACACCTGCTTCATCTATCGAAATCACTACCGCTTTTTCATACAAATACTGTGCAATAATAAAATCCTCATAAATCCAATAACATCTTGTTTTATCTTCTTCCAAATCCGGTGCATAAGCAATTTTCTGCTTGGTTTCCATGGTATTCATATCAATAACGGTCAAATAACATTGTCCATCTTCTTCTGTAAACATCAGAATATTTTCTCCTTTTACATCCTTTTCCAAAGAAACAAATGTAATGTCTGGATTAAGCGGATAGACCATTTTGAGACTATCCGTATCAACAGTTTCCTTTTTTTCATCAAAAGTAAAGCTATAAATTCCATATCCGCCCGGAATTTGACTGGTATCTACGATATTTCCTTACTGTATTAATTGTATAATACACTTTTCCTAACTGTATTATACAATTAATACAGTTTTTTGTCAATAAGACTTAATTAACACGAATTTGACAATGAAACACGTTAATTAAAAGCTACAAAAAATCAATTTTTATCCTTATTAAAAATAGGTCATATCTTAACTTATACACAAAAAAACTGCCTTATGATTTCTCATAAGACAGTTCTAAAATCCCTTGGGGAAGTGTTCACATTATACCACAAGGGCATATGTTCTCACTA
This sequence comes from uncultured Lachnobacterium sp., assembly GCA_937889225.1. Taxonomy (GTDB): domain Bacteria; phylum Bacillota; class Clostridia; order Lachnospirales; family Lachnospiraceae; genus Roseburia. The sequence goes on along the minus strand of CALAST010000094.1, from coordinate 10,525 downwards.
AGTTCATACTTCGCTTTCGCTCGTATTCACTAAGTGTTCACATTATATCACATAAAAATACATGAAAATAAAGTGACAGATGCTTCCTCCCATTACAAACAAATGAAAAATTTCATGGCTTCCGAAATATTTATGTTTTGCATTAAACACAGGCAATTTCAAAGCATAAATCACGCCACCAATTGTATAGATAATGCCACCAACCAATAGCCAAAGAAATGCACTATGCGGCATTGCATTCCACAATGGTTTAAACACCAAAACACATACCCAACCCATTGCAATATATATCATGGAAGAAAACCATTTCGGACAAGTAACCCAAAAAGCTTTTATAATCATCCCCACAATAGCAATTCCCCACACCAATGCCAGTAGAGAATATCCCATTTTACCGCCTAAAACCATGACACATACCGGTGTATAAGTACCTGCAATTAACACAAAAATCATCATATGGTCGATTTTCTTAAATAATTTCAACGCTTTTCCTTTTAAATTTACAGAATGATACAAAGTGCTTGCACCATATAATAAAACCATGCTAATTATAAAAATAGCAAACGAAGCGATACAAGATACATTTTCAGAAAGCCCTGCTTTCATCAATAATGGCACAGATGCAAATATTGCAAGCATCATCCCTATACAATGCGTAATTGCACTTCCCGGTTCTCTTATTGTTATCTGCATAATAAACCTCCTTTTCAGTTTCACAAACTTTTAAATGTAGTTTTCAAAACCACTTCTTATAGTATAATACTACATCAAGATAATTATACTGTCAACTCCTAATTTCAAAATTATTCTTAATTTTAAGATGTAAATTTCGTTATTGTAAAATGCCTTAAGAAATTCTTAAAATTCACCAAAAGAGTTGCTTATCCAATACTTTCCATGTTATTTTTATAACGTTACAACCGAATAACCGCTTTCTTGATTCGGCTAAAATATATTAAGAACATATTTGCAAAAAACGATAAGGAGATACTTCAAACCATGAACCAATTCATTATTTTTATACTAAATCACTTAAAAGATGCCCTGTTTTTAGCAATATTTGCAGTTCTTCTCTGCGGTATAATATTGCTTTTTACAAAAAAACGTTTTGAAGCTAAGTATCAAGGAACAAAGGCTTTCCCTATGAAAAAAACTTTGCTGCTTTTAATCTTTGTTGCCTACATAGCCGTACTTCTTTCTGCAACAATTTTACGTGGTGGTTATGGCGGTGGATTTAACTTTCATCTTTTTTCCGGATGGATAGAGGCGTGGAACAATTTTTCAATAAAAAGCTGGCTCAATTTGCTTTTAAATATTGCTATGTTTGTGCCACTCGGATTCCTACTTCCACTCTTATCTAAAAAATTTGAAAACCCTTTACTCACATTTAGCACCGGATTTGGCACATCCCTTTTCATTGAATTAGCACAATCCTTTTTAAAACGAGGGCTTTTCGACGTAGATGACTTGTTTACGAATACGCTTGGAAATTTCATTGGGTATAGCATGATACTATTTCTGCTTACTTTAAAAAATCGACCACCCAAAATCGAATACTATACATTTTCCTATCCGCACGAGGATATTCTTCCATTTAAAAAAGAGACACGACAAATGACCCAAAAACTGATTGGAGCAAGTGTTGTTCCTGTCGCTACAATTGCCGTAATTGGTGGAATTTTTATCGCCTATCAAGTAAAAGAATATGGAAATCTGCCTTATGCACCAACGTATCGTATCAATACCTCAAATGTAGAATGGATTTTGTCTACACACTTAAGCGATACCTCTCCCGAAGTCCTCATTTGCCAAACAACACCGCTTACGAAAGAAACCTGCGATGCATTTGGTTACGCTTTTATGGAGCGAGCCGGACATGCGGATGGAATGAATATTCACTATTATGATGAAGAAACATATTTTATGAATAATGCCTCCGGTCATTTTTTAGAAGTTTCTCTTTATGATGGAAGCTATCGTTTCCACGAAATCTCAATAGATGAGACAGAACCTGCAAAAGCAGATGAAACAACTATTCGAGAGGCATTAGCATTTTATGGAATTTCCATTCCTGAAAATGCCATATTCGCTTATGAAAAAGACGGTTGGCACAGCTTTACAGTAGAGCGTACAAATCAGACAAAATTTGGCGGCACTTTACGATGCCAATATACAAGTGAAAATACAATTTGTGAAATTCAAAACAACTTAGTGCAATATAAGCCATACAAAACGGAAACCATACTTTCGCCTATGGAAGCGTATGAAAAATTGATGAATGGGGAGTTTTCTTCTAACGGCTATTTTGAACATAACCTCCCTTTAAAAGCAAAAATCGTTTCCTGTGAAATCACCTATCAAATTGACACAAAAGGATTTTATCAGCCGGTTTATAATTTTGAAGTTATGTTAGATGGTACTGATATGAATAGTCTTATCTTACAAGTGTCTGCCATGTGATAATGTAACTAATTTCCTATTCTTCGCATTATGCATTGCAATAAATAAAACAGATACTATGTTCCCATATAAAATAAAGGACCTTGTAAAAAGGAGTTTTCCCATCTACAAGGTCTATTTTATTATTTACTCTAAATAACTCTAGGTTAAACGCAGGATAAACAATCTTCCTTTTATCAAACTCACATGATTGTCACATTAACAATTACAATCTGCCTGCACCTGAAACGCATCCATTCTTGGATAGCTTGCTGCTTCTCCAAGTTCTTCTTCAATCCGAAGAAGCTGATTATATTTTGCCACACGCTCGGAACGACTTGGTGCACCTGTCTTAATCTGCCCTGTATTTAAAGCAACTGCCAAATCTGCAATCGTGGTATCTTCCGTTTCTCCGGAACGATGAGAAGAAATCGCTGTATATCCTGCCCTATGTGCCATCTTAATGGCTTCTAATGTTTCTGACACCGTCCCAATCTGGTTTAACTTAATCAAAATACTATTTCCACAATGATTTCGAATCCCCATCGCAAGACGTTCCGTATTCGTTACAAATAAATCATCTCCAACAAGCTGTATTTTATGACCAAGTTCTTTTGTCAGCTTTTTCCAACCCCCCCAATCTTCTTCATCCAATGCATCTTCAATCGAAATAATCGGGTATTTGTCTACTAACATTTTCCAATGTTCAATCAATGTGTCGGATGTGAATCTTATTCCGGCTTTTGGCAATCTATATTCGCCTTTTTGTTCACCTTTCCATTCACTTGCTGCTGCATCCATTGCAATATAAAAATCTTTTCCCGGTTTGTATCCGGCTTTTTTGATTGCTTCCATAATATACTGAATCGCTTCTTCATCGCTGCTTAAATTCGGTGCAAAACCACCTTCATCTCCTACTGCTACGGATAAACCATTCTCTTTCAATATAGAAGCAAGTGTATGAAATACCTCTGCACACCAACGAAGCCCTTCCTTAAAACAACAAGCTCCAACCGGCATAATCATAAATTCCTGTACATCAATCGTATTAGAGGCATGAGCACCACCATTTAAGATATTCATCATAGGAACAGGGAGACGATTCGCAGAAACACCACCTAAAAAACGATACAATGGCAATTCCAACGCATTTGCTGCTGCTCTTGCTGTTGCTATGGATACCGCTAAAATGGCATTTGCACCTAAATGCGACTTATCTTTCGTTCCATCCGCCTTTATCATCGCTTTATCAATCGCATAAATATCCGAAGCATCCATTCCTACGATAGTATCTGCAATTATGGTATTGATATTTTGTACTGCTTTCTTTACTCCTTTTCCACGATAGCGGTTCTGTTCTCCATCTCGAAGCTCCAATGCTTCAAAAATTCCTGTGGATGCCCCACTTGGTGCAGTTCCTCTTGCTTTTGTGCCATCTGCAAGTGTCACTTCCGCTTCTACTGTCGGATTTCCTCTGGAGTCTAAAATTTCCCTGCCGGTTACCTTTTCAATTTCTAAGTAAGTCATTTTAATATCTCCTTTTTGAGATGTGTATTCGATTGAAAATAGTATTCCGTAAATCAACACTAGAAATTCACGTTTTCATATGTACTTAGCAGTAAATGCTAAGTACTGTTTGTACAGTAACCCTATTTTCACTTATCATACACATCTTTTTATAGAGATATCTTTTCCAAAATATGTACAAATTATACTGAATTCCCTAATTTCATTTATATAGAAAGATATGTTTACAATAAATGTGCTATCTATCCCACTCATTTATGTGTGGGATAGATAGCACAAAAACCTAGATATTTTTGTAAAACTAAGGTATCTTTGGTAGTGAAAGTCTTATGGAACTCAATTAGTCTTATATGCTTTCGAGTATATTTGGAAGTTGACGTACATAAGAACCCAACTTGCTTTAGCCGTTGGAATGTCAGTGACATAATTCATCTGCCAACATTTCAATCTGTTTTTTATTTTCTTCATTCAATGTGGAATAAATAATAACATTTGTTTCTGCAAACGTAAGATTTTTGCTGTTTTCTAATGCTCTTGCCATAAATTTAGCTGCAGTTGGTGCCCATGTACCATTTTCCATAAATGCAACAAAACGGTTTTGGTAATTTCGTTCTGTTAAATGGTTTAAAAATTCCTTCATAAATGGAAATACATCGCCATTATAGGTTGGTGATGCAAGTACCATTTTTCCATAACGAAATGCATCTTCTACTGCTTCTGTCATATCACAACGTGCTAAGTCATTTACTACTACTCTCTTGCAGCCTTTTTCTTTCAATTTCTCAGCCAAAAGTTCTACTGCTTTCTTTGTATTTCCATAAATGGAACAATAAGAAATCACGATTCCCTCTGTTTCCACCTGATAGGATGACCAGATATGATACAAATTTAAATAGTATCCCAGATTTTCTGTTAAAACCGGTCCATGAAGTGGACAAATGATTTGCACATCTAACTTTTGTGCTTTTTCCAAAAGTTTTTGTACCTGCATACCGTATTTTCCCACAATACCAAAGTAATAACGACGTGCTTCGCATGCCCAATCTTCCTCAATATCCAATGCTCCAAATTTACCAAATCCATCTGCCGAAAAAAGTATCTTATCACAATCATCATACGTTACTATTACTTCCGGCCAATGTACCATTGGTGCTGCAACAAAAGTAAGGGTATGCTTTCCAAGACAAAGCATATCCCCTTCCTTTATTACAATACGTCTGTCCTCAAATCCATGACCGAAAAACTGCTGCATCATAATAAATGCTTTATTGGATGCCACTACAACCGCTTGCGAATAAGTTTCCATAAAATGCAAAATATTTGCAGAATGGTCCGGTTCCATATGCTGTACAATCAGGTAATCCGGATTTCTTGTACCTAATACATCTTTCAGATTTCCCATCCATTCTTCTGTAAAATTCACATCTACAGTATCCATAACTGCAATTTTTTCATCCAATATTACATAAGAATTATATGCCATACCATTTGGCACTTTGTATTGACTTTCAAACAAATCAATTTTATGGTCATTTACACCAATATATTTCACATCTGTTGTTATTTTCATACTTCGTCTCCTTTTATGTTTTATATCTAAAGTATTATCTAAAATTTAGAGATTATTGTCTAGTGGATAAATCTTCCATTTTAGAGGTTTACCTATTTATGGATTATAACACACAATGATAGATAGTGCCAAGATAAAATATAATTCCACAGTTTTGATAGAATTGAAATGGTTACTGTACACACAGTATTTAGCATTTACTGCTAAGTATGTATGAAAACGTAAATTTTGCAAGTAAAAATCATTTACGAGGCAAATTTAGCATAGATTTTTACTAGTTACTGGATACGGAGTGTACAGTAACTTGAAATGATTGACGTATAAACGATAACTGTGCCGAGGGTGCTCACCATCTATCAAGGTGGGAGCATCTTCGGCACTTTATATTAAACTATATTTTCAGAAAATAAATATTCGATTATAAAACAAAGAATGTACAAGAACCCGGTGCTACTTCTACTGTTCCTGCTTCTACTGTTTCGCCTTCCATAACCGGAATTTCATCATTTTCACCTAATGTCAATGCTTTGCCATTTAAATACATAATTGGCGAACGCATATTTCCATTGCCATCAAGTGTATAACGAACTGCTTCTTTTGGAAGTTCTACGGTTGTCACATCTGTCTTGGAGTTGTTAATTACTAAGTAAGCAACACCTTCTTTTCCATCTTTACGAGAATGTGCATATACATGAGCCCCTTCACGAATTTCTTCACCGGAATCATAAACAGTTTCGCCCATAAGCTGATTCCATAAAAGTGCTGCAAAATAGCTTGGACGTGGGTCAAATGTGCCATGTTTTAAATATCCATAGTCAGAAGATGCTAATGTATTATGGAAAATAACACCATTTGTCACGGTTGCAAAATCTGCAAATTCATTCAACTCACGCTGTACTTCTAAGTATGTAGAAGCCCATGTATGTCCGCCTGCACCTGCATCACCGGATTCTGTTACCCACATTTCTCCACCCGGACAATATTTATCGCGATATGGAGCAAATACTCTTGCACACATACCTGCCATGCCTAAATAGCTTTCGGAAGTTGCTTCAGAAGCAGGTGTAAACATAGATGGACACATCGCTGCCATACGTTCAGATACACCATTATAATAATGATAACTAAATACATCGATTTTTTCTGTACAGCCATCCATTAAATCACCGGTTGTGCAACTTGGTAAAATATCTGCAATACCAGCACCACCAGAACTATCTTCGTCGCTACCATTTGCATCTTTCATAGCTTCCGGATCACAAGTACAAGGACCAACTACCACTACATCCGGATAATTGTCACGAACCCATTTATGGAATAAATCTTGGTCACGACGGAAATCTGCCGGTATATATCCTTTCGGGAAACCTGTTCCTTCCATCATATTTGGTTCATTTGTAAATTCTACTGCATTGATTGGCACACCATGCTCTACACTAAGTTTGAAAAGCTGTTCTGCCTGACTTGGATTCCATGGTTCATTTGCCGCATGTAAGCCCTCACAGTTTGCAACGGAAATTAATAACTTTCCACCGATTTCTTTTACAAAGTTTAATAAATTAATCCATTGTTCTTTTGTTAAGCGATTCTGATATCCTTCCGGTACTACGCCTGTACCTTCAAAATCATAATATGTCTTGGTTGCCCATGTTCCGGATACACGTACCCATACAGGTCCAAGTGCCTTTGCTAATTTAATCAATTTTGGATTTGTTGTATCAATTGGGTCATACCATTGATGCATTGCGCCCAAACCTTTACTAAAATCTGGTGGTGGAACTTCCTGTGTACCTGCAATCTGCTCTGGTGTATACGCTTTCCAGAACGTACCTCCTGTAACCTCAGTCATTTCCACATTATAGCTGACAAGTGCCGGATTGATTTTTCGAAGCTCTTTTACAGCTGATGGATTCAGTTTTACGAATTGTGCCATTGTTTCCTTATTCTCCCTTCTTTTCCTGATAAAGGTACATAATATATTTTCACCGACTATAGTCGGTATAATTATACTATCAGAAATAACCATGTATCGTCAAGATATTGCTGCATTTTTTCATATTTAACCTGAGTTCGATAACTAAAAATATTTGAGGAAAATGGTATATTAAAACATATAAAAACGTTTCAAATATCTTGTTTCTGCAGTATAAACTATGCTTTAGGACATATTTTTTTAATCTGTCGAACTCACGTTATTTAAAAATCTAAATATAATACTTTTTGCTTTTTCAAAAAAATATTGGTACAATACTAATATTGAACTACTGCTTAAACAGAAATCAACAGTAATGATATCCGAAAAAATGGAGGAAACATCATGACTTCAAGAGCCCAACAAGCACAGCAAACCTATGAACATATATTTTCTACAGCTGAAACTCTTTTGCAAGACAGTTCTTATGAAAAATTATCTGTCGACCAGATTTGTAAACATGCAAACATCTCCAAAGGCGGATTTTATCATCATTTTTCCTCAAAAGAACAGCTTATTGCTATATTGATTGGACGACAAATGGAAAATCTTTTGATACAGAAAATAGAGCCTTATCTCAACAAAAAAAGTACTTTTGAATTATTAAACATTTATATAGATGTCATGGTTGAATATTTAGAATCAAACTCACGAAGCATCCTTGCAAGATGCTGGACTGTCATTGCAGAACATCCTGAAATGATAGACAGTCTCCTCTCCAAAGGAGCATTTCAATTGCTTTACGCAATCGTAGAACAAGGAAAACAAGAAAGATGTATCTCCACAGAACTTGATAATGACTTTTGTTATGCATATATAAATGCAACGATAACCGGCATTATACTATATGGCTCGACATTTCGTGATAAGCTATACCTAAGAACTTTTGCTGAAAATTCTTTAAAACTGATTTATCAGACACTTGCCTCTCCTAATTTTAAAACTGATTTCATAAATTAGCATCACTTTACACCCCTAAATAAAAATGCCATCACGTCAAAACTTCATTTTCTCTTTGAGGCTTTAATGTGGTGGCATTTTCAATCAAGTAAAGCGAATATTCGCAATTTGCTTCGTTACCTGCTTCTAATCTACTTTACTTATTCTGCTTTTTATATCTCTTTTTTAGAATAATGCACAAATTCCATTGTGAAATATGCTATTATTTTACTATTTTATTGTACTAAATTTAAAATATATGGCAAAATTTCCATTGTCATCTTCATGCAACTACTTATCTCCATAATGTGTTCTGCATTGAGCTATACGAATTGTATTATCTACTATTTTATAGACCAATCGATTCTTTTCATCAATTCTTCTGCTCCAATAACCTGCCCATGCATTATCATCCGCTACGATAAATAGGTACAAATTTTATCAAATTTACACAAATTTATACTATGTCTGCTTTCACAATACAGACTTCCTGTTTCTTCGTGTCCGATTTTGCCACGGCTACTTTCGTTTAATGTAACACTCCACAGGCGTTCATTCCCCAGTAGCGATAGGTACTGTTTCTCGTATCTGTTTTTCAACTTATACCAACTGATACATTGCTAAATTAATACTTGCATTATAATCTCTGTCTAGGACTAACCCACATCTTTCACACTTATAGATGCGGTCTTTTAATTTTAAATCTTTCTTCATATTCCCACAACAAGAACATTTTTTCGAACTTGGATACCAGCGGTCTGCTTCTACAAATGCAATTCCGTATTTTTTACATTTATATTGTAGCATTCTCTTACATTCATAAAACTTCTGTTGTGCGATTGCTTTGGAAAGATGTCTGTTTTTCATCATACCTTTTACATTCAAGTGTTCCATTACAATTCGAGATGGCTTGGTTCTCACTATCTCTGTTGTGATATGGTGCAAATAATTATTTCGGATTCCCGTTAGTTTTCGATATAGTAAACGAATTTTCTGTTTCTGTTTTTGGATATTCTTACATTCCTTTAATGCTCGCTTCCAAATAGGATAACGCTTTTTTCCAACCACTTTATATTCTTTTATGTTGGCTTCTATTTTTCGGGAAAGTTTTCGTTGTTCTCGTTTTAACTTTTTCTCCAACTGTTTTACACGTTTTGTTTGATTGATGTTTTTATAGCGTTCTCCATTCGAACAAACGGCAAGTTCCTTTACGCCAAGGTCGATTCCAAGACTTTCTTCCGTTAATTCTTCCTGTTGTTTTGCTACTTCATAGCTTATCGAAAGATACCAGTATTTTCCGTCAAAGGATATTCTTGGATTCGAATAATGCTCTCCTTTTGCCAATTTCGGAAGCGGTTCGGCTGTTTTTACCAGTCCTAACTTTTCCCCTTGAAATCCGCTTGGTTTTCGTTTTAACGATTCATAATTCACATAAAACTTTGGTTCGTTTTTATGTTTTGATTTGAAGTTTGGCTTATCCGAAAGACCTTTGAAGTATCTCTGATACGCTTCATTCGCATCTTTTACTGCCTGTTTCATCACATTCGAACTCACTTCTTTGAGCCATGTATGCGTGGTTGGTTTGAGTACATTGTTTACGTACTTTCGTACCTCTCCTTCGCTGACAAAACGTGCTCCGGTTTCTCTATTCTCCAAATACGCTTCATACACCTTTTCTTGTTCTTCTAAAAAATAATTATATGCCCATCTTGCCACGCCTGCACTTTTCCAAAACAACTGCTCCTGTTTTGCTGTCGGTAGCAATCGGATTTTTCTTCCTGTCTGCATATATTTTTCTCACTTCTTTCGTATCCGTTCTACGCAAAAAAGCAGTTGTGGCTATTCTATTCTTCTATTTATTTGCAATCTATCTTTTTACCTATCTTACATTTCCACAGTTACTACTTTTACGTGTATTTAGTATAACGTGTATGTGGAATGTTGTAAATTATTTTTGTGTCATTGATACGCCGCATTTCGCGACGTTTTGTATCTAGTTATCTCATTCACATGGAGTCGCAACTTCCATGCAGTCTTACCGTCACCGGCAGACCTCTTATGCTTTCACATAAGCGTAG
>CALAST010000093.1 GCA_937889225.1 uncultured Lachnobacterium sp. | reverse complement strand
TTTATGTTTTCATACGTACTTAGCAGTAAATGCTAAGTACTGTGTGTACAGTAACTATATTGTTATCATTTTTATGCATATTATATCAACACGCATTGACTTCATGCATATTAAACAGTATAATAATGTTGCAAGGAGGTATTGATACTATGCCGATAAAACCAAAAGAGATGGAAAAAATAATCCTTGCTGACGGATGGATATTCAAGAGCCAACGTGGTTCTCATAAAAATTACATACATCCGACAAAGCCCGGCAAAGTCACAATTCCTTTTCATAATAGGGAACTTGACAGAGGTACGGAAAATTCCATCAAAAAACAGGCGGGACTTAAATAGCCCCAACCTGTTATTATATAAATTAGGAGGTGCTTTATATGTTAAGTGTATATCCAGCTTGCTTTTTTAAAGGAGAAAACAATGGTTATTCCGTAATATTCCCAGACCTTAATTGGTTAGCCACACAAGGCGAAACTCTCGAAGAAGCTCTGACAATGGCTATTGAATGCCTTGCCGGCTATCTTTATACCTGCAAACAAGACGGAGATGCTATTCCTGAGCCTTCTCAAATTTCCGAAATCTCCACAAATGATGTTGCAAAAGAGCTAGAACTTGAACCAAGAGAAGCATTCGTTAATATGGTGTGTGTAGATGTGGAAGACTATGCAAAAAAACACTTCGAGAAGTCTGTCCGTAAAACGCTAACCATTCCGGCATGGCTCAACAATATAGCGTTAGAACAGGGAATAAACTTCTCACAGACTTTACAAGAAGCCTTACTAGCAAAAGTACAATCAAGATAGAAACTTACTTCTACCATCACTAACAAAGACAGCAGAACCTTTATTTTGATTTTGCTGTCTTTGCTATATAGTTTTGTATCAATCTACATTCTTTTGCCGAATAAAATACTTCGGTCTGTTTTTCGTTTCCAAATACACTTTCGCTAGATATTGTCCCATAATTCCAAGACAAAACAGCACTACACCGCCAATAAAAAACATTATACAGACAAGACTCGGCCACCCTGCTACGGGGTCACCGAAAGCAAGCGTTCTGATTGTAATAACCAAAATCATAACAAATGACAAACAACAAAATAATAGTCCGAAAATGGATGCCAATACCAATGGCATCGTTGAAAATGCAACAATGCCCTCCATGGAATACAAAAATAATTTCCAGAAACTCCATTTCGTTTCTCCTGCTGCACGTTGTACATTTTCATATTCTATCCACTTTGTCCGAAATCCCACCCAACCAAAAATCCCTTTGGAAAAACGATTATATTCCGGCATAGAAAGAATTGCATCTTTCATCTGTGCAGTCATAAGGCGGTAATCCCTTGCTCCATCCACAATATCGACATCCGATATTTTATTGATAATCCAATAGAACATTCTCGCAAAAAAACTTCGTATACGCGGTTCACCTTTTCTTGTCACACGCCTTGTCGCAACAGAATCATATCCCGCTTTGATATCTGCAAGCATTTGCGGAAGAAGTGCAGGTGGGTCTTGCAAATCTGCATCCATCATTACCACATAATCACCATCCACATTCGAAAATCCTGCGTGAATTGCTGCCTCTTTACCAAAATTTCTGGAAAATGAGATATATTTCACGCGTGTATCCTTTTGGCTTAATTCCATCAAAATGGATAATGTATTGTCATTTGAACCATCATCTACAAATAAAAACGTAAATTCTTCTTCCATCGTTTTTGTTACTTTGTTAATTTCTTCATAAAACAACAAAATTGTTTCCTGTTCATTATAGCAAGGTATGACTACTGATATTTTCATTTGTACTTCACTACTTCCTCTTTAAAATTTTCTCTATGTTACATATCTAAAAGTAATTCTTTACAATATGTTTTTTACTATATGACAATCGGTCAAATAATAACAGAAAAATCCCAAGCAAACTCACCAACATCCCTTCTCGAAAGAATGGAGCACGATATTTGATTACAATATCATTTTCCCCTTCTTTTAGCCTTATTCCCACAAACGCCTTATTTACGACTTCTACTTCCACTTTTTCTCCATTTATATAAGCGAAAAAACCTTTATCATAGGGAATGGAAGTTACAAGATATTCACCCTCTTTTGCGATTGTGTTGCAAGTGATTGCATTGGAATATTCGTCTATCTCAAGATTATCTGCTTCTTCGTATTTTTCGAAAATCATTTCTGAAGTGTACATCTTCAGATTTCGAATATGGTATTTTCCTTTTGTAATTTCTATTTTTAGCTCTGAGCACCGTTCCATTGGTATAACATAGTCAAATTTGGTATTGCCATTATAATAAAGTGCTGCTGCATTGGTTAACTTATTTTGTATCCCATTTATTGTAATACTAATATCTTTCGTATTCCGATAATTGCCTTCATTTACAATATCAAAGGTAAGATAGATAATTTGATTTTTGTATTCGTCTCCTAACGGAATGGTATAATGTTCTTTTTTCTTTTGCATAAATGTATAATTTTCCTGCACATGGCATTGTTTTATTCCAGAAGAAATATTTCTATTATCTTGCCTTTCCATCTTATCTTCACCCGAAATAATTGTATGTGTCATCAAAGCCTCCGCAGAATAAGGAAACTTCATCGTATCAAACTGTGCTTCCTCCATCATTTGCGAACTTTTGTATACAACAGGATATGCATATTGATTTTCATATAAATTGAGCCTCTCTCCCTCTACAATTTTTTCATAATACAATCCGGGGTCATTTTTGCTTATTATATATTTTGTTCCCATAAAACTATAAAAAAGCTCATTCCTAGCTCCTGACACCACAAAGCAATTTCTATACTTTTCATTATTTCCCATATATGTCTCATAAAATTTTTGATACAGGCTGTTAGAAGTAGACGAATACACGCAACTGCCATGAAAATTCTCTCCATATACTCTATTTGCCGTATTCATCTCCTGATACGTTACATTTGACCGATAAAAATTTCCTTCTGTATGTTCCATCAGTTCTGCAATCTCATCCTCCCACATTCCCTTATATGCTTCTACAGACACATAAGTTTCGCTTGCATTTACCGCATAGGAAGTAAAACATGCAATTACAATCGGATAGATATACCATACTCTTTTCCTATTTCTGAAAAGCCATATTATTGCAAGCTCTGTTAAAAGCAGCCTGCCTATCTGCTCATTTTCGGTACGTAAAATCATAAATAGCAGAATAAAAGCAATGGATAATGCCATCGCAACTTTCATACGGATTTCTTTCTTTTCCATATGCTCCATAAACTGACAAAAATTATAGAGGAGCACAATAGAATATGCAATCAAGACTTTTCCTCTCACATACAACATTCCATTTAGGACATACATAATAAATGGGAACATCAGCAAAAAAAGGGAACATACATTAAGAAACCATTCCGCTTTTGTTTTTGTTTTACAAGTCAAATTTCCTATTACTGCAAACAGCAGAACCGCAGATATGCCCATGCTGTAAGGACTATAGAAATATTCTTCATACAATGGAATTGCCAAATTAATTGCTTCTTCCTCAACAACATGCGACCTTTCATTTTTCAAAAGAGCATAGGCAGTTGGCAGTAGAAAAAACGCACTCAGCATAACCGGAAGCAAAAATAGTTTGATGTTTTCCAAAATTTGTTTCCAAAACAGATTAAAACAAATCCAATTTTTTTCACTTTTATATGTATTTTGTTTTATTATGCAAAAAATGGCATAGACAAATAAGAAAACCAAACCACTAACACTAAAGAAATAACTTGTCAAAATCATGCAGACAGAACTTATAACAAACAGTCTCCTTTTCTTTTGCTCAAAATATCGGTCTAATCCGATTAATGCCAAAATAAAAAATGGTAAATGCCAAACAAACATAATATGCCTATGGAAATGGTAATTAATTGGCGGAAGCGATAAAAATAATATTGCTCCGCAAAATGCCTTGTTTTCTGTAAAATGATGTTTCAAAAATTGATATACCAATATCCCTGAGACAAAATAGCAAATAATGCACAAAACCATGATATATACTGTCATATCTACAAATGGCAATAAATAGGAAAACAGGATAAATGGACTTAAAAATCCATAATATGCAAAATGAAATGCATTTTGTCCCCCTCCAATATCAAACAAAAAATTAGGGATAAGCTGTCCGCTTTCATAAAATGCCTGTCGAAATACTTCCGGAAAAACAGTATGTTGATTTATCCAGTCGGTTGTGCTTCCAAACAGATTACCGTTTCCCGTCAAAACTGCAAGCAATATGCTTCCATATAAAAGAAGCATAACCTCATGTACTTTATTTTCCAACTTTTTTATATTCTTCCTGTGTTTTTCTTTGTGTTTCATTTGTTCTTTAATCCTTTTTCGCAAGTTCTCCTAAGTAGATTTATTTCTTTTATAAGAAAACAAAAAATTTCCAAATTTCTATTCCAGATGATATATTATCTGTTTTGTATTTTTTCATTCCTCTGTTTATTAGAGCTACATAATTGAAAAACGTTACAATTTATTCTCTTTTCTCTATTTCTTTTTATAATCAATATTTCACAACGTATCACTTAATGTTTCATGCATTTGAATTAGGAGATTGTTTATTCTACGTTCATACAGCATCTCATAAGAAGTATACATATTGTATCACTTTCTTATTAAGAACCTTTTAAATGAAACTTAGAACTTACTTAATATTTTCTTCATTTTCCTTTAACTCCAATAGCTCATAGGAATTCATTTTCTTTTTATATTCTGCAAGTGCTTTGTCGTATTCTTTGCCAATTCGAATATATCTTCGTTCCGTCATTGATATTTTATTATCCAATGTTTCTGATGTCATAATGCGTGCATAATGGTATACAAAACCGATACTGCTAGGGCAATATAACAGTCTCTCTCCATGAACTGTATTATAAAATATCTTATTTTTTTAGAAGATACCCAAACACACCAGTTGCATATATGGCGGTATAAAATACACACTTTAGGTATTTGTTTTATCCTCAAGCTTTCTTACTTCATAAAAAATTAAAATTCAGCATCTATCCGAACTATTTCTTACTTTATTAATTAGCAAAAATAGAAAAACACATTGACAGAAACCATTTTTTAGTAGATAATGAGAAACTGTAATACTTTACAATAATGAAAACGAGGTAGGACTATGTTATTTAACAAAAATAATGCTCGTCTTGTGCATTCTGTTGCACAGCTTCAAGACAATGATTATTCTAAACAGCCTGAATTAGGCAATATTTATAAACGATTATACGATGGCCGCATACAATTTGAAAAAGCATTCTCCAACGACATCAATGCCGTTATGGAAATCAGCTCTTTGGATTTGGCATTAAAGCACCATACAGACCATATGTCTACACTTTCTCACAGTGTAGCAAATGCAACTGCGATTATTTCAGATGCAGCATCGGAATCTTCCACAATTGCGGGTCAGGTAAACAGCCAGCATGAAGAATTAACAAATACCATTATTAGTGCTTCTGAAGAAACAGACAACGTACATAAAGCTATCGAAACCAGTCAGGAAGAACTTACCCATGTTAAACAGCTTTCCCATCAAACGATTGAAGTTTCTAAGGAAATGCAGACAGATATGAATGAACTTTTAAATGTCATCAATCACATGAATGAAGTTATTTCCGGCATCAATTCCATTTCCAGCCAAACGAATCTGTTAGCACTTAATGCTTCCATTGAAGCTGCTCGTGCCGGTGATGCAGGTCGTGGTTTTGCTGTTGTTGCAGATGAAATTCGTTCTCTTGCAGAAGAAACACAAAACCTCACCAATAAAATGGGCCGCTTTGTAAACGATATCAAAACAGCCTCCGAAAAAACCAATAGCAGTACCACACACACGATAGAGGTACTCAATACAATGACTGATAAAATTGATACGGTATGGCAATTAAATGACAAAAACCAAAAACATCTTGCACAAGTAAATGACGATATTTCTTCTCTTGCTGCAGTTTCTGAGGAAATCAGCAGTTCCATGTCAGAAATGGAAGCACAGTCACAGCATATTGAAGAACAATGCATGGAATTAAGAAATGACACCCACGATATGCGTGATGTTATCACAAAACTTTCTAAGGTAACAGCACCTATTGTTGGTATCGAAAAAACGTTAGACAATGCTGCACGCATTATGGGCGGCATGACAAAAGACCCATTTTATGATTTAACCAATCAGGAATTTGTAAAATATATCGAAAATGCCATTACTGCACATGACAGCTGGCTTGCTAACCTGAAAAACATAGTAGACAACCGCACAATCCTTCCATTACAGCAAGATTCTTCCAAATGTGGATTTGGACATTTCTACTATGCGATTACACCAAAAAATCCGGAACTTATAGCCATTTGGAAACCAATGGAGCAAAAACACAAAAAATTCCACAGCTTCGGTTCTGATGCAATTAAAGCTATTTTTGCTGAAGATTATGATAAGGCAAATCGAATTTATCATGAAGCAGAACTTGCTTCCAAAGAACTGATTTCAGATATGAAGAATTTAATTAAAATTTTGCAAAAATAGAACACTTTCAAAAATATAGTTTATGACTTAGGGCTGTTACAAACTACTGTACAGTAGTTTATAGCAGCCTATTTATTATGTAAACTCACATAATAAATCATATAATATATCTTGGGATAATACGCCTCTTTTTAAATCTGTTGGCAATTCCCCTCTTTCATCTCTCTCATAATCTTCCAACCATTGACCGCACTCGTAGTAATCACTTAATTTTTGTATCATTTCTCTTACTTTCGCATCTTGGCTAATTTGATTAGCATCTACATTTTTAGCATCTAGTACTTCATCTAAATATTGCTCCATCTTCTGTATTCTTTCAATCGCACATCTTAGTTCTTGCTGTAAAGACATAGGCTCCTCCATTTTTCTCCTTTACCCACAACTTAATGCTCTATGCATTTGGAATGGGGAATTGTTTGTTCTGCGTTCAATTGTTTATTATATAATTTTAGATAGTTACTTTCCACTTTTTTATTTCTATTCTCAAAAAATAATTTTCTAAATTTATGATTGACACCTCTGTTCAATAGTGATACAGTTATATAGTAAAAACCTAGTGAGGGAGTAGCATGCGCATAAGCGTAACAAGTCAACATACTGACCATTTTGGTCTGGCTTGTTTTAAATTGCGAGACTCATGTATATCTGTAAAGCTATGCATGAAGTCTATCCATTTTGTAAATTATAACCAAGTATAGTTTTGCGGCTATACTTGGTTTTTTATTGTTACACTATATTTTTACAGACAAAGGAGAAACAAAATGGAGTTGAATGTGTTATTTTTCGTAAACAGTGCAATGCTTAGCGTAGGACTGGCTATGGATGCCTTTTCCGTATCACTTGCAAATGGTTTGAATGAACCAAACATGAAAAAAAGAAGGATGACCGGAATTGCAGGTATTTTTGCAATCTTCCAGACACTCATGCCACTTATTGGATGGATTTGCGTGCATACCATCTTACAGTATTTTAAAGTTTTCGAACAGTTTATTCCTTGGATTGCTTTGCTTTTGCTTGCTTACATTGGCGGAAATATGATAAAAGACGGTATTCAGAATAAGGATGAAGAAATCGAAAAAACCGAAGTAAGTTTCAAAGGGTTAATTGTACAAGGAATTGCAACTTCTATTGATGCCTTATCCGTAGGATTTACAATTGCAGAATATGGTTTTCTAATGGCTCTTATTTGCATATTGATTATTGGCGTACTTACCTTTTTTATTTGTTTTGCCGGACTTTCACTTGGTAAGAAATTCGGAACTGTATTTTCCAACAAAGCTACAATTGCTGGTGGAGTTATTCTGATTATTATTGGATTAGAAATTTTTATTACAGGTATTTTTTAACTGAATGAAGAAAGTCCTCCACTTCAAATATATAAAATACTAAGTGATGGGATGTAGAAAATTCTAACTATAGCCAAAAACTGCCACACAGACTATCTTATCTGTGTGACAGTTTTTTTATTTCTTATGATTTACTTTCTTATTTTTTTCACAAAAACAATACTGATAACGGAAATAGCTGACAAAAGACCTGCCAAGTATAGAATGACATTATAATATCCTGTATCCGGAGATGTTTTGTCTCCACTTGGCTTTTCTTCCGGAGTATTTGGTGTTTCCGGAATACTTGGGTTTTGTGGATTGCTTGGTTCTTCCGAAGTTTCTTCAATCGTAATCACATAATCGGAAGCATGTGTAAATGCATATTTTACAATTCCGCCTGCTTCTGCAATATAAGAAACAGGTTCTGCCATTTTCGCATTTGCTTTATCATAATAGTAAATTGTTACGGTTTTTCCGGCATTTTCTTCACCTAACTGCAATGTAAGCACGGCTTTGAAACCAAATTTACCATTGTGTTTTAAGGATAAGAATTTGTAGTCTTTGGATTTCGCAATACCATCAATAAGATTTTGTGGAATATTTGGTTTTTGGTCATCCTCTTTCTCAAATAACTCTGCACTCATATTGATGTAGTTATCAAATTCCTCATCTTCAATCTCAGAACCTTTAATCGTCCATGTTAAACCATTTTCAAAAACCAATACAACAGTTGCATCCGGAGTTTCTTTTAATTGCTTCAGCACATTTGTATCTACTTCTGTGAAACCATTCATATCAACTCTTGTTTCTGCATTTGGAGTTTCTTTGATTTCTTCCTTGATTGCATCCCAGCCCATTGTGCCTTCATTACCTTCAATATAAGGTGCTTTTGCCTGACGAATAACTTTAATCTCTACTATTGTATTTTTAAAGTTATCTTTGTCATCCGCAACATATTGTGCTGTTACAATAACCTCTTCGCCCAGTTTTAATTCTGTAGAAGCTGCTTCTTCTGTCCATTCCCATCCTTCCGGAAGTTCGATATTGGATACCTTTGCAGTATCATAATCTACTTCTGCTTTTGCTTCCGGTGTATTGAATGGCCATTCCTGTTTTTCTACAACAAGTGTCACTTTACATGTTACGATATTGTAATTTGCACTATCTGTTGGTGTGAAAACAACTTCATACTCAGTCACATTACTATCTGCTGCTTTTGGTGTAATAGAAGCATCTTTCCATACAAATGTTCCTGCTACTGCAACGTCAGAACCCGTTGCATATACAACTTCTCCACCTGTAAGTTTAGAATCTGCCAATGTACTTCCATGGATAATATCAGAAGCAATTGGTGCAACTTTTACTACCGGAGTTGCTTTTGCGACTTCTACTGCAACTGTCTTTTCTACCAAATTGTAATTTACAGTATCTTCTGGTGTAAATACTGCTGTATATCCGTTATTTCCCACAGTTGGAACAATCGTTGTATCTTTCCATTTCCATGTTCCGTTTACTGCTGCTTTTGTGTCACCTACAGTCCAACTTCCATCTGCTCCATTGATAACAATATCTTTTAATGTAATAGCCGGATTATATGTCATTCCTTCTGTTGTTGGAGCCGTGATATTTGGCGTTGCTTTTTCAACTGTAATCAGAACATTTCCATTTGTTCCTATATATTTGTCACTGTCTGTTGGTGTAAATATCCATTCCACACTGTGTGTTCCTGCATTAAGAACTGTATCCGGTTTTGCCCATGTAAGTGTACCCGTTACTTCTTCACCATCTGCTGTTTCAAATACCACATCTGCAAAAGATAATGCACTCAGCTTTTCACCATATGTTAATGTGTTTCCATCCGCAATTTCTACTTTACTTCCTTCTTGTAAAGCGATTGGTGTTTTATCTGTCAATGTTACATTTACTACAACTGTCATGTCTTTATAATTCTTACTTTGTGCTGTAATTGTAACACTTGCAGTCGCGTTTACATTTCCTTTTGCAACTTTGTAAGTTAATGTACCTGCATCTACAGCTACCTCAGAAAGGATATCTCCTGTTGATGTACAAGCATATGTAGTCGTTCCTCTATCAGTTGGAAGCAATTTTGCTATATCTATAGAAACAGCTTTTTCATCTGAACCTAATGTATAGATATATTTTTTCTCTAAAGGTGCAATAGTTGGTGCTTCTGCCTGTGTAATGGTAAGAGTTCCAGCTACAACTGTCACATTATAATTTGCCGCATTTGCACTTCCTGTAATGTCATAAATTCCTACTTTAGAAGTTTTCGTTGCATCTGTAGAAAGTGTAATGCTTAAATCTGATTTTTCATCACCTTCTACTAAGGCATCACTTGATACAGTAAAATCAAGTGTTGGATTTTCATCTCCAAACTTCTTGCTCACATTCGTAATTGTTGCTGTAATGCCTTTCTTTGCAACATTTGGCACAACTTCTTCTACTACATTTTCATACTGTTCGCTATCATTTGGGATAAATACTACTTTATAGGAATCTGTCGTACCTGCTTGCAACATTACATCAGCATCTTCCTCTGAATAAAGTTCCCATTTACCTGTAATATTATTGGAACTTGTTGTTGCTCCCTCTAACTTCATTTCTCCCAACGTCTGACCATATGTACCTGTAATAGTTGGTATTGTTTCAAAAACAGGTAATGTTTTGCATGTTGTAAATTTAACAATTGATACTTCTGATAAATTACCTGCTTTATCTTTTGCTGCAATCAAGACTTGATAGGATGAATTTGCACTTAAATCTGTAACAGAAATTTCATTGCTGTCATCTGCTTTCATATCCATTTCTTTGCCCTGTGCAACCACTTCTTCTGCACTTAAATCAGTTTTAGATACTACATAATAATAATTACCATCTTCACTTCCTGTAAAACTGATTTTCGCTGAATTGTCTGTCAAGGTTTTATCTTTTTTAGACGGTTCTACTATTTCACTAATTTCCGGTGCAGTTTTATCAATTACAACACCTTCAGAACAAATATAGTTACTCTTATTTCCGGCCTTATCTACTGCATACGCATAAACAACATGATTTCCCTCTTTCTCAATAGAACAGGTTGCACCCTTAGTGAAGGTAAGCTTATCCAATTCTTCTGCTGACATTACACTTTCTGAGCCACTTTCATCTATATAATAATAGTATTCCATGACACCGGAACCACTATCTTCTGCATAGATTGAGACATCCTGTGTTTGATGAAAGAAAAGTCCAAAAGTAATCTTATTCGCCAATGTCTTCCAAATATTATCTGAAATATGGATACCTGAATTTTCTTCTTCAAAAGAAGGAGCTGTTTTATCAATATATACTGTAAGTTCTATCTTATCTGTAATATAACCGGTTGCATTTTCTTTAAAATATAATACAACATTATTGGAGCCTTCGTCACTAACGGTATACTCATTTTCAAAAGTACCTGTCTGACTTGTAGACATGGTATAACCATCTGCTGTAATTACAACATCTTTGTTATACATATCAACTTTATCAGCACCATTATATTTTATGCTCTCCATATCCATCGACTGATATTCAATTGCAAAAGATAATTCTTTCGTTCCTTCATAATTTCCTTTTCCGGTTACAATTGCTTTATAATCATTGCCAACTTCTGTCTGTGTTGTATCAGACACCGTATAATCTGTGCCTTCTACCAATTCATACCGGCTATCTCCCCATACGACTTCTACTGTCTGAGGTTGACCTGTGTATTTAAGTTCACTATTTTTTAGCCCAACATCAAGTGTTGTAATATTTAATTTCTTAATCGTTCCTACATTAGCAGTTATAATTGCGTCTTCACTAATATAGTAATTATCCACATCACTACCACTAAGTTTCAGATTTGTTGCATTAACAGCTATGTTAGCCCCTGCATTTGCATCTGCATAAGCATAAGTTACTGATTCTACAGAAACAACATCGCCATCTACCAATCCCTCAAGCTCAATTGATAAGGTTGTACTTATTGCCTCTGTTATCTCCGTAGTTCCATCATAGGTTTTCTCTACAGAACCGGAAATGGTTGGTATAAGTTCTGCCTTATTTACAACAACATCTCCACTATTTTTTACAGCTTCACCACATTTTACCTGGCAATAATAAGTCCCTGCATCAAGCCCTGTTGGCAATGTGTTAGAAGTTGCATTTGCCACTTCTGTATCGGATTCTCCTTTTTTGTACCATTGATAAGTTGCTGTGTCAGTTGCACTACTGTCAAGTGTGACTGATACGCTTGGCGATGTTGTATATCCATATGTAACTGTACTATTTGTTATGGTTACATCTTTAATCAAAGCACCAACATAATTTGTATTACTTAAAACCGGACCATTGGTAAATGCTACGCCACCATTAGAAGCTGTATTACTTTCCGGATGTGACACAATAAATGTAAGATCAGTTGCTACCTCTGTATCTGCACCTAAAAGAAACCAATCTTCACATTCATAGCCAGAGTCTGCACCAGATACTCCCTTTAACACAGGGTCATTCCATGTAACATCTACTGCATACCAGTTCCCGTCTACCTGCACATAATTCCACATATGTGCTTCGCCCGATGAACCATCACTTGTGGCAAGCCCATCTACTAACACACATGGAATACTGGCATTATCACATAAAAATTTAAATGCCCGTGCATATCCCTCACACACCGGGCCTTCTGTACCTGTTTTACCAACCAATGCACTAATACATTCCCAACAATCTTCTGATGCGGTACCTGACGCTTTACCACTAACAATTGTATTATATTCATTAGTTTCTGTTAAAATTCTATTAAAGTAACGTAGTTTCTCTACAACATCTTTATCCGCATTTCCACCTAATATCAATGCACCGGCTGTATCTCTATTTTCTATTGTAGTTTTTAATTTCTCAGAACTCTGATAATCCGTTCTACGAACATCAAACGCATCCGTATGATTCTTTAAAATAAAGTAAAATGTTGCTGTATATGTACTACCATCATAACTAACCGATGAAGCAGCTGTTGTTGCACCTGATAACCAAAATACTTCAGGATGGTCTCTGTCAAATGCATCATAAACAGCTCGCATTTCATCATATACCTTTTGTGTATCAAATGAATTTGCTGTGTTTGTCAATGTCGTATAAGTTATGACATTGCAGCTTTCCTTTGAACCATCACTATAATTAAAAGTTATATAGTTATCATTCGTTGCAGAATAGTAATCAGAATCAATTAAAATATCTTTCGTACCATCACCATCTGCCCCTTCTTCCAATAATGCATAAAATGCTTTGCCATCATCAGAAATAGCAATACGGTCAATCCACTTCACATGATTACCATCTGCTAATGGTACACTTGATGTTACAGTATTGCTGAAAAAACTAATTCCGGTTCCTACGGTAGTCTCTGTTGTTCCCAAATCTACAATTTCTTCATATATAATTATAGATTCTTCATTGGAACTACTTGGATTTTTCGTATTTTCCAATGTTTGGTTGCTCTCATTCGCACCCCATACCGTTATTGCCGAGAATTCCGGAACACTAATTACCATAACTCCGGCTAACGCAACGGCAAGAACACGTTTCAAGCTCTTTTTCCATGTTTTCATACTTTTCCTCCTCTTTTCTATTTTGAACAAAACTACTCGTTCATTCCCTACTATGATACTCCATTTATTTTTCTTTTTCAAGATAACCATCTTGTATTTTCCTACAATTCTCTTACCAGGAAAACTAAAGTTTTCTGTCAGATTCTTTTCCTCTGTAATCGAACGAAACACTCTGCAAGAATTTCCAACAGCAAGCACATTATCTGGGATATCTTTTGTCACTACAATAAAATAAGTGAGAACTTTTGCACATTCCTTATTGCATTTCTTCTATCACAGCCTTTACTAACTGCCATGCTATACATCCTTCTTTTATTTGCATCAAAGCATCCTCAAATTTGAACCATTTCGCAGAATCTACTTCCTGTGAAAGTACAAAATCTGCTTTTTTCACTTTTGCTTTATATCCAAGCATCATCATTTCTTTGTTTTCCATTGGATAACTGCGGATATAGTGTAATTCTTCCACATCAAGTCCAAGTTCTTCTTTCACTTCACGAATCACGGTTTCTTCTGCGGATTCTCCTAACTTTATATGCCCTGCTACACATACATAATAGGCTTTTGTCACATAATCCTGTCTTAATAAGGCTACTTCATTTTCCTCATTTATAACTGCTGTTATAATGCAAGTCGTAAAAATATCCCATAATGGAACGCTGCATTTTTTACAAAAAGGAATACGACCTTCGTCTCCTATTTCTTTTTTTATTAACTTTTCCCCACAATGTGGGCAATACGTAAATTTCATAATTCTTTGTTCCTTTCTTCATTATAATTTTTCCAAATTCAGAGAAACAAGCGACTGTTCGTAAAAAAAAGGAACAGTTAACTGATTTTAGTTCTAAATTTTGTACATATTATACTACACAAACTGCATTTCACAAATAATATTTTTACGAATCATGTAGAAAGCCATTTTCATTATAAAATGAAAATTCAAAAATTTCCTATTTTTCTTTCCATAAAAACGTGGTAAAATAGGAGAAAAATTTTAGAAAAGTCTTACTATTATGGAAAACAAAGAAAATCAGATACAAAAACAATCTGAAATAGAAAATACATCCATAAGTGATGATTGGTACACACAGGCACTTGAAGATATGGAAGATTTTATTGAATCGCAAGGCATTTATATTCGACAATAATTGTCATACCAACAAAAAACTCCCTCACTACCTATGCACAACGCATAAAGTGAGGGAGTTTACATTTATTCACCAACTGCTACATTTGTTCGCATAATTTCATGAAGCAATTCCATATCTACATCACTCATACTAATTCCTTGTTCACCACAATGAAGTACCAAATCATCTTCCTTTTTCATTGGAGTCCATTCCGGTAAACCTTCTCCATTTGGATTTCCGGTTTTTGCGAAATTACATAAGTAATCAGACATTTTATCGGATAACATATCGTCTAATTGCGTAAATGGTCTCCAACCATTTTTTAATGTACCAAACCAATACCACAAATCACTGGAATGCCATGCACCATTTTCATCTCCCGGAAGCTTACGGTCAAAGAACCAACAATAGCTGTCCTGTTTTCCTTGTTTTGCTTGCTTGATACACCATTCTTTTGCCATTTGGAATACATATGGCGGCACAATATCATGACTTGTAGAACCCATCATATATGGAATGTTTTTTTGCAAGCCTTTTTCTGTGATAACAGAAGCCGGTTCTGGAAGCAATTCCCCGTCCAAGCATGGGAATGTTGCCATTGCTGCCTTTGGGTTATCCGCTTTTGCCTTATTCCATGCCTCAAATAATTTTTCCGGTTCTAATGCACGAAATTCTGCAAGTGTGCTACATCCTGCAATATTCATTACTTCTTGCCAAAATGCATATCTGTTTTCCGCTGTATCACTTACATCAAACATTGGATGAACACCACCACCACTACTCATAACTGCTTTCTGAAACAAACCATCCGTCAACGGACTGATACAATGACGTTGTACACTCATTGCTCCGGCACTTTGTCCCATAATCGTAATATTTTCTGCATCTCCACCAAATGCTTCAATATTGGCTTTTACCCATTTCATAGCGGTCATTTGGTCATACAGACCATAATTTCCCGTATGTCCTGCTTCTTCTTTTAATTCCGGCAAACAAACAAATCCCATTGGTCCTAAACGATAATTCATCGTTACTGCCACAATTCCTTTTTTTGCCCATATTGGTCCATCAAAATGCTTTTCATGTCCACAGCCGCCTGTAAAACCGCCACCATGAATATAAAATAATACCGGAAGTTTATCACTCGGCTTTGCCCCTTTTGGAACCCAAATATTTAAAAACAAGCAATCTTCACTATATGTATATGTTCTGCCTTTGCGAAATTCATTGTAATAAAAGGCTTTTTCCGGCATTTTTTCTTCGTCATAAAAGGCTCTTGGCTGATAACTGCAATTGCCATATTCCGTAGCATTATAAATACCTTCCCACTTGGTAACCATTTGCGGATACTCAAATCTGCCTGCGGTCGCATATCGAATTCCCTTAAATGCTGTTACACCATCCCATTGACAGGTTGTTCCTCTAATTTTTCCGCATAATGTTTTTATTACTTGTTCCATTGTTCCCCTTTACTGCAAAAAATATACAACTTTTCATATATCAAATGATTACAACATTCCTAACTATCTATTTGACTGTTTATCCTTTATATTATATATTTTTTTGCAGCTTCTCCTTTCTCCCGAATTTTATATGTATCACATTCTCTTTGATTAAAACATATTTTCCCTCTCCTCTTTTAGTATTATAACATTATCTGTTACTATATGCCATCTTTTACTCACTATAACTTATATTTTCATTTTTTATATCGTTACTGTTCACAGGTGACCAGTAACGAGTAAAAATCCATGCAAAATTTGCTTCGCAAATGGATTTTTACTTGCAAAATTCACATTTTCATACGTACTTAGCAGTAAATGCTAAGTACTGTGTGTACAGTAGCTTTATATCCTTTAATACAAAAAATGAAAAACTGCATATATGAGTTTTCCGCCTTAGTTAAGCAAATATTCGCAATACGCTTCGCATTTGAAGTGGGGGACTTTCTTGATTCGGTTAAATATATTTAGATTTTTCATACAAAAATAGACATAACTATCAAATACTCAATAATTATGCCCATTTCACTCATATTCTTATTCTTAATTCGTTTAAAATTCTTTCTTCTTTACAATATTTACACATACCATATACGATGCAAAAATCAAAATACTCCAAATAATAAATGCCACACCTGCCAAAATCTTTTCATCCATCACCATAATTTTTGTAAAAATTTCAGTAATGTCAGTTCCAAGATATGCACCACCTTTTACAAGCAATAATCCACTTCCAAACAACACCCCCATTACTAAAATCATGGCAACTCTGCCTTTTTCCGCACCAAATTTCAATTCTATAGGAATTGTAAATGCTAACATCAGACCTGCAAATGCCATCACAACTGCTCCTGCCACCAACAATTCTTTTATATCAATAGAAACATCCATCACTTTGGCCGCACCAAATGCAATAACAGAAGATACAACCGCAGATGCTAACGTAATAATTCCTGCAAATGCATATTTTTCTCCTACATACAGCTTGCGATTGATAGGCAAGGTCATTAAAAACAACATTCCATTATCATACTCATCATAACTAATGGTACTAAGTGTAAATATACTAAATAACATTGTGACATAGCTCATACCAGAAATGGGATTTTCATTCATTATTATGAAAAAAAGTCCAAAGAAACAAACCGCAATAAAAAAGCGTTTCTGCCCAAATAATAGTTTAAAATCTTTTATCAATAATCCTTTCATACTACACCTCATTTCCCCGAAGCATGAGCATCATAAGGTCATCTATCGAACTTTTTTCTATTACAATTTCGGGATTATTTTCTGCATAAAATTGTCTATGTGCCGTCAGACATTGACAATAGGTATTTTCTTTTTTTACCTTTATTAAGTATTGCTTATCCAGTTTTTCATATTGCTCTTGTGTTACTTTTAATACTCCATACTCTGACAAAAGTATATCTGTTTCTTCATGCAATACAATTTCACCATTATGAATCATATACAACTCATCACACAGCCCTTCTAAATCAGAAGAAATATGGGAACTAATCAAAACTCCTTTTGTGCCGTCTTCTATATATTCCCGAAACAAATCCAATACTTCCTCTCTTGCCACTACATCTAAACCTGCTGTCGGTTCATCTAAAATCAGAAGCGTGGCATTATGAGATAAGGCAATCAATACTTTTAATTTTGCTTTCATACCTGTAGAAAATTCTTTAATTTTCTTATCAAACGGTATCTGAAACCGCCTGCACTTTTCCTCAAACTGCTGCTTGGAAAAATCCGAATACATAGCTCTTAGAATAGGAATAATATCTTTTACGGTTAAATAACCGCTAAATCCGGAATCTGCTAATACGGTGCCAATATTTTCTTTTTCTTTTGCATTAAGTTCTGCTGCATTTTTGCCAAATACACTGCACTTACCATTTTCTATGGAAATCAATCCCAAAATGGCTTTAAATGTTGTGCTTTTTCCTGCACCATTCGCACCAATTAATCCGATGACCTGCCCTTTTTCTACCCGCATGGAAACATTTAGGGAAAATGCTCCGTATTGTTTTTGAACTTGCTCTAATAAAACAACATTTTTCATAATATTATAGGCACAAAGACTTTTCATGAGAGAAGTGCCCTTCTCCTTTCTGTTTTGTTCTGTTTTTTCCTATTTAGAAATCTTCTATAATAAGAGAAAACAGCTCTTGTATTTCTTCTACTGACATTCCGTTGCTCTTACCCAAGCGAATTGCCGACTCTAATGCTTTTTCCACTTCCTTTCGACCTTCTTCTGCGACAATCTGCGGATTTACCCTTGCTACAAAACTGCCTTTTCCATGCACGGTTATAATAAAACCTTCCTGCTCTAACGCATCATAAGCTTTTTTTACGGTAAGAGCACTAATCCGCAAATCTTTTGCCAATATTCGAACAGAAGGCAATGCAGCATCTTGCTTTAATGCTCCATTCATAATCTGTTCTTTTATCTGCCCCACAATTTGTTCATAAATCGGTTGCATGGAAGTATTATTAATAATCAAATTCATATGGTTAACCACTCCTTTGTTATAAACAGTATATAACAGAATAGAACTGTTGTCAACTGTTATATACTGTTTACGCAAAGTAAACACTTAATACTTCATGCATTTTTTCTACTATCTTCCGCTTATCTGATACTTTACAAAAAACCTCTTCGTTACCAACGCAGCTATGCTCGCAAATCCGATATACAACATCGGAACAATCTGCCACGCTTGTAATCCATGTCCGAATATCATAACAATATCAGGACTAAAAATATTCCAACCCGCTACAATATTGCTTGGCAAATAATTCCATAATTGTCTTACTATACGATATTCATCCGGCACATTTATTATCATTGTCAAAACCATTATTCCAATTATAATGGCAAGTGTTCCCGTACTGCTATGCAAACCCTCTGACAACAGCATTACAAAAGCACCTATAAAAATACCCACAAATAACACTACCAAATAAGCAATCAAAATGGCTTGCCCTGCACTTATCGGGCAAGAGTTTCCTTCATAAATAAGCTGAAATGCAGCATCAAAACCATCTATGCCATACAATATAAATGCGGTAAAAAAAGTCACAAACACAAAAATAAGTGTCATCAGTAAAGCAACGAATAACCCCGCTATAAATTTTGCCCAATAGATGTCTTGTCTTCCATACTTACTGCTTAATATCAGTTGGTCTGTCTTTTGTTTATGTTCCTCAGGAAACACACCTGCCAAACAAACTGACACCATAAAAATTACAAGAAGTCCGATAGTATAAACACTACTAAACAAAACAGAATACCCCTCCGCATATCGAAATATTATCGGAAGTTCTATTTTTGCTTCTTGCGTTCTCCAAAATTCCTTTTCTTCTTCAGAAAGCAGAAAATCTTCCCATCGTTCTTCTTGCATTTCCAAACGTCTTATATGTAAATTCTCCATATTCACTATGGTAGTAATGACCTCTGCACCTGTCATTCCCATTACCTGTCTCACATAATTAAAAATCGCACTATATGGTCTTGCATAAGTTTGATATTCTTCTGTCAAAGAATACTGTTCCACATCCAACGGAACCTTGCTGTAAGCATTTTGCATTTCCTGCAACAACTCATCCTCTATCTTTCTTCCATCCAATGCCCTTTGATATTTTGCATCTATTTGAAACATTTCATAATTGCTACCAACAATTTCCCCATTCACATAATAATTTCCAAGCAAAGGACCGCCTACTGTAATAAGAATTAATAACAGGGAAATCGACATACAAATCCACATTACTTTTCGATGAATAATTTTTTTCAATTCAAAATAAACCAATGTTCTCATATTACCTACTTTTTTATTATCTTCCACACACTTGATACTTCTCATAAACCTTACTTCCCGCCCAAACCATAATTACAATCAGTACCATATATAAAATCGGTGCAAACTGCCATGTGGTAAGTTTCACACCAAATAAATCCACCAATCGCAAATCAACAAAGCCTTCATCTATTTTAAGCATATTGATAGGAAAATAATTCCATGCTTGTGACAATATCCCCCATGATGGCGGAATTACCACCAAACGTGCCGCAAACAGCAATCCCACAACAACTGCCATTGCTCCAACACTATTTTTTAAGACCTCTGCTAAGAGCATAGTAAAAATCGCTGTCATAACAGAAGACACCAATAAAATTCCTATGCAAATCAATACTGCTTCTCCTACTGACATAGCATACGGATACCAAAATGCAGATACCACTTGTATTGCAGCATCAAAACCTTCTGTGCCGTAACTATAAAAACGTCCTACAAGTGCTGTTACAACAAAGAGTATATTTATCACAAATACGACAAGACTTCCTGCTACTATTTTTGCTATATATTCTTTTCCTCTGCCATGTTTAGCACATAAAATAAGCTGGTCTGTTTTTCGGTTATGTTCTTCCATAAACACATTCACCATGGAAATTGCAGTAAAAAATGTGCCAAGCATACATATCATATAGATTCCCTGCATACCAAGTATCGTTTGATATGTCGTTGCATATTCATATGTAAATGGAATTTCTACTTCTGCATCCTTTTCTTCCCAGTATGCAATTTCCTTTTCAGAAAGTTCATAGTTCTCCCAAATCACATCTTGATATGTTTCTCTTGTTTGATACAAAATTTGTTCCATATCTTGAGATTGTATTTCAGATACTGTTTCTTCTTTAACCCCTTTTTGAATAAAATTGCTCCCCAATCCCCAAGTTTTAAACAAATATTCCAAATCCGAATACTTCCGCACTTCATTTTTATAAGTATCTGTCCACATATATTCATTCGTGCTCCAGTCAATCTTATCATACGCTTCTTGCATTTCCTCCAATAATGCATTATCTATTTTTCTGCCTGATAAAGAAATTCCATTTTGCCTGTCAATTGCATTTCGCTCTGCGTGTGTTTCATAAAATTTATCATCTATATACGTAGAACCCAAACTTCCTGCAATACATATAAATACAAGATGAATGGCAAATACTATAAGAAAAGAAACAAATGTACTCTTTCTCTTTATGATTTTTTTCACTTCATAACCAATCAATGTACCCATCTATTCTACCTCGCCTTCTCCAAATTCCTTTAAATAAAATTCTTCCAAGTCACCTGTAATTTCATCTCTTGTTCCATTAAATACCAATTTGCCGTTGTTCATCATCAAAATTCGGTCTGCAATGCGGTCAATATCGGAAACAATATGCGTAGATAAAATCACAATATTCTCTTTTCCAAGCTCTGCAATTAGATTGCGGAAACGCACACGTTCTTTCGGGTCTAGTCCTGCGGTTGGCTCATCTAAAATTAGAATCTGCGGATTATTCAACAACGCTTGTGCAATGCCAAGTCTTTGTTTCATACCACCTGAATAAGTCTTGATTTTCTTTTTTGCCACATCTTCCAATGCTACCAATACAAGCAACTCCTGCACACGTTTTTGTGCCTGTTTTTTTCCAAGCCCCTTTAGTGCCGCCATATAAAGCAAAAAATCTTTTCCTGAAAAATCCGGATAATACCCAAAATCCTGCGGTAAATATCCTAATATTGCCCGATAGTTTTCTTCTGATACATCGATTCCATCATAGGTAATCGTACCGCTTGTAGGCGTTAAAATACCGCATAACATTCGCATCAATGTTGTTTTTCCTGCCCCATTCGCACCAAGCAAGCCATAAATTCCCTTTCCTAATCTTAAAGAAATGCGGTCTACCGCAATTTTGTTTTTATATTGTTTGGATACTCTGTCAATTACTAATTCCATGCTAATTCCTCCATCATTCGAATCGTACGATAACTTTCTTTTACTGTCACAATGATTCCTGTAATACAAACCATTGCCCATACCGGTAGAAATTTCGGTAAAAATAACTCGCCAAATTGCCATGGCAACAACATTTGCAAGCTGCTGACTGTTGCTGCAAGCAAAAAACAAAAAAATGTATTTTCATTTCCACGCACATTTCTTACAATAAAAAGTCCTCCACCTGTTGTCAAAAAATATGGTGTTGCTATATAAAGCATATGGAAATCTGCTTTATTTTCCAAAAGCAAGCTCGCAAAAAGCAAGACTATACCATTTCCTATACCAAGTATCAAAAGTCTCGCCATCACAATACTTTTCAGCGAAAATCGAGCTGATAATTCCAATTCTTCCATATTATAACGATAGCTGTGCACACTTTCCGTTATGGAAAGCATTACTAAAAACGGAAGAAATGCAACTATCATACTTACGTACCTTACTGCTATTGTTTCTTGTATCCCATATGTAATCCCGTAAGTCACCCCACAAAATGCCATTGACACAATCCAAACCCATTTTGAAATATATTTTGCCTGCATGCCTACCAAATGGAGCAGATTTATTTTTTGTATTCCCATTTGTCTTATAAACGCTTGTTTTCGTTGCGGTGTTGGTGGTTCATAATATTTTATTAAGGCTTTTTTTAATTTTTCTTGTCTTTGTATTCCATTGTCCTTTCCTAATGATTCCTGTTTTACTATCTCATTATTTTTCTTTAAACCTTTTTCCCTTTTAGGTATCATCCCAAATCCTCCTTTCTAATTTTTTTGTAATTTTGCTCAGTTCCCGATACAATGCGAATCTCGATTTTCCATACATTTTCGACAAATCAGCAAACGAAACCTCATTTACATATCGTAAAAGCAACAGTTCCTGCTCGTCCTCCGTCAAAATTGCCATAGCCTGTTGTAAATTTTCCTTTTCCACTATGGCATCTTCAAATCCATGCTGCTGTATATCCTCCTTTAATTCTTCCGTATGGATTTTTCGAAATTCATCAACACATAAATTTCTTGCAATCGTATATAAATATGCCAACGTTTTTCCCATATCTTTTTCATATGGAAAATAATTTGCCACACGTTCAAAAAAACGCAAAAAGGTTTCCTGTGTAATGTCTTCTGCTAAATGCTGATTTTTCACTTTAAAATAACAATAACGATAGATTTTGTCGTATTGCTCATGGATATCAATCTTCATAAAACCTCCTTTCCCTATGTTTAACGTTCCAGCTTTGTTAAATGTGCGAAAAATTTGAAATTCTTTTTTACAATCATTGATTTCTTCCATATAAAAAGTACGTAAGCAGCCAAATCTCATCCGGCTATTTACGTACTTTTTCTTTCAATATTTTTTCGTAATTAATTTCCGTAATTATTACTGTTCATACAACCAGTAACAGAAACTATAAACAATGCTCTCAAATCATCCAACAATTTTATATTTCATACATGGTCTTCCACCCGTTTCGTAATTCATCTTACAAACCACTTTACCTGATTCCGCAAAATAGTTCATATACCGTCTTACTGTAACACTCGTAAGACCTATCATTTCTGCAATTTCATCTCCCGTCATCCATCTGTTCTCATTTTCTTCCAGATGTTCCAACATAAGTTTCAGCGTCTTTTCCTGTATCCCCTTAGGATATAATTCATCGCCTTTCTTTCGAGAATTATCAATAATATAGTCAATACTTGTTTGATTTAATGTTTCAATATCCTTGAGTGCATGACTTTGTGCAATGAATTTTTCAAGTGCCATCTGAAACCGGTCAAAGGTAAACGGTTTTACCAAATAATCCACAATCCCAAGATGAAGTGCTTCTTCTAATGATTCACGGTCATTCGCTGCTGTAACCATAATTGCATCGACGGTTATCTTTTGGTTACGGATTTTCCGAAGCATTTCAAATCCATCTGTATGTGGCATATACACATCTAACACCAGTAAGTCAACTTCATTGCTTTCAAGAAAATCCAATGCACTTTTACCATCTTTACATTTTCCCACAACCCTAAAATTCTTATTTCTACTTATGTATTGTTCATTTATCATAGCGACCATAGGGTCATCTTCTACAATTAATACCTTAAACATCTTTTACTTCCCCCATTTATTTTCTTTTACAAAACTGACAGAAAATGACGTTCCGATACCTTCCTGCGATTCAACCGTAATTTTCCCACCAAAATTTTCTACCATCGTTTTTACCTGATACAGACCTGTACCTCTGCTTTCCCCTTTTGTAGAATATCCATTTTCAAAAATATGCCCAAAATCTTCTTCTCGGATACCCATACCTGTATCATCTACTGTAATCAATATCGCACCCGGCTTAGAAAATATTCCAAACAACAGCTCTTTTGGTTGTCCAAAATCGCAGCTTTCATTCATAGCATCAAATGCATTATCCAAAATATTCCCTATAACTGTTATCAGCATTTCAAAAGGAAGGTTCATATCTGTCGTTGCATAATGACACCCTTCACGCAAAACAAACCTCACATTCAATTCCGATGCTCTTGCAATTTTACCAATCAATAACGCTGCAACAGCCGGCTCACTTACCGCATGCATAACCTTACTAATCGTTGCACGCTGTACCATTGTTATATTTTGAATATACGACGTAGCTTCCTCATACATCTCCATCTGTATCAGACCAAGGATTACGTGAAGCTTATTCGTAAAATCATGATTATTTGCCCGCATGGAATCTACCAGATAACGCGTACCCGACAAATCTTCCATCAACTTTGTATACTCAGCCCTGTTATGCAAAATGGCAATAGCACCCACTACTTTTTCCTCTTCTTTAATTGGAACACGGTCAATGATAATATCTGCTTTTTCAATATTTACATTTAACTCTTTATCCCCATTTATCATAATATGAGATAATACCGCATCACCAATAACATCAATATTTTGTCCGATAAGTACAAAATCAGATTCATTTTTTAACATACATATCGCTGCATCATTTGCAAATTGTATCACGCCATCCTTGTCAACCGCAAGTATTCCTTCCTCTAATGTTTCAAGGATATTGTCACGCATTTTATACATTGCCGTAAAAACATCCGGCTCATATCCCATCAGACTCCTTTTCACTTTTCCTGATAATTCGGCTGAAATAATCAAATCTATCAAGATTGCCACGACGGTAATTACTAAAAAAATAAAGAGCATCTGCAAAGTCTCTATTTTAATGTTCTTCATCAGCATAATAGCCATTACAAATCCAACATACTCCCCATCATCATCGTAGATTGCCGCATATGCCCTTCGCTGTCTTCCGGAAGGACCTGTTTCATCAGAAGCATAATAATCCTTGTATCCTTCATCAAATTTCGGTTGATTTCCATCATAGACTGTTCCGATTAACGAATGATTGGAATGATACACACGGATAGAATTTATATTTACAACGGAAATGACATCAATATCTTCAAGTGTCTCTTTTAATGAATCCAGATATTCTGTAAGTATTATCATTTCGTTTTGACTATAAGTATTATTCTTCATAAGTAATGGAGAACGTGCAATTGCCTCTGCAACATTTTGCAGATTTTGGTCACGCTTTTCCTTTTCAAAATGAATATTGATAAGAGTTCCTGCAACCCCTAAAAATATTGCAAGCGAAAGAACGAGTATGAGCTGTGAACGAAAGAACAGACGTTGTACGGTTTTTAATGTTGTCTTTTTTTTCTCACCGCTGTTATTATGTTGCTGATTATTTTTCTTATTTCTCATAACTATCATATTCTTTCTATCATATATTGTTAAATGGATATTCGCAATCTGCTTGCTACTTGCTTATAACCGAATAACAAATGAATTTTTGTAAGATTCTATCACGAATCATTTTCAAATTCAACTTCCTTGTTTTTAAGAAATACTTTTGAAAGTAAAAAAAATAATTTTCCCAATAAATTTATGTTTCTATTTTTCATAAAATTGTTCATTCGTGGAGTTGGTGCTATGCTGTCTTCGAAAGGAGGTTTCATTATGGGTTCAATTTTAGAAACAGTCATGTTAGTTTGCTTTGGTTTTTCCTGGCCATTAAATGTCATCAAAGCGTACAAAGCAAGAACTGCAAAAGGAACGAGCTTACCGTTCATTCTTCTCATCATTACGGGTTACATAGCCGGTATTAGTGCAAAAATTATCTCACATCAAATTAACTATGTGCTGATAGCATATGTTCTGAATCTTGCAATTGTATCATTAAATGTAGTCGTGTATTTCCGTAACACTTCTTTAGATAAAAAACGTTCACAAGAACTGGAGGTATGGTAATGTTTGAAACAAAAATAAAACAATATAAGTCATTAAACAAACTTGCTGAAAAAAATGGAATCGTAATTTTCGGTGGTAATGAAGATTTGGATATTCCTATCGGCGAATTACGACA
Source organism: uncultured Lachnobacterium sp. (assembly GCA_937889225.1). GTDB lineage: Bacteria > Bacillota > Clostridia > Lachnospirales > Lachnospiraceae > Roseburia. The sequence continues at coordinate 31,087 of CALAST010000093.1, read as the reverse complement.
AGCTTTTTCGATTGAGTCAAAAATGTATAACAGAAGCATTGACGGACTATCTATCAACAATGCCATAAATGTATATGACGAGTGCATCTCACCACTTGTGCCGGAAACTATACTAATTCACATTGGAAGTGCAGATTTAAAGAACTTTGAAAAAGAATCCACTATTTTTGACCAAAAATTCCGTGAATTAATTACACATATTCGATTGCTGAACAAAAAATGCCGTATTGCAATTGTTTCTCTAAAAAATTATAACAATGATTTGAAAATTGCTGAAATTAATAAACACCTCAAATATATCGCAGAATCTGAACATTGCGAATACGGTGATATTGCCAACAAACGAGTATGGAATCCGAAAGGAACTTTGGATGCCGTTTCATTTGTATATTCTACCGGATTTGTGCATCCGTTAAAAAATAAGCGTCCCATTTATGATTTAGTAAAAATTTTTTTCTTCTGTCCATAAAAACATTAAAAAAGGAAAGTCTGAAAACACTACATTCTCAAGACTTTCCTTGTTTTTTCAAAATTTACTAACCTTATTTCGCGTAATCCACTACACGTGATTCACGAATTACATTTACCTTAATCTGCCCCGGATACTCTAATTCAGATTCAATCTGTTTTGAAATATCTCTAGCCATAAGTACCATATCAGCATCGCTGACTTGTTCAGGAACTACCATAACTCGAATCTCTCTGCCTGCCTGAATAGCAAAAGATTTTTCTACTCCCTTATAACCATTTGTAATATCTTCTAATTGTTTCAACCTATTAGAATATGTTTCCAATGTCTCTCTTCTCGCACCCGGCCTTGCAGCACTAATGGTATCAGCCGCCTGTACCAGACACGCAATTAAAGAGGTCGGTTCAACATCTCCATGATGTGATTCTACTGCATTAATCACAAGTGGAGATTCTTTATATTTCTTACATAATTCAACACCTAATTGAATATGTGAGCCTTCCATATCATGATCTACTGATTTACCGATGTCATGTAATAAACCGGCACGTTTTGCCAATCTGACATCTTCACCGATTTCAGCAGCCAAAAGTCCTGTAAGCTGTGAAACTTCTATTGAATGTTTTAACGCATTCTGTCCATAACTTGTTCTGAATTTCATCTTACCAAGTAAGCGTACAAGTTCCGGATGAATGCCGTGAAGTCCTACATCAAGTACAGCAGCTTCCCCTTCTTCACGAATCATGATATCTACTTCTCTTTGAGCTTTTTCTACCATTTCTTCGATTCTCGCAGGGTGAATTCTGCCATCTACAACTAATTTTTCAAGGGCAATTCTTGCCACTTCTCTTCTGATAGGGTCAAAGCTTGATAAAATAACGGCTTCCGGTGTATCATCAATAATCAAATCTACACCTGTCATAGTTTCAAGAGTACGAATATTACGTCCTTCTCTACCAATAATACGACCTTTCATTTCATCGTTTGGAAGCTGAACAACGGAAATCGTTGTTTCTGCAACATGGTCCGCAGCACATTTCTGAATGGCTGTAACTACATAGTCTTTTGCTTTCTTTGCAGCTTCGTCTTTTGCTTTGTTTTCCAATTCTTTAATTAATTTTGCAGTATCAAGTTTTACATCTTCTTCAATGGTCTTTAAGAGATATTCTTTTGCTTGTTCGGAGGTTAATCCAGAGATTCTTTCCAGTTCCTGTAATCGCTGTTCGTTTAGATTCGCTATCTCAGACTTCTGTCTGTTCAGTTCTTCTTCTTTTGCAGCAAAATTTGCTTCACGTCTTTCCATCGCTTCAAGCTTCTTATCCAGATTTTCTTCTTTCTGAACAATACGACGCTCGTTGCGGGAAATTTCGTTACGTCTTTCCTTGATTTCTTTGTCAAGGTCATTCTTAGCACGAATGGTTTCTTCTTTGATTTCAAGCATAGACTCACGTTTTTTCGCTTCTGCTTTCTTTACCGCATCATCAATAATTTCTCTAGCACGTTCTTCTGCATTACCAATTTTTGATTTTGCAGAATTTTTATGAAAACGCTCTGCTGCAAACCACACAACAACCGCTGTTCCCGCAATCAGTACCATCGAAAGTATCACTACTGAAATCGGCGACATTACAGGTACACCTCCTTTATTAAATTTTCATTGTACATATAAGAAAAAGAATACTTTTAAATATGTCATGAATAACAACATATAAATTTTATACTTTTTCACAAGATATGTCAAGCAATTATGGTAGTTCTATATAAAAAATTAACAATAAAACGCTTCTATCTTGTATACAAAGCACAATATTTACCAAAACTTCATCTCTTTTAAGATGTCACTACTGTTAAAACCACGCCTCAGCAAAAATTGGTAAATCCTACGAAATTCAGTTGTATTCGATGTCTGACCTTGAAATTTCTTTTTTTCCAAAAGTGCCCGAATCTGTTCTCTTTCTTCGGAAATGTATTCTGCCTCTATAGCCAGCTCTGCATTTTCTCTTGATATACCTTTTGACAACAGCTTTTGTTTTATCTGTATACGGCTGTATTTTTCCATATGGTATCGGACAAAGGTACATGCATAGCGGTAATCATCTAAATAATGAAAACTTTTGGCATACTCAATTGCAATTTCAATACAGCATTCGGGATATTGATTTGCTTTTAGTTTTTCACGTATTTGATGTTCCGTTCTGTCCATTTTCTCTAGAAGATACAACACTCTCTTTTTAGCTCTTTTTGCCACAACCTCATATAAAATATATTCATACTGAGCTTGTGACAATTGAGCACCTTCTTTCACATATAAACTACGCATTTCTCCATGATATAGTATACACGAAACTCCTGTATCAAATGATACTCTTTGTTTTCCTTTTCCTATATTTTCGACTTGATTTACATATATTACATTTGACAAATAATCTCTAGCCCCAGACATATTTTTCACATCAACTACCGGCATTTTTCTATTCACTCCATATGAATATCTATACGAGACACACCTCGTTTTCTTTTATATTTGTGTTCGCAAACCATCCACAAGATTTCACTTTTATACCTGCAAATTATTCTTCATCTTCCACTACATCTGCATCAGACATATCTGCTTCTTCCGTTTCTTCCACTTCTTCAGGATGAGAGAAATAATGCTCACGTACCATTGCTTCAATCATATCACAAAATTCCGGATTTTCTCTTAAATAGGTTTTTGCATTTTCACGTCCCTGACCGATTTTGCTTCCTTCATAAGCATACCAGGCACCGGATTTACTGATAATGCCTACTGCTGCGGCAAGGTCTAAAATATCGCCTTCTTTTGAAATTCCTTTACCGAACATAATATCAAATTCTGCTTCTCTAAAAGGCGGTGCAACTTTATTTTTTACGATTTTTACTCTGGTATGGTTACCGATAACTTCTCCTGCCTGTTTTAATGCTTCTACTCGTCTTACATCAAGACGTACGGAAGAATAGAATTTCAAGGCACGACCACCTGTAGTTGTTTCGGGATTACCGAACATAATACCTACTTTTTCACGTAACTGGTTAATAAAAATTACAATACAATTGGACTTACTGATAACGCCTGTCAATTTACGAAGTGCCTGACTCATAAGTCTTGCCTGAAGACCTACGTGAGCATCACCCATATCTCCGTCTATTTCTGCCTTTGGAACAAGTGCTGCTACAGAGTCTACAATTACGATATCTACTGCACCAGAACGCACCATAGTCTCTGTAATTTCCAATGCCTGTTCTCCACAATCTGGCTGAGAAATATATAAATTGTCAATGTCCACACCAATATTCTTTGCATATACCGGGTCTAATGCATGTTCTGCATCAATAAAACCTGCAATGCCACCGCGTTTTTGTACTTCAGCTACACAATGGAGAGCCACAGTAGTTTTACCGCTGGATTCCGGTCCATAGATTTCGATAATACGTCCCTTTGGAAGTCCGCCAAGTCCTAATGCAATGTCAAGGCTTAATGAACCTGTTGGAATTGCTTCTACGTTCATATTTGCAGCATTTTCGCCTAATTTCATAACAGAACCTTTGCCATACTGTTTTTCAATCTGGGAAATCGCTGCTTCCAATGCTTTTAATTTATCATCTTTTGCCATGTTCTTATTCTCCTTTATTTTCTATTATTATTTTTGCTTTTTAAACGGATATTTACCATCCACTTTACGATTGCTTGAAATGAATAACTTCTCACTTAATACTTTGAACTCAAAATTAGTTTTCGAACTAATGTTCGTTGTTATGTTATAATAGTAATACACTTTCTTAAAATTGTCAATCGCTTTTGTAAAATTTATGGGGAATTCGATATCTTATAATTTTATAACAAACTACCAACAACCCTATTGTAAGAAAAAAAGACAGCCGCATCTGCGACTGCCTCTATTATACTAATTCTTTCCGAATTCTGTCAATACAAGTCCCGGATTTCTGTCTAAAGTCATGCCTACACTCCAAGCATTTACAAAGAGCAATAATGGATTTCCTTTCATATCAATTACTTTCTTCATATCAGAAGTTCCTGTTAAGCTGTCAACATTAACTTCTGTCTTATTTTCAATCCAACGAATATGTTCATATGGAAGGTTTTCGAGACGAATTTCTACATTATATTCACTTTCCAGACGGAATTTCAGTACGTCAAACTGCAACACACCTACTACACCCACGATAATTTCTTCCATACCGCCTTTGTATTCTTGGAAAATCTGAATCGCACCTTCCTGTGCAATCTGTGTTACGCCTTTTACAAACTGTTTACGTTTCATGGAATCAATGAGTCTTACTCTTGCAAAATGCTCCGGAGCAAATGTTGGGATTCCTTCAAAGGCAAACTTTTCTTTTGCCGTTGTCATCGTGTCTCCGATTGAGAAAATACCCGGGTCAAAAATACCGATAATATCACCTGCATAGGCTTCTTCTACCATTTTTCGCTCATCCGCCATCATCTGCTGTGGCTGGGAAAGTTTGATGTTTTTCTTGCCCTGCACATGAAATACTTCCATTCCTGCATCAAATTTACCCGAACAAATACGCATAAATGCAATACGGTCACGGTGGTTTTTGTTCATGTTTGCCTGAATTTTAAATACAAATGCGGAAAATTCTTCTCTAAATGGGTCAATAATCCCTGCATCTGACTTACGGGCAAGCGGTGCTTGTGTCATCTGCAAAAAGTGCTGTAAAAATGTTTCTACACCAAAGTTTGTAAGGGCAGAACCGAAAAATACAGGAGAAAGCTCGCCCTTAGATACCTTTTCCATATCAAACTCCGCACTTGCTCCATCTAAAAGCTCTACTTCATCCATTAACTGATTGCAGAATTCTTCTCCGATTTCATCCACTAATGCCGCATCATCAATACTAACTAATTTTTCTTTACCTTCTTTTGTACCTTTTAATGTATCGGAAAAAAGTCTTACCTGTCTGGTATTTCTGTCATAAACACCTTTAAATTCTTTTCCTGAACCAATTGGCCAATTTATTGGACATGTTTCAATGCCAAGTTCAGTTTCAATTTCGTCTAAAAGTTCAAAAGTATCGTTTGCATCACGGTCCATTTTGTTAATAAACGTAAAGATTGGGATGTGACGCATCACACATACTTTAAACAATTTACGAGTCTGTGCTTCTACACCCTTACTTCCGTCTATGACCATGACTGCGGAGTCTGCTGCCATAAGTGTACGGTACGTATCTTCCGAGAAGTCCTGATGTCCCGGTGTATCCAGAATATTAATGCAATATCCATCATAATTAAACTGCAATACGGAAGAAGTAACGGAAATACCTCTTTGTTTTTCGATTTCCATCCAGTCGGAAACCGCATGACGTGCTGTTGCTTTTCCCTTTACGCTTCCTGCTAAATTGATTGCACCACCATATAAAAGGAATTTTTCTGTCAATGTAGTCTTTCCCGCATCAGGGTGGGAAATAATTGCAAAGGTACGTCTTTTTTCTATTTCTTTTCTTAAGTTGCTCACTAAAATGCCCTCCAACGAATTTATACTTATTACTATTTGTCTGAAAAATCTACATATTCTCACAAAGTAAAGCGGACATTCGCAATCCGCATTCGCTACTTGCTCATGAACGCAGGCAACTTCGTTGCTTGTCAGTTGGAGCTTTCATCTCCAACTGACACAAAAATCCCGCACGCCCACCACTTAATGCTCCACGTATTTGAAGTGGGGGATTGTTTGTTCTGCGTTCAAAGTATACCTTAGTTTTCCCAGTATTTCAATTCTTTTTTCATATAAACCCCAAAAATAATCTTACAAAAAACAGGTGGTCTATCTTTTAACAAACCACCTGTCTAATAAATCACTTTATTTCCCACCATTTATCGGCGTAATCACAATCTTATCTGCGGTTACCCCTGTTTTTCTCTTTACTACATCTTCCACTTGTGCTCGTTTTGCATCCGTAACTTCGCCCATATTTAACACGACATCACATACCCCATCATCACTAATACTGACAACCACATCGGTAAAACCTTTTGCTTCCAATAACATTTCCGCATCGGCTTCCTTTTCTGCGATATCCGTAATTTTCACCATCTCGGCAATGGCTTCCTGCTTACTGCTTTCGGAAAGCTGTTCATTATTAATAATTTCCAACAACGTATCTTTATTCTGTGCCCGAATCTGCTCCCGACTCAATTTTACGGAAGCTGCATATTGTGCAGTATCCAAAATATTTCCGGTCAGTACGGATTCTCCCGGATTTAAGTCTTCGGTATCCGATGTAATTTCCGTTGTTTCAGAAGACCATACCATTTCGTCCCATTGCGTATCCTTTGCAGATACCTCGTCTGCCTCATCTTTTCCTAATGCATTTAAGTTAAATCCCGTTTTGTCGTAGCTTATGTACCCTGCAATCGCAACAAGTACTGCGAGGGTTGCAATTACAACCTGATTCTTTTTAATCCCTTTTTTCATCATTCATCCTCCTGCTTTGTCATCTTTACGATACTTATTTTATGCACGTCTATGGAAAATAATGCCTTTATTGCATCAGAAATTCTTGCATCTACTACCGGATTTCCAGCCCCCTGTGCAACAACGACCACACCGGTTACATTTCCTTTACTATTTTCCGTTCCAAATAATGTTTCTTTCGTATTTTCTGTCGAAATCATGACTTTTACATTTCCGACGCCTTCCATTGCAGACAACACATACTCTAATTGTGCCTCTAAACTTGCGGTTTCTTCCTGATTTATTTGGGAAACGCTTTCATTTTTCTGCGTACCTGTTGGAATTGCCATAACAAGTATCAAAAGTCCTACCAAAATCCATATAAGGTATTTACTCCCCTTCTCCTTCAAAAAAGAAATGTTCAAAGATATCCTCCTGTTCTCCTATCTGAAAATCCAATTCTTTTATCTGCTCATTAAACATGGAAAATGTTTCTTCCAAAACAGAACTATCCTTTAGCATCAAAAATTCAAGCATGGGATTTAGTAAAAGCACAATCACAAAAATGCTGATAAAGAACTGAATATAACGTTTATAATCCTCTTTTGGCACCAGATAGGAAAAAATCATTAATATAAGCACAAATACATAATAATTTCGAATAAAATCTAACATATTGTTCTCTCACCATATATTCTCTTAATAGACAAATGTCGTAGCCGCACTTATTACGGAAAACAGAATAAAAAACAATAACATGGAATTTATAATAATTTTCATATATAAATCACATCCTCTCGCCACACCCGAAACACATTCTGTTATTCGACTATCTGCAATCGGTTGTAATACAGAAGAAAGCACATGATATAATAACCAAAATGTCCCAATTTTTATAACAGGCGTTACTGCTAAAACAACTAAAAGAACCAATGCTGCAACCCCAATACTATTTTTTATCAAAATCCCGCAACTAAGCACAATTTCACCGGCAGAACCAAGTACATTGCCAACTCCCGGCAAAGCAGAAATTCCTTGAAGCACCGCATTATCTGCAAGTCTGTCCTTTGCAGGAGCTAAAATAGATTGTATGACACTAAGCCCTGCGACTATGCCAAACGATACTTTTAAAAGAATCTGCACCAATTGTTCCATAAGTTCTGCCAATTTGGAAAGTCGGTCTTCCTCAAAAAGATTGTTTAAAAATACGACTAAAACAAACACATGAATCAGCGGACTCAAAATATTTTTCATAAGCAATTCCATAAGATAAATCACAAAAAAAGCAATTTCATAAAAAATTCCGCCTGTTACGGCATTTCCGGAAAATACCAATGTTACTGCATAAGTCGGTATCAATACATGCAAAAATTGCAACAAATGCTCAAGCCCCGATATAGCGATTTCTTTTACCAAAGAAAATGACTGCATCAAAAGAGCCATTACCGTACCATAAATCAACAAAAATCCTACATCTGATATGTATTTATTTTTCGTGCAAATTAATTTCTGCACAATGGAAAATAAAATTCCAAAGCATAACATTTTCAAAAAAATCGGTCTGGCTGCTGAAATCTCATAAAGCAGGCTATCAAATACTAATGTTGTTACATTTTCCGCATTAATAGCAGAAAGCCCGTCCTTTGCAATCTGGGAAACAAATGCCTCAAACGTCATTTTTCCTCGAAAATGCTCATTCAAAAATTGGTTTACGCTACAAAAATCAATCGCACCTAATATTTCCTCTAAATATTGTTCTATGGTTGCTGTATTTTCACTACTCATAAAAACTGCTCCAATGTTTCCAGTAAAAATAAAATTCCGGGAATGCTAAGCACTACAATGGATAACTTTGCGAACAGTTCTATCATTCCCGCTATGGACTGATAACCTGCATCCTTGCAGATAGAAGAAGCAAACTCTGCCACATATGCGACTCCCAACATTTTTAAAAGTTGCAGATAATACGTACCTTCAATAGCAACCATTTCTATCATCTCAGAAACAAATCCAAGCACTACGGATATTTGTGTCAATACATATAAAAAAATAACAATCCCTGCCACAATTCCGATTATCATGGCATGTTCTGCCCGTTCTTTCTTAATGAGCGTTGCAAGAAGTGCTGCCGCAACACCAAGCACTCCTATTTTTATCATTTTCACACCTCCCCATATATGTAAAAAATTACTCTCATAATAATCTTCAATCGTTTCATTAATAAATAGAAACTGTCGCAACTTGTGATTCTTCTTTGCTTTTTTCATAAATTGATACGATAAGCACAAAAATCACATAAGAAATAAAGTCTCCATCGTCTCAAACAATCTGCTAATATAAGGCACAATCCAAAAAAGTACAATAATAAGTCCTGCCAACCCTACCAAAAAAGCCTGCTCATCCCTGCCGCTTTGCTTTAATACCTGTCCCAATATCGTTACAATAATGCCTACTGCTGCAATTTTAAAAATAATTGTTATTTCCATGTTATTCCTGCTATCTTTCTCTATTTTTCCACCATTCATATCAACATAATCACAAGCATCACTCCTCCCAACACACTCACCGGAATCCATACTTTCTTTTCTTCTGCAAATTTCTCCTTTTCCTTTCCCTTACACTCCTCCAACTGCCTTATGTAACTCTCCATAAACGCTCCATTTTCCTGTCTGCTTCGTCCAAAAAAAGCACCTCCCATCTGTATCAACACTTGAAAACATGCTTCTTTGCAATTCCATTCCCTTTTCTTTTCCAAAAACACAGATTTCCATGCATCTTCTCCATAAGGATACCTATGTTCTTCCAAACGTTTTCCGATTTCATGCAATGTTTCGGTTACAATCACATCTTCACTTTCATAATGCTCAAAAAAGGGAATCCACCGCACTTTTTCTTCATCCATTGCATATCGTGCTTTTTTCAGAAATATCAGCATTTCCTCCAATCGTTTTTGCCTGCTTTTATTTCTTGCCATCCATTCATATACTTCTCCCATAATACCTGCTCCAAAGAGTAGTATTCCTATTATTTTCCACATATAACTTCCTTTTATGATAATTTTACTTCCAAACTATTGTTTATTTTGCATTCAAAATTTAACGAAATCAAAAAATTCTCCTCTTCAAGTTAAGCAAATAGCAAAGCAGATTGCGAATATCTACTTGACTAATTTTATATTTACCAAATTTATGAAACAACGATATCTCCCCTTTGATTATAAATCCGAAAAGTTCTCTTCCCACTTGGTAAACGAATCAATTCTACAAATCGTTCAATCGCCCCACTTTCCAGACAGCCTTTTAATTTTGGATTTTTTAGGATTTCTTCTATACTTCCTGCATGCATTGTTCCAAGCAATTTCACTCCACAACAACGCATTTCTTCTATCAACTCAAATTCCTTTTCCTTTCCAAGCTCATCTACTGCAATTACCTGTGGTGACATGCTGCGAAGCAACATTTTCATTCCTATTTCTTTTGGACAAGCATCTAATACATCCGTACGACTTCCCAAATCATTTTGTGGTTTTCCCTGACAACATGCTGCAATCTCTGAACGTTCATCCACTACTGCGCTTTTCAAACCTCCTATTCCTTTATCTCCATTTGAAATTTGTCGAATGCAATCACGTAAATAAGTCGTTTTTCCAATTCCGGGAGCTGCAAACAAAATCGTGTTATAAATTGACAACTGATTTCTTATATAAGGAAGAATCTCATCTGCACAACCCTTTTTCTCGTGGGCAATTCTTATATTCAGTCCATTAATATCCACTATATTCTGCACTTCATAACCGCCAACTGCACTTCCATAAGCCGTATGTCCCGTAAGCCCAACTCTATGCCCACCGTCTATTGTAAGATAGCCTTGTCTAATTTCCTCCTCTAATGAATAAAGGGAATAGCCTGTCATATAATTAAGCATTTCATCCAAAGCCTGTCTATCTATCTTTGCATTCTCTTCCGTCATCCATTCGATTCGATTTCCATAAATCAATTCGATAGGAGATGCTATACGAACCCGAATTTCCTCTAAACCTTCCCATGAAATGCGATGCATATGTATGCGAAGTGAATAGGGAAATATATGAATTAAACTATGATACATTGTTCCTTTCCCTTCCAAAAATTTGAAAATAAAAATAAGCCACAGGTAATAAAAACTACCTATGACTTATTTATATGACTTGTCTATAAAATTATGACTCTTTTTCACTTAACTTTAATTAACAGTCTTCCAGTCTTAATGTTACAACTGTATATTCATGATGTACTAATTGTAACTTCATACTAAAAATCACTACATCCTCTCAGGTGCTTCAAAACCTAACATATCAATACAAGTTTCCAAAACAGATTTTGTAAGATTTAATAAGCTGATATATGATTTCTGCACATCTTCATTGCTTTCAGAAAGAATTTTTGTACCATGATAAAATCCATTGAATGCATTTGCCAATTCATAAATATAAGCACAAATTTTGTGTGGTGCTGTTTCTTCAAATGCGTTTTCTACAACTGCATTGAATTTTGCAAGCACTTTCATTAAATCTTTTTCGCTGTCATTATGTGCTGGCATGATACAATGACAATCTGCTGCTGATTTGCCAGTTGCTTCATATTTTGCCAAAATAGATTTAATACGCACAATCGTATATAAAATATATGGGCCTGTATTTCCTTCAAAAGAAGTAAAACGTTCAATATCAAAAATATAGTCCTTGCTTGCCTGATTGGAAAGGTCACCATATTTAATTGCAGATAATGCAATCTTTCTAGCGGTATCTTGTGCTTCTTCCATAGAAATGTCTAAATTTTCTTTTGTCTTTTGGTTTTCCAAAATTTTTTTCAACATTTCTTCATAGATTTCTTCTAATAAATATTCAAGACGCATCACACCACCATCACGTGTTTTAAATGGCTTACCGTCTTTTCCATTCATCGTACCAAAACCAATATGCTTCAATTCTGTTTCTTGTTTTACGATACCTGTTTTCTTTGCACAGCGGAATACTTGTTTAAAGTGAAGTTCCTGACGCTTATCTGTGATATAGATAATAGACTCCGGATTGTAATCTTCCATACGCATAACAAGCGTTGCAAGGTCTGTGGTACTGTAAAGCGATGCCCCATCGGATTTTAAAATGATACATGGTGGAATTTCTTTTGTATCTGTTTCTTCTGCAACATCTACTACTAATGCTCCTTCGCTTTCGTAAGCGTATCCGCCTTCTTTTAATTTTGTCACCATATCAGGAATATATGGCTGTGCATCGGATTCGCCTTTCCAAAGTTCAAAGTTTACATTTAATTTTTCATAGTTTTTCTTTAGGTCGGTAACTGACACATTAAGGATATGTGTAAGCAATGCACGATACCCTTTTCTGCCTTGCTGTAGTTCATTCGTTGCTGCAAGAGCTTGTTCTTTGTAAGACTCGTCTTCTTTTGACTTACTGCTGGCTGTCGGATAAATTTCTTCTAATTCTGAAATCGTAAATGGTGCTTCTGTTGGGTATTCCCCTTCATAGCTTTCATCAAAATACACAAGTTCCGGTTTACGAAGTTTTAACTCAGTAATGATAAGACCCATTTGAAGTCCCCAGTCACCAAGATGAACGTCACCTATCATATTGTGACCAGCAAACTTACCAATACGTTTGATACTTTCTCCAATAATTGCAGAACGAAGATGTCCTACATGAAGTGGTTTTGCCACGTTTGGTCCACCGTAGTCAATCATAATGGTTTTTGGATTTTTTGTTTTTTCACATCCAAAACGTCCTTCATCTTTTTGCATTTCATTTAAGTAGTTTGCAAGATACTCATTATTGAGTTTCAAATTCAAAAATCCCGGTTTTACGGATTCTGCCATCGAAAACATTGGATTTTTTACTAAAATTTCTGCAATTTTATCAGAAATCATAAATGGTGCACATTTATATGCTTTTGCTGCTGCCATTGCTCCATTACATTGATATTCACAAAGGTCAGGTCTGTTTGATAATGTAACCTTTCCGTATTTTTCATCGTATCCGCATTCTACAAATGCGGCTGTTACTTCTTCTGATATTAAATCCAGTAATTTCTTCATAATATCCTCCTATATTTCATCAAGCAAATACTTAAAATATTCTTCGCTACGTTTCGTTTTCAAGTATATAAAAAACAATAAACGTAACTTTTCTTGTATCAAGTATTCACATTTTGTACCAATCGAAAAAGAATCTACTTATCTCTATAAAACAAAATATTTTTATATGGAAGCAAAACTTTCAAAAGCATACTTCCCAAAATACACACAGAAATAATTTCCCCAATTCCTACAGTTGCTGCAAAATATGGAATTGCCAAATCCTTCCCCTCGTATATCCATGTAATTTGATATCCATAACGCAATACAAATGGAACAATTATCGCATTTGCAATAACCGGTGGCAAAGTCATTAAAAACTTATGCTTTCGTAATAAATACGTTCCAATTGCACCTATCAAGGTTGCAAGACTGCCAAATAAAATGTCCCAGATAGCTGCTCCCGTTAAAAGATTAGCAACCAAACATCCAATATACAGCCCCGGAACTGCTGCAACAGTAAAATAAGGCAACACGCAAAGTGCTTCCGAAAATCGCACCTGAATCGCATAATTTGCCAATCCCAGTGCATTTGCAACCATAGTCAACACTACATAGAGTGCCGCAATAATTGCAGCTTGTGTCATCATTGTTACATTTTTGTTTCTCATATTCATTTGTCTCCTTTAGTTTTGTTTTACGAGTGGAAGGTCTCGAACACTCGACTTATCTTCCCCTTAAGACCTTGTTTTTATGGGGGTATTTAACTTTAAAAGTTTAACATAATTATAGGAAGAAAGTCAACTGCTATATAAAGAGGCACATAAAAATCCATTATAAATCAAGCACCCAAAATCTGCTTTCGCTATTTTTTTAACCAAATTTAGCAAAAATAACTGTCAAAAAGACATGCCCAAATGAGCATGCCCTTTTGATTAATTGTAGTATTCTCTTGTTCGGTAATCCTGAAAATGAAGTTGTCTGTCCATTCCGTATGTCACAAAACCACAGCTGCTTGATTCCTTTCTTACACCCTCCACTTCCTTTTTCAGAACCTCGGAAAATGAGGTATTGGCTTTCTTTTGTTCTTTCCTGAAATCATTTCCGGCCTGACCAAAATCCCGCCTTACCTTATTTATCCTTGATACTGCCATTACCGAATGCACCATGAAACTACCGGTCAACGCTTTAGCTTTGACAATCCCTCCTTGGATATGTGCGTATTTCAATAGTGTTTCTTATATTATATATATCGGCTTTTTTTGAAAAAAATTCATAATCTTCCCAGTTATTCATAAAGTGTATCCATAGAAATTAAAATCCTATTCTGTACACCTTGCGATATTTCCTTTACATCGTCCTTAATCTGCTTCTCACTTATCATTTGAGGATCTGTTATATGTGAGAATATCCAAATGCATTTGCGAATGCATCAACGGGTTGATTATCTTTACACATTGCACAATTTTCAGGATTGTATAATTTGTAATCTGGAAGATCTTGAATTGTAAATAGTGAATAAACCGGTCTGCCAAAACAAGTATTTGCAACGCTAAAGATAGAGCAGATACTAGTAACATGTGCACCATAATATTTAATGGCTTCTGCAGTTTTTGCCATAGTTTGTCCTGTTGCTATCGTAGGAACAAGAAGCAAAATGTTTTTCTTGTTAATCATTGGCTGAATATTATCTCTAAATACTAGCTGACCGGTGTAAGCTGACTCTGGCGTTACAACATTAATCGCTTTATAGGAGTTAACAGAAAGAATACCCGCTTTAGTGAGTTCTTCTGCAAGATATGCACCGATAACTTCACAACCCTCCATACATAAAATGGTATCGACGATAGCGGTAGGGTCGATTTTTTTTACTAATTCTCTTGCAGCAGCACGTGATTCATGTGTACGAGTTTTAATGGCTGTCATATCCAAATAGTAGTTTGTATGAGCATTTGGAGTGATAAAATGACCAGGAAATGCTCTAAGGATAACCTGTGGATTTTCTTTTAGTGTAATTAAAATTCTTTCTTGCATAGTAAATTCCCCCTCTGTTGCCGAAATTGTACGACAATTATATAGATATATTGTAAAATATTATGCAATTGAATGCAATATTTATTTACTTGAAATGGGTAAGCCAAGTAACAAGTTTATATTTTATTTTCCAAAATTTAACTCTCAAATAAACTCTTCCCATTCGAATAAATTTTTTCCATATTGCAAACACTTTTGTAAGAAAACATCTTACAGGAGGCTTCTATGGGCACATATAAAGTAGATATTTGCGGTGTAAATACCGCCAAACTACCTATCCTAAAAGAAGAAGAAAAAGAAGAATTATTTAAACGTATAAAAGCAGGTGATAAAGAAGCACGAGAAACGTATATTCAAGGGAATCTTCGATTAGTATTATCGGTCATTCGCCGCTTTTCTAATCATAATGAAAATTTAGATGATTTATTTCAGATTGGCTGTATCGGATTGATGAAATCGGTGGATAATTTCGACCCAACAATTGGAGTGAAGTTTTCGACTTATGCTGTGCCGATGATTATCGGCGAAATTCGCCGTTATCTGCGTGATAACAGTTCTTACCGTATTCCACGTTCCCTACGCGATACCGCCTATAAAGCTATCCAAGCAAAAGAACAACTCTCCCGCACTTCCACACACGAGCCCACCTTAGATGAAATTGCTGCGGAATGTGAAATGTCAACTGAAGAAATTGTCTATGCTTTGGATGCCATTCAGACACCGCTTAGCCTATATGACCCGGTTTATACAGATAGCGGAGATACACTCTATGTTATGGACCAAATTTCTGATAAACATAATAAAGAAGAAAACTGGATTGAAGATTTATCCATTTCTACTGCTATGAAACAGCTAAATGACAGGGATGAGCAAATTATTAAACTGCGTTTTTTTGAAGGAAAAACACAAATTGAAGTTGCTGAGGAGATTCATATTTCTCAAGCACAAGTTTCACGATTAGAAAAAAATGCATTAAAAAATATGCGCACCTACTTAACGTAGGTGCACATATCCTTCGACCATTTTTGTTAGATGGTTCTTTGCTCCACCTGACCTTTTTACTTGTTAATCCCATTTTTTAATGCATCCATTCTAGAATCCAATTCAACACTTAATTTTGCACATTCTAATAACTCATTTTGCATTTCTGTTGTAAATTCAAGTTTCTTCTTGTAACGTAATTGATGTTCTAAACTCGCCCAACAATCCATTGCAATTGTCCTCAGTTGAACTTCTACTCTTATATTCTTTTTTTCCTTTTCCAGAAAAATAGGAACCTCTACAATTAAATGCAAACTTCTATACCCGTTTTCTTTCGGATGCTTTATATAGTCTTTTCTTTCGATCAAGGTAATATCATCCTGCATCAGTAATGCCTGAGCAATCGTATATACATCTTGAACAAAGGAACAAACCACTCTGATTCCTGCCACATCATCTAAATTTTGCTCTATTGCCGGAAGTGAAATTTCTATCTCTTTTCTTTGCAGTTTTTCTATAATACTAGGAACTGACTTTAATCTTGTCTTAATGCTATTTATTGGATTTCTGTCATGTTGTAAAGAAAATTCCTCGTCTAACACATACAATTTTGTTTCAATTTCCCGCATGGCACATTTATAATAAGTCATAAAACGTTGTGCATCCAATCCCTTTTTCTGTGCCCACTGCAAAGCATTTTCATCCACATTCGCCATAAGCATTTGGTGATACATACGATCTTCATTGGTTAATTCAAACATTTCTCTCTCCTTGAATTGTTTTTTCAATACGCTTTCCAAACCTGTTGATATAACTTGTGAAGCCATTTGAAATATGTACAATTCAAACCTCCCATATTAATTGTTATCCATTCAATATATTCATACATTCACTTATTGCAATAACCCTACAAGTATAGATACACAATTCTCGATCCCCAATTTTCCACTATCAAGAATTAAATCATAATTATCCGGATTATCCCATTTTTTTGAAGTGTATACTTGAAATGTATCTTTTCTTCTTCTATCAAACTTCTCTCTTGTCTTATCAACCAACTCGGGCGAAATTCCATACTCCTTAATAATTCTGTCCCTTTTGGATTTATCATCTGCACGAATAAAAACTTTTAATACATCCTCTCTATCCTTCAAAGCCTCCATTGCACAATGTCCAATAAACACACATTTTTCTCTATTTGCCATCGCACTCATTTCCTCCTGCATAGACAGATGAATTTTCTGTTCTAATGACAAAGCAGATTCTTTTCCATTTTGTACACTAGCAAGCATCACAATAGAATATAGAAAGCTATTCGTCATATTTTCTTCTCGTCTTTCTACTTCACTTATGGAAATTCCCAAATTCTTAGCAATCTTTTCATATATTTCTCTACTACAACAAGCAATTCCAAGCTTCTTTGCCACAGTTTCACCAATTTGCGTGCCACCACAACCATATTCTCTTTCTATTGCTATATTACGATATTTCATTTTAAAATCCTCCTACGCTGACTGTTCAAACTGGCTGTTATACAGCTCGCTGTAGAAACCGCCTTTTTCTAATAATTCTTCATGATTTCCACTTTCAATTACATCTCCATCTTTGAGTACTAAAATCAAATCGGCATCCTTTATGGTTGATAAACGATGTGCTATGACAAAGGATGTTCTGTTTTCCATCAACTTATCCATTGCCTGCTGAATCTTTAATTCTGTTCTTGTATCTACTGAACTTGTTGCTTCATCTAAAATAAGCATTGGCTTATCTGCTATCATTGCTCTGGCAATGGTCAACTGTTGCTTCTGTCCCTGTGACAAGCTCACCTGATCATTTAATATCGTATCATATCCATGAGGCAAAGAATGAATAAAATAGTCCAATCCTACTGCCTTACAAGCCTGTTTCATTTTTTCTTCACTCACATTCTTTGCACAATAAATTAAATTTTCTCTTACTGTTCCTTCAAATAACCATGTATCTTGTAATACCATGCAAAACTGAGAATGAACATATTCTCTCTTTAATTGGCTTATCGGTACTCCATCAATATAAATCTCTCCATCTACTAACTCATGAAAACGCATAAGCAGATTCACAATGGTTGTCTTTCCTGCTCCTGTAGGACCTACAATGGCAATCTTCTGTCCTGCCTTAGCTTTTGCATTAAAATTATGAATGATAATTTTATCTGTACCTTCATATCCAAACTTAACATTTTTAAATTCTACATTGCCATTTACATTGGTAAGTGTTTTCGTCTTTGTACTTTCATCTTTCATTTCTTCTGCTTCTAAAAACTCAAAGACTCTTTCTCCAGCCGCCGCTGCTGACTGCAATGCTTGAGTTGCCTGTGCTATCTGTGATAATGGTTGAGTAAAATATCTGACATACATCATAAATGCCACAATCACTTCAAATCCAATTCTATCATTCATTGTAAGAACCGCACCTACGATACATACTACTACGTAACCAAAATTTCCAATAAATCCCATAATTGGCATCATCATACCGGCAAGACATTGTGCCCTAAAACCACTATCTCTGAGATTGTTATTCATTTCATCAAAAACAGCTTCTGTTTTTTCTTCTCCATTATAAGCTTTTATAACAGTATGCCCTGTGTAGGTTTCTTCAATATGACCATTCAATAATCCCAGGCATTTTTGTTGACGAAAGAAATATTTCTGTGAACGTCCCATAATCAGCATCATACATACAAAACCAATAACGGTAGAAAGTATAGCTGCTATCGTCATTGTAACATCTGTCTTAAGCATCATAATAATAGATCCCACAAATAAAGTTACTGCTGATACTAAAGTTCCGATACTCTGATTCAAAGACTGAGCAATTGTATCTACATCATTAGTTACCCTCGAAAGAACATCTCCTGTTGTTGTTCTGTTATAATACCACATAGGAAGACGATTAATTTTTTTGGAGATATCACTTCTCAATTTCTTAGATACTCCCTGTGTTACATTTGCCATAATCAATTGTTGTACAAACGACAGAACTGCTCCGATTGCATAGAATGCTACCAATGTAAAACCTATTTTAGCAACTGCATCCATATCAATTCCGGTCATTAGACCTTCTGTAATTTCCTTTGTCATATCTGACAATTTATCCGGTCCAAGGAGTGTGAGAACAGTTCCTATTCCTGCTCCAATTATCGCAATCATCATTACTGCCCAATATTGCTTACAATAAACAAGAAGTTTTTTCCATGTACCTGCAAAGTCCTTTGACTGAGCCATTTCCATTCCTGGTCCACCCGGTTCTTTTCTATTTTCCATCATGCCAATTCCTCCTTTGAAAGCTGAGAATATGCAATCTGCCTATATGTTTCACATTTTTCCATGAGTTCATGATGCTTTCCTTTTCCTACAATTTTTCCATCTTCTAGTACAATAATCTGGTCTGCATCACGAATAGTTCCTATTCTCTGTGCCACAATCAGTTTCGTAGCTTCTTTACAATCCTTTGCTAATCGCTCTCGCAAAATTTTATCTGTTTTATAATCAAGTGCTGAAAAAGAATCATCAAAAATAAAGATTTCCGGACGTCTGTATACTGCTCTTGCAATAGACATTCTCTGTTTCTGTCCTCCTGAAAAATTAGAACCCCCCTGTGCAACATGTGATTCATATCCATCCGGTATTCTTTCAATAAATTCCGAAGCCTGTGCAGTATAAACAGCTTCTACTACATCAGATTTTATTCTGTTATTAGTACCGTTATCGCCATATGCAATATTATTATACACAGTACCGGAAAATAGGATTGCTTTTTGTGAAACATATCCGATTTTGTTTCGGAGTGTTTTTTGCTTATACTTCTTTACATTTATTCCATCTACAAATACTTCCCCCTCTGTAGCATCATAAAAACGAGGAATCATATTAATAACGGTACTCTTTCCGCATCCTGTCGCTCCAATAAATGCTACCGTTTCTCCTTTCTTTGCTGAAAAACTAATATTTTCTAATACATATCCATCTGCATCCGGATATTTAAAACTAACGTTTTTAAATTCAACAGTTCCTACTTCATTTGTCTTTACTGTTTCTAAGTCACCATCTACAATAGAAAGCTTCGTATCCAATACTTCCACAATTCTCTTAGCTGATACAGATGCTCTTGGCAAAATTATAAAAATCATAACAAGAGACATAAAAGCCATGACAACCTGCATTGCATACTGGGTAAAGACAATCATATCTGAGAATAAAGCGATTTTATCCATCATCTGTGCTTCATTAATCATTGCAGCACCCAACCAATAGATTGCCAATGTCAAACCATTCATTATCATTTGAATGGAAGGCATCATAAACGCCATAGTTCTGCTGGTAAATAAGTTTGTCTTCGTTAAATTATTATTTACATTCTCAAACTTGTCTTCTTGATACTTTTCCGCATTATATGCACGCACTACTCGAATTCCGGAAAGATTTTCTCTTGTTACTCTGTTCATGTCATCTGTTAATTTCTGCAATTGCTTAAATTTAGGTAATGCTACCATGACACAGACAATAACAATGCAAAGCAACAACACAACTGCAATTGCTGTAGTAATTGTCCATTCCGTATTTTTTCCTGCAATCTTTGTAATCGCCCAAGCAGCTGTAATAGGTGCTTTAATAATGGATTGTAATCCCATTACAATAAGCATTTGTACCTGCTGTATATCATTTGTGGAACGAGTAATCAAACTGGCTGTTGAAAACTTTCCAATCTCTTCCATAGAAAAAGATTGTACTTTTGAAAAAATCATTTTTCTGATATCTGCACCAAAATCCGTTGCTATCCTTGATGCCATAATGGCAACTGCAACAGAAGCAACCAGACTTCCTAATGCACATATCAACATTTTTCCACCTGCTAAAAGCACCTCGGACATTTCACTCCCCGGTGTCTGTACCAATACCGTGATTTCTGACATATAATCAGGCATTTTTAAGTCAAGCCACACCTGTGCAATAATGAATATAATTGCAATCCCCATACAGTACCAGTCCGTTTTCCTTAGTTTACTGAATAATTTAAACATCTAATAAAGCTCCTTTCATATTATGTATGAATTGTACTAATAGTTGCTAAACTTAAAATAAACTCTAAAGCAAATCTATATAGTAACTAAAATTCGCCCACAAGCTGATCATAAATTCTTTTAATGTTTCTATTATCCAAGAACCACATAACATTAATGTTACAAAAACTGCTAATATTTTAGGAACAAATGTAAGAGTCTGCTCTTGTATAGAAGTAACTGTTTGAAAAATACTAACAACCAATCCTATAATTAATGACACCAATAATGGTGGGGCAGACACTTTGATAATTACATATATAGCATCTCTTACAATATCAAGCACAACATTTTCCATTTCCTATACTATCCTCAATAATATCTAAGACACTACTCTTTTTTTAATAACTAAATACGGTCTTATATATTAAAAAAATGCACTTTTATTTTGATATTTATTTACCATGCAGAAAGCATATGTGAACTGCTATTCTCTAACTGTGTCTTCGCTTGTTTAAGATTACCAATTTGTTCTTGTGTAACAGTATCAACTCGTAACTTCGTTAAGCATTTCTGTAAAACGGCACTATCTTTCTTTATTTGTTTCTTCTCTGCCTTTTCAATTTCTTTTCCTCCATTTTTTAAAGCTTGCTGCACTTTTGCAAGTAATGTACTTGCTTCATTTGACAATTCCAATACTTCTCTCCTAAGAGAATCTTGTCCTGCATATTCATTTGCATCACGCATAGCCTGTTCAATTTCTGCATCTGACATACGATCATCAGCAGTAATAACAATCGACTGTTCTTTTCCTGTATCTAAATCTTTTGCATAAACCTTTAAAATGCCATTTGCATCAATATCAAATGTAACCTCTATCTGTGGCACTCCGGCAGGTGCTTTACGAATACCCTTTAGTTTAAAATTACCAATCAGCTTATTATTCCTAGCCATTGGTCGTTCTCCTTGCAACACCTTAATTTCTACATTGCTCTGATATGGTGCTGCAGTAGTAAATACTTTTGTATATCTGGTTGGTATCGTGCTGTTTCTTTCAATTAATCTTGTAGCAACACCACCCATTGTCTCTATAGAAAGGCTCATAGGAGTAACATCTAATAATAATAATTCTTTACCTGCATCTTTCGATACTATTGCGTTACCTGATAATGTACTTCCCAGAATAGCTGCTCCCATTGCCACACATTCATCCGGATTTATATTTCTTGATGGTTCTTTTCCTGTTAATAACTTTACCTTTTCTTGTACAAGCGGAATTCGTGTTGAACCACCCACTAAAAGGACTTTTCCCAACTCACCCGGAGTAACTCCTGCATCATGTAAAGCATTTTGTACAGGTCCTACGGTTCTTTCTACCAAATCACGTACTAAATCCTGAAATTTTGCTCTTGTAAGCACAATGTCCAAATGCAAAGGCTCTCCCTTTCTTTGGGACAAATATGGCAAATTGATATTCGTGCTTTCTGTTATTGAGAGTTCCTTTTTTGCCTTTTCCGCAGCTTCCCGCACTCTATACATTGCCGAAATATCTTTTGACAAATCAACTTTATGCATCGCTTTAAACTCACGAACAGCCCAATCCACAATGCGTGTATCAAAGTCATCTCCACCTAGATTATTATCACCGGCTGTTGCTAACACCTCTATTACTCCATCTGAAATTTCAATTACGGATACATCAAAAGTTCCTCCTCCAAGATCATATACCATGACCTTTTGTGATTCTCCATGGTTTAAGCCATAAGAAAGAGCTGCACTCGTAGGTTCATTAATAATACGAAGCACATTTAATCCGGCAATTTTTCCTGCATCTTTGGTTGCCTGTCTTTGTGCATCACTAAAATATGCAGGAACCGTTATTATCGCATCTGTTACGCTATCTCCTGTAAATTCCTCAGCATCTTTCTTTAATTGCTTTAATACCATAGCACTTATTGTTTGTGATTTATATGTTTTGCCATCTATGAGAATTTCCCAATCCGTTCCTATCTGGCGTTTTACGGAACATATTGTACGTTCTCCATTTGTTGCAAGTTGTCTCTTTGCAACTTCACCAATCAATCTTTCTCCATTCTTTGTAAAGGCCACTACGCTCGGTGTTGTTCTTGCCCCTGTACTACTAGGTACAATAACCGGTTGTCCGTTTTCTACAACTGCCACACAACTATTGGTTGTTCCCAAATCAATTCCTATTGCTTTTCCCATTTTTCTCACCTTTTCTTTCTATAAATCTAACTATTCAATTACATCATATTCGTTAAACCTAAACTGAAACAAAACTTCTGAAAAAGATACCGCCGTATCTATGATTTATTTCATTGATGCGACGGTTCTTCATTCTTTTTCAGTCTGTTATATATTTGTCCTTAACTCTTTTTTTCATCTATTGTATCTTTTCCAAACTTACAAGTGATATACTCCTTCTCTATTTCATCATAAAATTCATTTAATATGCCTTTGTATCCTTTTTTCCAAGGCTTATTTCGCCCGAAATAATGAATAATCGAAGTATGTTCTCTTACCCAACACACATCAATCACACGATTTCTTGGGTCTGCATTATGTGCAAGCAATATCCGATCACTCAAATTGTACTTTAAGTTATCTATCAGTTTTACATGTTCACCATATAATGCTGTCAATATATCTTGATCCGGTAAAATCAAAACCTGTTTCTTTCTCTCTGAAAATTCACAAATATCATTAAAATTTAAATTTTCTCGCAGTAATGGTAAATTCATCATTAATACGCCTGTATTAATATAAGGGACATCTTTCTCCATATCAACTCCCAAACGCATTTGGTTTAATTTTTGAAGTGCAAGTTTTGTATTCGTACATCCCATAAACCAATTTCCTTCAAAATCAGAATGATATAATGGCATAAGTGAATTAATCACAACGGTATCTACATCCATATATAAAATCCTGTCTAATGTCTCAGGAAGTAAATATGCGGCAACCAATCGATAATAGATTTCCTCCGGATATCGTTTTGTGGTAGGAAAATCTACAAAAGCATCTGTTGGTACTTCTACAAAATTCCAATCCACTTCTTTCGGAAAATCCCCTATTAATTGTTCCTGTTCTAACTTTCCCAAATCTTTGTGCAATACATATACATGATATTCTGTGTCACCACCATTCTTCCAAACAGACCAAAGACAAGTCTGTAATAATGACATACATTTTTTATTTATAGAAAATAGTACATTCATAGATTTGTCTCCTTTTTTGATTCAATAGAACAGCGAAAATTTATTATTCTACTGCATCATTCATATCCATCTTTTCTACAACCATTTTAAATGTTACATTTTGCAATATAACATTTCATCCGAAACTGAAACTAAACTAAAAAATCCACTTAAATAGCTTTTGATTATTTACCTTATCCACTTAAGAGAACTCAGGTCAAAGTTCTACTGCTTCATCTGATAAATATACACTTAAAAAATAAAAGAGTAACTGTTTTTACAGAGACTACTATAGAAATACCTATTTTTACAGGTTTAAGGAAGGAGTTGTCATTTCTATAAGTAATACGTTCAAAACAATTACTCTTTTAAAGCATATTTTTTATTCTATTATATAAAGTAAAGATGCCACCTTTTATAAATTTCAAATTTTAAGGAAGAATATCTGTTTAATAACTCAATCTTACTTCACAATATATAAAACACCAAGTGTTCCCGGACCACAATGAGAGGAAATCACCCCACCTGCTCTGGTAACTAATATTTCATTAAAATGATTCAAATTCGCTAAATAGGCATATACTGTATCTATCATCTCTTGTTCACAACCCGAATGCGTAATAAATACTCGTTCTTTGTCAGCTGCTTTTAAATCTTCTTCCATGTCCTTTACATAATCCAAAATCACTTTTTCCATTTTGCCACGGTATTTTTTTTGTACATGCATAGAACCATCTTCTACTACAATTTTCGGATGCAATTTTAATACACCACCTGCTAATGCTGCTACACTACTGCACCGTCCGCCTCTATGCAGATAGGTCAAAGTATCTACTACAAAGGAAGCCTGTACTTTTCCTTTGATTTCTTCCATCGTTTGACAAATTTCCTGTCTGCTTTTTCCTTCCTTTACCATAAGAGCTGCTTTGATAACCATAAGCCCTACTCCGGTTGATAAATTTGCAGAATCTATAACCGTTACCTGTTCTTCCAGTTCTAGTTCAGCAACGACCATACGAAAAACATTTGCAGTCGTCGACATTTTTTCGGATATCGTAAATAGTATCATCTCATCCTGTGTATTTTTCATTGGTCTCATTATCTCCAAAGCTTCTTCAAAGCCAATAGCGGATGTTTTTGGTGTATCCTTCTGTGCATCTACCCATTTATAAATTTCTTCCGGACAAATTTCCACTCCATCCAAATATTCTTTCTCTCCCAATACAATATGTAATGGTACAATGGTAATCTCATACTTATTAACTAATTCATTTGTTAAATCACATGTGCTATCGGCTACTATCCGAATCATTCATGTCCCTCCTCAAATCTAATAGAATTGCCTTTCATTTTTTTATTACTAAGCGTTTAAAATATTCATAAACTCTTCACCCGTAATTGTTTCTTTTTCATAAAGATATGTGGTAAGTTCATGAAGCTTATCCGAATTTTCTTGTAAAATCTGTAATGCTTTTTCATGCTGTTTTCTTACAAGCTCCACTACTTGTCTATCAATTTCTGTCTGCGTTTCTATGGAACATGCAGGCGATGTATCTCCACCTAAATACTGGTTTGTAACGGTTTCTAGTGCAACCATATCAAATTGTTCACTCATACCATATCTGGTAATCATTGCTCTGGCCAGTTTCGTTGCCTGTTCTATATCATTGGATGCTCCTGTTGAAATAGTTCCAAAAGCAACTTCTTCCGCAGCTCGTCCACCTGTATAAGTAGCAATTTTATTTTCAATTTCTTCTTTTGTCATCAGATAATGATTATTTTCTTCTACCTGCATGGTATATCCCAAAGCTCCTGAAGTTCTTGGAATAATCGTAATCTTTTGCACAGGTGCAGAATTTGTCTGTTTTGCCGCTACTAACGCATGACCAATTTCATGACATGCAACTGTCCATTTCTCTTTATCTGTTAAAATTGCATTCTTTTTCTGATAACCTGCAATTACTACTTCTATGCTTTCTTCTAAATCAGCCTGTGTTGCATAAGTTCTTCCATTTCGTACCGCACGAAGTGCTGCTTCATTTACAATATTTGCAAGTTCTGCCCCAGACGCACCGGAAGCCATACGTGCTACTTGTGTAAAATCTACATCATCTGCAATTTTTATTTTTTTAGAGTGAACCTTTAAAATAGCTTCTCTTCCTTTTAAATCAGGAAGTTCTACCGGAACACGACGATCAAATCGTCCCGGACGAAGTAAAGCCGGGTCTAAAGATTCAGGACGGTTTGTTGCTGCTAAAATAATGACACCATTATTTCCTTCAAATCCATCCATTTCAGTTAAAAGTTGATTTAATGTCTGCTCTCTTTCATCATTTCCGCCTCCATGTCCATCTCTTTTTTTACCTATTGCATCAATTTCATCAATAAACACAATACATGGAGCTTTTTCTTTTGCTTGTTTAAATAAATCACGTACTTTTGATGCCCCCATACCTACAAACATTTCTACGAACTCTGAACCGGAAATAGAAAAGAATGGCACATTCGCTTCGCCTGCAACAGCTTTTGCTAACATGGTTTTTCCTGTCCCCGGAGGTCCAACAAGCAATAAACCTTTTGGCATGGAAGCACCAATTTCTTGGTATTTTTTCGGGTTATGAAGATAATCTACAATTTCCTGCAAGCTTTCTTCTGCTTCATCCACGCCTTCTACATCAGAGAATTTAATTCCCTGAGAAGATTTCACATAAACTTTTGCATTGGATTTCCCCATACCAAACGCCATAGAATTGGGTCCACCGGCTCTATCCATCATTTTTTTCGATAATACCTGCCCAATAATTGTAAAAATTGCCATTGGAAGAATCCACGTTAAAAAGAATCCCAACAGAGGTGATGTTTCCTCCACAATTTCACTGGAAAATTTTGCTCCGGAAGCATTGAGTCTGCTTACCAACTCAGGGTCATCCATGATACCGGTCTTATAAATCTGATTATCATCCATTCCGGTAAAAAGAATTTGATTATCCTGCACTTGCACCAGTTCAATTTCTTGATTTATTGTCATTTCAATAAAAGTTCCGTAATCTATTTCTTTAATCTGCCGTTCCATAAACCATGGCATAAATAACATATTGAAAATCAGAATGATAGAGATTACAATCCCATAATAATAAATTAGTGGTTTCTTTGGTGTTTTTACTTCATTCATAAATATTCTCCCCGTTTTTTTATTTAAAATCCTTATAACCACTACTTAATGCTCCACGCATTTGAAGTAGAAAATTGTTTGTTCTGTGTTCAATTACGATGTATGATTTTCTCTCCACAAACAGTACAATTTATCTGAATTTTTCTTTTCCCTTTTGGAACTCTAATGTATCTGCCACATTTTTTACACATATATACACGAAAATATTTTCGATTTTTATATTTTATTTCTAATAATTGTATGCTACGCAGATATCTCTGGTTTTCTTCATTTTTTTCAAAATATTTTCTTGATAACATTCTATATATACAAAAAATAAAACCTATTAGTGATATGGCTAAAAGTAACTGCTTCTGAAAAACAATTCCCAAAACATATGTAATAGTCGCAATACCTAAAATACTTTTCCCTAATTCATCCATTCCATATCTTCCTAGAAACCATTTACTCAATTTTTCTCTTAATCTATTCATAAGCACCTTCTTTTTACCAATAAACTATTCTTATTGCTAAAATTCTTCTATTGACTCCAATATATTATTAATATACTCTACAGCATCATTCCTATCATTCCAATCAGGATGTTTATCTCCTTCAGCAAACATTCGCTTCATCTGCTCTGCATATTCCGGCTTCATTTGACAAAAATACTGTTTCTGTTTATCCGTAATTTTTCCCTGACACAAAAACATTCCTAAATAATCAACATTATCCGGTAACCATACCATAAGAGAATCTTCCAGTTTTTGTTTATAATTAATGGTTGGGCTCATTCCACAGGTTGCAAACAATACCAATTTTCCTAGTTCTATCTGTTCCAGACACTCTATTATCTTTAAACTACAACTCTGCTTCTGAATAGGAAATCCTATAAAATAAATATCTGCCTGTGGAATAGCTGTATCCTCTTTTAAATTTATGAATACTTTCTCATTTGATTTAATTGACATATAAATTTCTTCTGCCAATCTTTCTGTATTTCCTGTTTCTGAATAAAAAATTACCGCATACTTCATATCCATATTCTCCTATGACGATTTTACTTGTTACATTCTGCAATATAACATTTAATCCTAAACTGAAACTAAACAAAAAAATCTCCTTAAGTAGATTTTGATTATCTATCTAAAGAGACTCATATCAAAGTTCTATATTGAACCTAAAGATGCTTTGCATTCCATTCTATATTCTCTTACTATTTAGGAAGTTCTACAATAAATGTAGTAATTCCATTTTTACAATCTACGCTGATATCGCCTTTATGAAGAGTTACAATACGTTTTACAATTGCCAATCCAACACCATTCCCTTCCGTGGAATGTGATTCATCTGCCTGATAAAATTTATTAAAAATCTTATCCCTGCTTTCAATAGGAATTTCACTTCCTGCATTTGCTAATATAATCTTATAATTTTGCTCCTGCTCTGCAATCTTTATCACAATTAATCCGTACTCTGGGGAGAATTTTACAGCATTATCAATTAAATTAATCCACACTTGTTTTAATAATTCTTCATTTGCACGAATAATATATTCATCAAATTCTATACTGAATTCTATTTTTTTCTTTGTCCATCGTTTTTCCAAAAGCAATATACTAGAACGAATTTGTTCTGACAAATTAAAAGATGTTACATCTGTTAAAATCGTCTGGTTTTCTACTTTTGTCAAGTTAAGCACATTGGTTGCCATATATGACAATCTCAAAGATTCTTCCTCTATAATCTCCAAATACTCATTTCTTTGTTCTTCTGTTAAATCGCCTCGTTTTAGCAATTTTGCAAAACCTGCAAGTGATACAATAGGTGTTTTAAATTCATGTGAAAAATTATTTATAAAATCACTTCTAAGAATCTCTGTATTTTCTAATTCTTCTGCCATTGTATTAAAACTTTCCGAAAGTTCTATAAACGTAGGATGCTTATCAAGCGGAAAACCAAACTGAATACGAGTATTAAAATCACCTCTTGCTAATTGTTTTAATTTCACAATCAAACGCTTAATCGGTTTCAAAGGAACTTCACTTGTAACCCATACGGTTAATGACCCAAACGTTATACTAAATACACCCATATATAATATAAGATTCTTTGCATTTGTAGCAAAATCATTACTAACCATAATCATGTTATAGTGTACTAAAATATAAAGCAATACTCCGGCCAATAATACTGAAATAAACAGTATGATAAAAATAACCATTGTATATAAAATGGAAAGTGCTAAATAATGCTTTCGCTTTTCTCTATTCATACCTTTTTTACCGCCTTATATCCGAGTCCTCTTACAGATTCAATTTCAAATTCTTGCCAATTCTCAAATTTTTTTCTAAGCCTTCCTATATGAACCGTTACGGTTTCCCATCCTGTTTCACTACTCGTTCCCCAAATTTCATCCATCAGCTGAATTCTCGTAAAGATTTTCCCCGGATAAGAAAGTAACTTATATAAAAGCAGAAACTCTTTTTGTGGAAGCTCTATCACCTTATCGTGTTTGGATATTGTAAAAGAATCATAATCCAAAATTACATCTCCAATTTCTATTTTTCTTTCACTTGCAATTCTTGCCCTTCGTAAAAGTGCTTTCACACGAAGTAGCATTTCCTCTTCATCAATCGGCTTTGTAATATAATCATCTGTTCCCACTAAAAAACCCTTCTTCTTATCTTCTGGAAGTTGCTTTGCTGAAACCATTAGAATAGGTAATGTATTTTGTGATTCGCGTAATATTTTTGTAAATTCATATCCATCCATTTTTGGCATCATAATATCAAGAATCACAAGGTCTATATGTTCCTGATCCATTACTTCTAATGCATCTTCCCCATTTTCGGCAGTAAAGACGGTATAATTTTCACTTTCTAATACTGCTTTAAATAAACGACGCGTATTTTTATCATCATCTACTACAAGAATATGAAACATTTTTTGACTCCTCTCACTATACGTCAAGCGGATATTTACAATCCTCTTTGTTACTTGCTCATAATAGACACTTCATACAGGTTTACCTACATGAAATGTTGACTAAATTAATTATATCATACCTTTTCATTCTAAACTAAATCTAAACAAAATTATTTGATATTTTTTCTGTCATTCTTTTAATATCAATGCTACTAAATTTGGTGCATTTCCATTTTTCGGAGCACGAAAAACTACAATGCCCTCAACAGGCTAAAGCACATAATAAAAATAACTTTCGCAAATGCGAAAGTTATTTACTATCTGTTTTCAATACTTCAAATGCGTATTCTGTTGTCATAAGACCATTCGGATTAGTTCCGTTCGGATTAATCTTTCTTTCGATTTCGTTATAGCGGTCAAGACCTTTTTTCGCTTCTTCTTTACAAGTCCTACAGCTTCTTCTACAGAACCTGCATAATCCAATATAGAAAGCTAAAAAGTATTAACCTTTATTCTTCTCATCTCTTTATTATAACATGCAAATTTATAAAACCAAAGATAACATCAACAACACTATGTTGTTTCAAAAATAATACAGATAAGATGATCAATATACAACATATCCCTACTCCTTGCTTAAAGCCTTTATGACTAGTACAACATTGCGTAAATATCAATGAATATTTCTCTTTCCTTTTTGCGATTATTGGTGCATAATAGTAATTACGAAACATGACAGAG
>CALAST010000092.1 GCA_937889225.1 uncultured Lachnobacterium sp. | reverse complement strand
GTAGGAAAATAAAGTTTCTGTTTGCTTCTCCTAATTTTAGAAAACGAACTCCATAATGAATTACCTTTTGTTATTTTTGGCAAAAAAGAGGCGTATTTAAAAAAAAGAAACAATTACATCCTGTCTTTGGAAAAAATTGTAGGTGTAGAAAGCTAATAATTTTATATACGCCTAAATACGTAATTTTCTTTTCTCAAATCCTATCTCATTTAGGCGTATGATAATAAAAATATAATATATGCCTAAATAAAATTTTTCCTACAAAAATTTTACACTATCCTGACATATAAATAATTATATTATAACCCTTAAAACTTAAATAACTGTAATCAACGTCATACACATATCCGTATAAAATGAGTTTGCGTAAAAATGCGGATTTGCTTTTCATTTAGTATCTTTCTTCTTCCTTGTTTACATAAAACTGTACAGGGGTTGTGCGTTTTCTGTTTTCTATATTTTGTCATTCCTTTCTTTAATAAAATGAATATTTCCATCATTACTATATAAATTTGGGCAACAAAAAACTGCTGTAAAATGTTCGAATTTTACAACAGTCTGTTTCAAAAATATATGTAATTTTGGACAAAATTATCAAAGACAAATTAGAGCAAAAATCAGTAAAATGGCCAATCGAAAAGATAGGTTTTTGAGATAAAAAATGCAGGATGTTTTACTTTTAAGAGTTCGTTAGTTAGCGAATGAAAAAATGAATTTTTAACACCCCACATTTTTCCGATTTTTAAGGAGAAACTTTGAATAAACGTAATTATTCAGTACCTTCATAGCCTGAAAACCTACACAAGGTACGCCCTTCGGGTGTGCTACTGGCAGCTTTTCGGCATGCTTGGCAAATTACGATTCGCAAACCATGAGAAATCAGCGGTGCTCGCTTAGGCGTGCTTCGCAGATGGGTTTGCTCACTCCTGAATCATATTTTTACGCTCAAAACAGCAAGTGTTTTGAGCTGTCCTGCATAGTTACGAATAAATACCAAAAAAGGAGAAACGAATGGCAGAAGTATATGGCTATGTGCGTGTCAGCACGAGGGAACAGAAAGAGGACAGACAGATGATTGCGATGAACGAGGCAGGAATCAAAAAGAAGAATATCTATATGGATAAGCAGTCCGGAAAAGATTTCAATCGTCCCATGTATCAGAAACTTTTAAAAAAACTGAAAGAAAATGATGTGCTTTACATCAAAAGTATTGATCGTTTGGGCAGAAATTATGAGGAAGTATTGGAACAGTGGAGAATTCTCACGAAAGAAAAAAATGTGGATGTTGTAGTCATTGATATGCCGATTTTAGACACTCGAATGGGAAAAGATTTGCTTGGAACATTAATTGCCGATTTGGTACTCGCAATTTTTAGTTATGTTAGTGAAAACGAGCGAAGCAATATCAAAAGCAGACAAAAAGAAGGGATAGAAGCAGCAAAAAAGCGTGGTGTACAGTTTGGCAGACCACCGAAACCATTACCGAAAGATTTTGAGCAGATTTGTCAGGAATTTATACGAAAAGAAATTAATGCGGAAGAAGCGGCAAGACGTTGTAATTTTACGAAGGCAACCTTTTATCATAAGTTGAAAGAGTGGAACTGTTAAACGATTTGTAGAAAATGCTTTCTATAAATAAAAAAAGAATTGGAAAAATCGTAAAAAAATGTATACTTTTTCCAACTCAAAAAATTCGTTCAAAACCATGTTCATCTTATATCATTATCGTCAAAAATGCAAGAGAAATTAACCCCTTTTTACATAATTCTTCACAAAAAATTTTGAAGTCGGTATTTGTAAAAAAAAGTATACTTTTTTTTACAAAATGAATCAAGGGTGTGTTTGTATTATGGGAAAAATCTATGGTTATATCCGGTCTTTTAATTGCATAGAGCAGGAAAAAACGCAGAAAATCGCCATGCAGGAAATGCAGATAGAAGACAAAGATATTTTTATAGACCAGAATACCAATTACACAGACCAAAATTCACAGTTTCAAAAACTTGTAAAAAAATTAAAACCCAACGATTTGTTGTATATGAAAAACTTTGATGTTTTGGGTGACAGTTATTCGGAAATCGAAAATTGGTGGAGAATCCTTACATTAGAAAAGAAAGCGGATATCGTTTTGTTGGATATGCCACAGATTGATACTCGAAAAGGAAAAACAGAGTTCGGAACCTTGGTCTCTAATATTATATTGACGATGCTTCGCTATGTTTCAGACATGGAATGGTCAGGAAGAAAACAAAGGCAGAAAGAAGGCATCGCAAATGCACAGGAACGTGGTGTGAAGTTTGGCAGACCGGAAAGCACGATGCCGGAAAATTTTGAGGAAATTTATCAGGATTTTAAAGCGAAAAAAATCGTTGGAAGAGAAGCTGCACGACTTTGTAATGTTTCTGTGGGAACTTTTTATCGCAGGGCAAATGAACGAAAAGAACAGGAAGCAAACATAATATAGAAGGAAAAGGAATGGCAGAAGAAACGATATGTAAGACGGTACATCAGTACAATAAATTTCCAATTTCGGATGAACATATGAAAAAACTTCAGGAAATTGCAGAGGATTACAGAATTGTAAAAAATCATGTGTACCAACGATATAGCGGAAAAAACAGTCTGTCAAAAATTTATCCGGGATATACAGTTCAAAAAGAAATGGGCAGAACCGGACTTCGTGAAAGATTAGGACTTCCTTCCGTATATTTTAATGTCGCAATTTTAGATGCACTTGGCGATATCAAAAGCCAATGGACCAGAACAAAAACATCCGTTTTAAAGCGGGTAAATAAAAATGAAAACTTTTCCGAAGCAGACAAACATTATCTGCGATTTCTGTTAAAAGTCAGTAACGCGTTTGAAATGGCTTTGAATAATAAAACGATGGATTTAAAACCGGAAGTGCAGAAAAAATACAAAGAACTTGCAGAACGTGTGAATGTAAAAAAACTCAACCGATATTTGCAAAGGCAGGTACGAAAACAACATACAAAACTGTATGCTCAAAAAGCAGAAGGGTTTTCGCTTACAGAACGTGCCTATCGTTATGACAATCATGGCATTTACATTACCATGAAAGAAAAACGAAAACGTATTTTTGTGGAACTGACCGACAGCAACACTTATGTTCGTCAGATATATATAAAACTGTATCCGGAACAAAAAGAGATAGAAATATTGATTCCGGTAGATGTGGAAGTTAAACATCATACCGACTATACCAATCATGTAGGTTTGGCAGTTGGAATGTACACCATGTTTGTTACTGATAAAGGGAATACCTATGGAGAACAGCTTGGAGCGTATCAGATACAGTTAGCCGAATGGGTGCGTGAGCAAAGCAGAAAACGTGCCATGAATCAACAGAGTAAGCCGGGAAGGAAAAAGTATACAGCAAAGAAAAGACGAATGACGGAACAACTGCACAGTTACATCAATATGGAGTTGAATCGTTTTCTAAAAATAGAAAAACCGGAAGTGATTTATATCCCAAAACTTCCGAAAATGCAAAAGCATAGTGGAAATAAAGCCATTAACTACTCGGTAACGATGTGGCAGAGAGGATATATTCGTACACGTTTACAGCAAAAATGCAGAGAACAATCCGTAGAACTGATAGAGGTTTTTGGAAAAGACATCAGTAAAGAATGCAGTCATTGTGGTGCGATAGGAAGAAAGCAGAATGGAATATTTACCTGTTCGATATGCGGAAGTCACATGGGTGAAAAAGTAAATGCTGCGTGTAATGCGAAGAAACGTGGAGAACAAAAATAAGATTCCAAAAAATGACCATTTAGATAAATCATGGATTTTACCAAAAATGGACTAAGTGGGAGTTTTTCAGAATACAAGTGCAAGTAAGCCTGCATATTTGCGGGAGTGAGTAACAGTACTTCACTTGTCATAGAAAAAATAAAACGGCATTAGAAGGTAATCGCAGATTACGGATTGGATATGCCAAGACCATGTGAACTGTAGAGATACAGATGTAGCAGGGAGCGAAGCAGGGGAGGAAACAGAACTTGCATCATCGGAAGATGACCAATATGCCATATTAATAAAAGAAATGTAATGTTGGCAAATTCATTCAAATTTGTTTTGTAATGAGATAAAAAATAGTTATTTCTGAAATGGTTATAGATTTGGAAATAGATGTAGAAATTGGGAGCTTGGAACATGAGAAAAGCACAAAAAGAGCAAATTTGTAATTTTCTTGAATTACTGAAACAGGCTCACGAAGAAATCAAAAAGAATATAGAGAAAAATAATCTGTCATTGATGTTAGGTTTGCTGGAAGATGCTCAGGATGGAATGATAATCATTGAAAATCTTATAGAAAAGGCAGAGGGAAAACATATTGTTCCAATGTTAGAAAGATATTGTGAGATGGTTTATCAGATATATGAAGAAGTAATGAGGCTTTCATCAGAACAAGAGATGGTTGGTTTTGATAACAACTATCAGACAAATCAACAGTTTATAGTTTCAGATGAAAAATATGAGAAAGACAAATCGTTTATAGTTTCTGATAAAATCTGTCAAAAAAGAGAGTATTTGGCGAATACAGATAAGTTATATAAAGATTTGAAAATTCTATTAGAACAGATAGAAAACAGCATAAAAAATGACATCATCGCAAAGCAAGAAGTGGTATTTCTTCCATATAAAGCATCCATGTGGGATTCTTTGGAAAGTGTATGGAAAGCGGCAGATGAAGACCCAAACTGTGATGCCTATGTAATTCCAATTCCCTATTTTGACAGAAATGCAGACGGAAGTTTTGGAGAACTGCATTATGAAGGGGATTTATACCCGAAATATGTGCCTATTACACATTATGAGGCATTTGATTTTGAGGAACATCGACCGGATAAGATATTTATTCATAATCCTTATGATGAATATAATTTGGTGACGAGTGTACACCCAAATTTTTATTCAAAGAAATTAAAAGAGTATACAGAAAATTTGATTTATATTCCGTATTTCGTATTAAGTGAAGTGGATATTGAAAATGAAGAAGCTGTAGAAAGTATGTCTCATTTCTGTAAAGTACCTGCGGTACTTTATGCAGATAAAGTTATTGTTCAGTCGGAACGGATGAAACAAGTATATGTAAAAGTCCTAACTAAATGGCAGGGAGAAGATACAAAGCAGAAATGGGAAGAAAAAATCTTAGGACTTGGTTCGCCAAAAATGGATAAGGTGGTAAATACCGAAAGAGAAGATTTAGAAATCCCGCAAGAATGGCAATTGATTATTCAAAAATCAGATGGAAGTAATAAAAAGATTGTTTTTTATAATACAAGCCTTTCTGCATTTTTAGAACATAGTGACAGTTATTTGAAAAAAATAGAAGATGTACTGAAAGTATTTCAGGAAGCAAAAGAGGATGTTGTGCTTTTGTGGAGACCACATCCATTGATGCAAAGCACGATGAAATCCATGCGACCAGAGGTTGCAGAGCAATATATAAGAATTGTACAACAGTACAAAGAAGAAAATTGGGGTATTTATGATGATACACCTGATTTGGACAGAGCAATCGGCTTGGCAGATGCCTATTATGGGGACCCAAGCAGTGTCGTACAATTGTGTCAGAAAGTAGGAATGCCGGTGATGATACAGGATGTGGAGATAACATATGAATAAATATAAGTTTATTAAGAATGTTTTCTGATAAATAGATTTTTAAGAATAAGAATATATTAGGTATATTTCATGAATGGATATTACGTATGAACTATATTAAAGATTTTTAGGATAGGAGATTGGAAAAATTGAGTGTAGGAAATTCAACAAAAAGAAAATTTACATTAACACATGGTATTTTGATTGTAGGTTTTGCAATCGTAATTGTAATTATATGTGTGATTGGCTATCACATGTTAAAGCCAGAGAAAAAGTCGATAAATGGTGGTGCTCTTGTAGTAGATGAATCGAATCTTGCACAGATACAAGAAACGATTCATAGTAAAGAACCAGAGGGGATGTTCGAAGTGAACATGAACACGATATGGCATTTTCCAAATGGGACCAGTCCATCTAGTGATGCATATCTGGCAAATGGAGGTGTAAACCATCTTCCGATTTCGTTTGAAATTATATTGGATGAGGAAGTCATCTATTCTTCAACAATTATTCCTGTGGGAAGCATGATAAAAGAAATTGTATTGGATAAGGATTTAGAGGCAGGTACATATGGAGCAGTATGCCAGTATACTCTATGGAATGAAGATGGGACAGAAGATAGTAGCTTTGGTGTAAATATTACATTGATAGTTGAAGAATAATAAATTGCTTATCAACAGATTTTTTAATCATCATATTTTATCTCATAGGAAAGGAGGAGTGTGGGAATCAAAAAAAGCCCGTTTTTAGAGAGTAAGATATGAGATTATGGTTGATGAAATATACATAATTTTTTCAAGGAGGAAATGAAAAATGAAAAAAAGAATCGTGACTGCAATGTTAGCAGCAATGATGGTACTTTCCGTAGGAACAACCGCATTGGCAGCAGTAGATGGAGTTACTTCAGGTGCAAGTGGTAATGTTACTGTAGGTACAGAGGTGAAACCACCTATTTACAAGGTAAGCGTTCCTACAACATTAAAATTTTATATTGACCCGTTTGAACAGTTAGGAAATGGTTCTTCCATTACATCGGATGATTTTGCATTCATCAACAAAAGTAATGTAGCCGTTGCTTTAGATGTTACATTAAATGCGACAAAAGGTGACGATGTAACTTTTGCTACCACAGAAGCTGGTGTTACAGAAACAAACACAAATAAGATTGCATTCCTTCAGGCTCAGATTCCTAGTGCAGTAAGCGAAACTTCGGCAACTGGTACAACATTTGTAAAGTCTGATGATTTCACTACAAGTGTGGCATTATTGAAAGGAACTGTTGGCTCAGATACAGTTTATTATATCAATACTTCTGATCCAGATACTTCTGCAGATGGAACGGATGGCGATGGTAATAATACTAATGACTATGAAGTGGCAGATGAAGGTGCAGTTACAACAGACATGATTGATACAACAGCAGCAGCAGGTAACTATGCAACTAGCGAGAAAGTTGCGATTGACACAACAAATGGAACAAAGCTCAAGTTTGTCTTGGACGAAGCAGATTATATTACTTACTATAATAATTATGATGATACACAGGCAGCCGGAACAGCATTTAAGAATGTTGCTGCAAGTCAGAATGGCTCTGCTGTATTCCGTTTCAGTGGTAAAGTAAATACATTAGCAGATTGGCAGACAGCTGATATTGGCACAACTGTTACATATGCATTCAACGGTTTAACAGATGAAAATTATGATGCTGCAACTATTGTTACAAATACACATGCATTTGTGGGAAGTGAAAATGTGGCACCGGCTAATGCAGCACCAACTCTTACAAATGGTAATACCTTTACTATTACTGCAGATGCAAATGCTGGTCAAGATTTAACTATTCCTATGAGTTTGGGTTCTGGAACATTAGGAGCAACTCTAGTAACAAGAGTTGATTGTAATGGTGGCACAATCACAACAGATAAATATTCTGTAACAGATGCAGGTTTAGTTTTAGATAGTGCATTTGTAGATGCTATGTTAGGTTCTAGTAATACAGCAGATAGAGTATTTACGATTTTCTTGAATGATACAGATACTACTGAGTTAACCTTTACAATTAAGAGATAATATATTTTTATGCAGAGTTGGAGTTACCGTTTTATGGTAACTCCAACATTCTTAAAAGTTTATTTTATATTTTTAATATGGGAGAAAATAATGAATGATTTATATTTAAATTTCCAAGATGCATATATGGATAATGGCAAAGAGTTCTTAGTATCTTCTAATCTGTGTAATGGTTTATTTTGTGTGAAAGAGAACGAAAATAGATATATTGGAAGTTTCTATAATAAACATATAGATATTCAATATTTGCACAAAGCAATTTATTTAGATAAAAATGATTTATTATTTATACCAACATATGGTAATGAAATTGATTTATATAATGTGTTTACGAAAGAATTTGGTGTAATTATTCCGAAATATAAGATAAATGATTTGACAACAGTAAATATTATTTTGGATAGAAAAATATTATTCATACCAAGAACTTTGGGTGTGGATTTATGTATATTTGATATTATAGATAGAACATTTGAAAGACATAGTTGGTGGGGAACTGTTACATCTGCATTAGGCATAAAATATACAGATGCCTCTTTGTTTTATTGTACTGAATATAGTGGAAACATATATCTTCCGTTGAGAGGATATAATGTGATTTTAGAAGTAGATTTAAACAATAGAGAAATAATAGAACATGTAATTAATATAGATAATGCTATGCCATATTCTATTGATTTTTATGAAAATAAAGCATGGATTACACAAGAAAATTCGAAAACTATTATTTGTTGGGATTGTATAAATGGAAGTTTCACTGAATTTGA
This sequence comes from uncultured Lachnobacterium sp., assembly GCA_937889225.1. Classification (GTDB taxonomy): domain Bacteria; phylum Bacillota; class Clostridia; order Lachnospirales; family Lachnospiraceae; genus Roseburia. The sequence goes on along the minus strand of CALAST010000092.1, from coordinate 37,221 downwards.
AAATAATTGTGAGAATATTGAAGAAAATTATATCCCATATATAAAAACTGTTTTTTTGAATAATAAAGCTATTTTCATTCCAAGAAATCATTCCATTTTTTTAATAATAGATTTAATAAGTGGTGAAACGTCCAGTATAGATATTAATAAAAAAAATGTGAATGTTAATAAAAATATGAATTCGACAGTATGGTTTTATGGATATCAAATAATAAAAGATAAGTTAATATTGTTTCCCTCTAATACAGATAAGATATTAATACTGGATGTAAAGAATAAAAACATTGAATGGAAAAAAACAGGTAGTATATCAAAAAATGAATTATTGGAGTATCAGTTATGTAATAGAAATGCAGAAATTTTATATGAAAGTGAAATTATCAATTGTAAAGAATGGATTTTTGGAATTATGAAAATGGATTGAGAGTGAATTTATGAAAACAGACATTGTAGATAAAAAAATGAATAATTTACTTTTGCAACTAAATACAAAACAGATAATAATTTTTGGTGTAGGTGATTTCGGAGAAAAGAGTATTCATTTGTTGCGAGAGGTAGGGTATGAAGTAACAGAGATATGGGATAATAACGAAAATAAACAAGGAAAAAATTTGATGGGCATACCTGTGTGTAGTCCTCGAAATTGTAAAGATATAGTTATTATAATATCTGTTTTTAACCATATAAGAGAAATTGAAAACCAATTATTGGAATTGGGATATTTGAAAAAGGATATTCTTAAATATGGGGATTTAGATATTTTTAATATTCTGCTAAGAGAGAAAGAAGAAAAAGAGATAGAGTGTTTAAATCCTAATACAATACAATTTCCGATTACATATAAATGTAATTTTAATTGTGTAATGTGTGGTATGCATGAATTAGTGTATAAAGAACATATGTCATTAGAGCAGATGGAGAGAGTTATTATTGATGCATTATATTTGAATGTAAAAACGATAGGCATAAATGGTGGAGAACCATTTTTACGAAATGATTTATGTGAATATATTAAAACGATAATTCATTTGGTTCCTAATATTAAACAATTTAATATTATTTCAAATGGATTTTTTACGGACAAAATTATACGAGATTTACTTGAAATTAAAAAAATATGTGAAGGAAAAGTGTACTTAAATTTATCTATTTCAATAGATGGAATCGGAAAAGTACAAGATCAGCATAGAGGAAGGAATGATGCATTTTATAATGCACAGAAAACAATTGAAATAATCAAGCAGAATATCTCAAAATATGTTGATAATTTAGATGTTATATGTACTGTTACAAAAAATAATATTTGGAGAATAAATGAAGTAGTTGTTTGGGCAGAGAAAATGGGGATAAATGTTAATTACAATATAGCATCTATAAATAAAAGAATTAACAATTATAAAAAAGCAGATGATTTTCTTTTGCAGAACGATGAACTAACAAAATATATGGCGGCAGAATTTTTTTATGGACAATATTTACAAACACAAAGAGAAAGTTATTTTGCAATTTATTTATATTTGCTAACAGGAAAGAGGTATGCACTATGCCCATACCATAAAAATGAATGGACAACTATTTTACCAGAAGGAGAAATAGCATTTTGTCCTACAAGAAGTAATTCTTTAGGAAATGGATTAGAAATGTCGCCTACTCAAATTTTGCAAGAAGGTAAAGAGTATATAGAGCAAATAAAAGAAAAGTATTGTGAAAGCTGTTCACATTATATGTACTGGCTTTCTAGTGCTGGTTTAAGATTTCTTTATGAAGACAGAATAAAAAATTCTAATATGAGATATATAGGAGCTGATTATGATAATTAGTGTCGTGGGTTGGTATGGTACAGAAACAATGGGAGATAAAGCAATATTTGATGGGATTTTGTCTGTTTTTAATAATTTATCTCCCAATACACACATTCAAGTTGGAAGTTTGTATACGTTTTATTCGGAGAGAACGTTTATTGAGGAAAAAGATGTATTTAAGCAAACAGCTCCTAATATGACATTTTCGATTTTTGATATGAAAAATGAAGAAGAATTGACTCAAAATATTAGGAAATCGAATATGGTTATATTTGGTGGTGGTCCATTAATGGATTTGGAGGAATTATTTTTAATAAAATATAGCTTTGAAGTTGCAAAAAAGAAAGATATTCCTTGTATTATTATGGGTGCAGGAATTGGACCTTTAAAACAGAAAATATATGTAAAGACAGTGGAGAGTATTATAAAACTTTCGAGTCTTGTTATATTGAGAGATTCTAAATCAGTAGAGCAGCTTTTACATTTATACAGTTTGAATAATAAAATAATCATGTTGCCTGACCCAGCTATTATATCGATTGAAAACTATAAGAAAAAAAATACTAGATATCCAAACAGAAATATAATAGTGAATTTTAGAGATTATTCTGAAAATGTTTATAGTAGGAGATTGCTCCATAATAAAGAATTATGGAGAGAATTAATTTTTGCATTAAAAGATATTGCAGATAAGGTATATTTTATGCCAATGCATAATTTTTATATAGGTGAAGATGATAGGTATTGCATAGCGTCTATTTTGGATGGAGAAGATATAGATGGATTTGAAATATTTCATTCACCGATTAATCTACATACAATGTATTCTTTGATTATGAATGCTTATGCTTGTGTAGGTATGCGATATCATTCTGTTGTTATGCAAACAATTCTAAATGGTAATAATTTGATTATTGATTATACAGGGAAAAAAGAAGGTAAAATATATGGTTTTTTATCTGATGTAGATACGAAAGGATTTTATGCCAACAGACGTTATTGTATGGATTCTGAAAATACATTAAATATAGAAACTTTCATAAAGCCACTTAACAATAATAGTTTTTTTGAATGTTCAGATTTAAAAACAGAAGAAAAATATATAAAGATTCTGAAAGATTATATTTAATATGTTGGAAACTGTCATATGGGAAAAGTGTATGAAAAATAATTATAAAATTGAGAATGTGATTTTTTTTGGGTGTGGAAAATTAGGAAAAGAAATGCTTGATTTTTGGAATCTGCATGGTAGACAACCTCGATTTTTTTGTGATAATAATTCAGATTTATGGGGGAAGAAAATATGTAATATTATAGTCATAAATCCTAAAGAGTTAATGGATGTTAACTATGAAAAGATTATTCTTTCATTGAGCCATTGGGAAGAAGTAAGAAAACAGTTGTGTGAAATGGGAATAAACAGAGAAAAAATTGTATCACCAAATTTTATTTTGGATGCACCTACATTAAAAGCACAAGCAAAATATTTGTATTCATCAGAAATACAGATATTTAATACTAGTAAAGGTCGAAAGATTTTTATTGATTTATCATGTGGAATGGTTTTAGGAGGAGTTGAAAGATGGAGTTATAGTTTGGCGAATATATTAAAACAATTAGGGTATGAAGGCGAATATATTCTTCCAATAAATGCAAATAAACAGATTCTTGATGAAAGTTTTCCTAATATTGAAGTTGGAGAAAATGAAAAAGATAAGATTGATATATTTGAGGCAGCTTTGAGTATTTTTAATAAAGAAAAAAATGCAATGGTTATTTGTAATTTCCCATTTGAAATTTTTCAAGCTGCATGTGTTGCTAAGAATTGCTCCAATAATAATTTGAAAATTATTTCAATTATTCATAATGATGAGGATATATATTTTGATGTGTATGGTGTTTGGAAAAAAGAAATAGATTATTGTCTTGTGATTAGTAAAAAGATTTATAAAAGATTATTTCATATTGGATTTCCAAAAGAGAAAATATTAATAATGAATTGGAATATGGAGTTTCCAAAAATAAAGAAAAAATATAGTTTATCAAATCAACCATTACATATAGGTTATGCGGGGAGAATATCTATTACTCAAAAAAGAGTTGATATGTTAATAGAAATAGCAAAAAAATTAAAACAAAGAAAATTGAATTTTGTAATAACAATTGCTGGTTCAGGTGATTATGAAAATGAATTAAAGAAGGAAATTTTAAATAACAATATAGATAAAAACATAGCTTATATAGGTTTACTTCCTCACGAAAAAATATTTGACTTTTGGAGTAAACAAGATATTTTTATTAGTTGTTCTGAATTTGAAGGGCATAGTATTTCTCAAGTAGAAGCAATGGCGATGGGAGTTGTTCCTGTTGTAACTAATACTTCCGGTGTGGAGGATGATATAACAAATGGTTTAAATGGATATATTGTTGACATTGGAGATATTGAAACAATGGTAGAGCATTTGCAACTTTTGTGTAATGATAGAGAGCGTTTACAAAGGATGGGAAATAGAGCTTATGAGGATATACGAAAAAGATGCAATATATATAATGAACGAGATTTTTGGGCAAAACTTTTTGAAAGGATATCATTTTAATATGTATGATGAAAAAAGATTTGTTATAGATTCATTTAGAAATAATTTTGAAAAATACTTAAAAGATAAAATTGTTATATATGGTCTTGGTAAAAATACAAAAGTAATTTTAGATGAATGTAATGAATTTAATATCATTGGCTTAATGGATGGAGTAAGAACTGGAGAGACAGTGTGGGATTTACCAGTTTATTCATGTCAAGAGGTTAATCAGAATGGTGGAAAAATTATTATTATAGTTGCAACAGCAGCAAATGTACCAATTATATATCAGAGGATTGCTAAGGAATGTGAAAAATATAAAATAACAGTTTTTGATATTAATGGACAGGATTTGAAAACAAAAAATAATAAGTATGTTTTACCTGAGTATTATAATAGTTTAACAAAAGAAACATTGCTAGCATATATCAAAGAATATGAGGTTATTAGTTTTGATATATTTGATACGTTATTGGTAAGAGATTTTTTATTTCCAACAGATGTATTTATAGCAGTAGAGAATATTTGTGCAGATATATTACCTAAAACATCTTCATTTTATGAAAATAGAATAAAAGTGGAGCAGGAAAAATATCTTGAAGGCAATCCGAATATAGATGAAATATATATAGCATTGGAAGAAAAGATAGGTATTTCTCATGAAATTGCGGAAGTACTAAAAGCTACAGAAATAGACATAGAGAGTAAAACTTTACATCAACGTAAAGAAATGGTAAGTGTACTTAATAGTGCAAAACAAATGGGGAAAACAGTCTGTTGTACATCAGATATGTACCTTACAAAGAATATTCTATCTGCAATATTGGGAAAGAATGATGTATTTGGAGTAGATAATATATTCGTTTCTTGTGAATATGGTGCTTCTAAATGTGATGGTTTATTTGATATTTTGAAAAAACAATATAAAGGAAAGAAAATCTTACATATTGGTGATAATTACGATGCTGATATTGTGAGTGCTCATAAATATAATATTGATGGTACATTTAAAGTTTCTTCAATTTATCAAATGGCGTTAGATTCAGCATTTAAGTTTATTTTAGATAGATGTCATTCTTACTCCGATAGATGTAATTTGGGAAAGTTATTAGCAGAACAATTGAATAATCCTTTTTTATTTAGTCAAACAAATGGAAAGGGAGAGATTATGTCTAATTATGTTTGTGGTTATCATTTTTTAGAACCACTTTTAGAAGTATTTACAAAATGGTTAATGCAGAGATGTAAAGAAGATGAGATTGATTGTCTATTATTGGGGGCCAGGGATGGTTGGCTTATTAAGGAAATATTAGATTTGGAAAATAATTTGGGGACTTGGAAGATACCCCACTTATATTTTTATGCTTCTAGATTTGCATGTACTTTAGCAGGGATGAAAAATAAAGAGGATGTTCTATATGTTGGAGAACAAGCATTTGATGGCACTATAACAGAAAAATTAAAAAAGCGATTTCTTTTACCAGATGAGAAAATTATGCAGTATGTAGATGGAGAAAATGAAGAATTATATTTTGATAAGCATATTTCGCTTATTTTGGATCTAGCAGAAAGTAAAAGAAAAAATTACAGAAGATATATTGAAAATTTAAGTTTAAAAGGAGATAAAATTGGATTTTTTGATTTCGTTTCCTCTGGAACATGTCAGTTATGGCTAAATAAAATTATGGATAGGGAACTTATAGGGTATTATGTTGCACGGAATGTAGACAAATATAAATGTGGATTGAAAATAAGTTCATTATATGAGCCGAAATTTGTTTATGAAGAACAAGGAGAGCTGTATAAAAATTTTATTTTCCTTGAGTCAATACTTACTTCTCCAGAACCAACTTTAAAAGGATTTAATAAGAATGGTGAATGTGTTTTCTTTGAGGATAAAAGAACTGATGATATGATAAATCATTTGAGGGATATACATAGAGGAATTTTAGATGCGTATAAAGAGAGAATGAAAAATCAGCTCAACGATAGTATAAGTTCAGAATTTGCAGAAAGCATCGTATCGTTGCTTTGTGGTAAATATATGATATGGAAAAATTCGTATTATGAAAAAAATGAACTTGCAGATGAATTTTGCAATAGAACATTTGATTTAAAACAGATAATGAAAACGGCAGATGAAATATAAATGTTTTAGTGGAGATACAAATGGAGGTATTATTAAAACAATTTGAAGGTCAAAAAGTTGCATTATATGGATTAAGTACGGAAACAGAAAGATTCTTAGAAATATATGGGAAACAAATATCTGTGATTGGCTTGTTAGATGGATTTCGAGAAGAAGGAGATATTTTTGGATTACCAATTATGTCAATAAACCATATTGTAGAAGAACAAGTAAAGTTGATAATTGTAATTGCTCGACCTGGATCGTGTAAGGCAATTGAAAAAAAAATCGGAAAGATATGTAGTGACAATCATATTTCACTATATGATATGCGTGGAAAAAATCTTTTAGATTATAAAAAAACAATGGTTTCAAGTAATCAATTAAAAACTTTTTTTAATTACCAGAAAAAAGGCACAAATATTTCTAATGGTGTAAAGATAGATTTATTTTTGGAAAGGTTAGAAAATATTTGTGCATTAAAAGAAGAAAGGTTGAAAGTATATAATGCATATGATATTGGTTATCTTTTTATAGCACCGATAATAATTGATTTTATTTTATGGTTTCATAAAATGGTACGGCAGTATAATATTCCGAATATTTGGTTTGGAGCTAGAGATGGATATTTAATTCAAAAAATGTATCATATGTTGGCTGGAGATAATGATACTACATATTTTTTGACATCAAGAATTGCAGCAATCAGGGCAGGGATTGATAAGAAAGAAGATATTCAATATGTGAGTGATATGAAATTTAGTGGAACAATAGAACAAGCCATGAAAGAAAGATTTGGAATTTCTATTGAATATCTGCAAGAAAAGCCATCTTCTTATGAACAAGAAAATTATTTAAATTATGAGAAAATTATTTTTGAGAAAGTCACTAATGTTAGGAATGGTTATAAAGAATACATTAAACAGTTAAAACTTAAAGAGGGAGATATTGCTTTTTTTGACTTTGTAGCAAAAGGTACAACACAATATTTCATGGATCGTTTAGTTGAAAATCATATAAAAGGTCTTTATTTTCTACAATTAGAAACAAATATAAAGGTGGATGTCATTTCTTTTTACACAGAAGAAAAAAGAAATGAAAGTGCAATATTTGAAGATTATTATATTTTGGAGACAGTGTTAACGTCATCTGAACCATCGCTTATAGAGTTTTCTAAAAAAGGAGAACCAATTTATGCACAAGAGACTAGATTAAAAGAAGATATCCAATGTATTGAACGTATGCAAAAGGGAATTATTGATTGTTATAAGAAATATCTTGAAAGATGTCCTATGGAAGAACGAAAAATAAATAAAAAGTTAGATGAGTATTTTTTAAGATTGATACATAATGTAGAGATTCAAGATGTTGATTTTTTAAGATTACAAGTAGAGGACCCGTTTTTCAATCGTAGGACAAGCATAATAGATGTAATTGAATAGAGTTTTTAGTTAATGGAGAGAAAATATAAATGAAGTTTCAATTAACCGCCTCCATGATGTGTGCCAATTTCGGTCACCTGGAGCAGGAAGTGCAAGCATTAGAAAAAGCTAATATAGATTCATTTCACATCGACATCATGGATGGTCGATATGTGCCGAACTATGCCATGTCCCTAAATGACTTGCGTTACATACGTTCTGCTACGAGTAAACCATTAGATATTCATTTAATGATTGAACATCCACGAACACATATTGATACATTTATTCAAAACTTACGAAAGGGTGATACGATTTACATTCATCCAGAAGCAGAATATCATCCATCTACAACTTTACAGAAAATCATCGATGCAGGTATGCTTCCGGGGATTGCGATTAATCCGGGAACAAGTGTTGAGACAATTTTTGAAATGCTTCGCATTGTGGATAGGGTGCTTGTCATGTCAGTAAATCCGGGCAATGCAGGACAGATGTATCTGCCTTATGTTGGGAAGAAAATAGATCGTTTATTAGAACTTCGAAAAGAAATGCATTATGAGTTGATTTGGGATGGTGCATGTAGTGCAGATAAAATTCTAAAATATGCTCCAAAAGGAATGGATGGGTTTGTACTTGGAACAACCTTGTTATTTGGCAAGAACAGATCTTATGATGAGATTTTAAAGGATATTCGGGAGTTGAGACTATGAACATAGCAATACTTTTATCCGGTGGGACAGGAACACGTCTTGGTGCAGACCTTCCAAAACAATATATTCGTGTGGCTGATCGAATGATAATTACATATTCTTTAAGTGTGTTGATGGAACATTCACAAATAGATGGAATTGTGATTGTAGCGGAAGAAGAATGGCGAGAGATTATCTTATCAGATTTGAAGCAATGTGGACAAAATACAGAGAAAATAATAGGCTTTGCAGTTCCAGGAGTTACACGCCAGTTTTCTATTTTGAATGCATTAAATTACATAACATACGAATGGAATACAGAAACAGCTACAACAAATATTTTGATTCACGATGCAGCCAGACCGAATCTGTCATCCGATATGGTTTCACAATGCATGGATACCTTAAAAGAGCATGAAGGTGTCATGCCTGTTTTACCAATGAAAGATACGATATATGAAAGTAAGGATGGCATGACAGTAACAAATCTTTTGGACAGAAGTCACTTATTTGCAGGACAGGCACCGGAAGGTTTTCGATTTGATTTGTATTATGAAGCGAATAAAAAACTTTTACCTGATAGTTTGTATAAAATCAATGGTGCAACAGAACCTGCAATTTTGGCAGGCATGGATATAGCAATGATTCCGGGAGATGAAAATAATTACAAGATTACAACGCAAGCAGATTTAGAACGCTTTAGAGAAAACATGGAGAGAAATAACAGATGAAAGCATGGTTATTGCATGAAGCTGGCACAATTAAATATGAAGAAATAGATGTACCGGAATTAAAAGAAAATGAAGTTTTGCTTGCAGTAAAAGCAGCGGGAATCTGTGGCTCCGATATTCCACGCATTTATCGAGATGGTGCACACAAAATGCCGCTTATCCCCGGACATGAATTTTCCGGAAAAGTAGTAAAGTTGGGAAAATGGGTAGATGAGAGCTGGATGCAGAAACGTGTGGGTGTGTATCCGTTGATTCCATGCAGGGAATGTACTGCCTGTAAGAAAGGGCAGTTTGAAATGTGCAAAAACTACAGTTATCTTGGTTCGAGACAGGATGGTGGGTTTGCAGAATATGTGGCAGTTCCGGTACGGAATCTGATAGGGCTTCCAGATAGCGTTTCCTATGAGCAGGTTGCGATGTTAGAGCCGATGTCCGTAGCAGTACATGCGATGCGTCGTGTAGATGTGGCACAGACAGATACGGTTGTGGTATATGGTCTTGGAACGATAGGTTTATTACTGGTCATGTTTTTATTGGAAAAGGGCATTACCAATGTGTTTGCGATTGGCAATAAAGTTTCACAACGGGATGCTGTAGTGAGTATGGGACTTCCGGAATCACATTTTTGTAATTGCAGGGAACGGAATGTGGCGGAGTGGCTTGCCGAAAAAACAGGTCATTTTAATGCAGATGTGGTATTTGAATGTGTTGGAAAAAGTGAAACATTGTCCACGGTTATTTCTCTTGCAACAGCAGGTGGACGTATCTGTGTAGTGGGAAACCCACATTCGGATATGAATCTGGAAAAACAGATATACTGGAAAATACTAAGGAATCAGCTTATCATTACCGGAACATGGAACTCTTCCTTTTTTAAATCCATCTCAGATACTGATGCATATGGATATTATGAGGAATCTGTGGATTGGGAATATGCTCTACAGAAATTAGAAAAAGGACGTATTGTGCCACAGAAGTTGATTACCCATCAGTTCTCTATTCAAGATATGGAAACAGGCTTTCGTATTATGAGGGATAAGACAGAGGATTATATTAAGATTATGATGAGTATATAGTATAGAATGGCTTTCATGAACGAACTGAACCGACAGAGTTACAGAAAAATTTTTTCTTTCCGGAAACATTGCTTTTCTCGAAACATAGTTGTATCATAAAGACAAGGAGTCATTGAAGACTTATTTGGAAGAAAAGATGAAAAACTAGGAAAGGAAAAGCTGATATGTTTTTAGTAGCAGTTAAATTATGATGAAAGAAATGACTACCAAAAAGAAGATATTAAGAGAAAATAATGAAAGTGCATCCAAAGAAAAGAAGAACAGTATCAAATTTCAAATTCAATACAGAGTTGGTCGCAGTATTGCAATTATATTTGTAGCAATAGCCTTTCTTGCGATTTTGATAGTACAAGGCATTTTAACATCTGCCAATAATACCGAGTTGACATTAGAATCGAAAGCAGCATCATACCAATTGGCAGATTATTTTAACAGATATAGCATAATGGTAGAGCAGATGGCAGCTAATCCATATATGCAGCAAATCATGAATACAACAACACCTGAAGTCGAGATTACAGCAAATGAAAGTTATGCGACGGTGTTAAGAAACTTAAAAGGCATACAGGCACTTGATACGGAAAGTATTTTAACCACATGGTTAGCGGATTCAGATGCTAGTGTGGCTATGATGTCTGACGGATATGTTACGGAAAAAGGGTGGGATGTAACAACCCGTCCATGGTATGAATGTACAAAGACCGGAAAAATTATTATGACAGAGCCATATATAGACGATAATACAGGAGATTTGGTTCTTACAATAGCAACACCTGTTTATAATGATTCTAATCAGGTAGTCGGTGTAGCTGGTATGGATATTTCTATGGCAAATATGATGAATTTGATGGAAGAATATAAAATTGGCGATAATGGTTATATAACGCTTCTTTCTTCGGAAGGGATATATATCTATCATCCAAATGAGGCATTAGTCCAAAAATATATTAAAGATGCAGATGTATCAGAGAGTGTTGTAAATGCTGTTAAAAATAAAACAGAAATGCTTTTAAATTATAAAGTAGATGGAGAAAGCAGATATGGATATATAACTTCCGTAGGGGATACCGGCTATATCGTAATCAGCAGTATTCCATTTAATCAGTACTATGGTACTTTAATTACAACAGTTATAGTTTTAATATGTGTTTTCTTAATAGGTACTGTTGTAATTTTAATCAGTATGAAAAAAACAGCAAGTAAGATTACAAAACCGATTGAAGAATTAAACGCTACCGCAATGCAACTTGCAGAAGGCAACCTTCATGTAGATATTAAAGTAAAATCTGATGATGAAATTGGTGAACTGGCAAGATCAATAGCGAAAACAGTCGAACGATTAAAGGAATACATAAACTATATTGACGAGATATCGGAAGTTCTGTCACAGATTGCAGATGGAAAACTTAAAATTAATTTAAAATATGCTTATGTTGGAGAATTCCAGAAAGTAAAAGAAGCTTTATATCATATTTCTGATGCAATGATTGATGTAATGAAAAATATTACTAGCAGCTCCGAACAAGTATCCGCTGGTTCAGATGACCTTGCAAAAGCAGCACAGGGACTTGCAGAAGGGGCAGAACAACAGTCATTAGAAATTGAAAATCTGCTTGCTACAACTATCGATGTAGCAAGGCAAGTGGAAGAAAATAAAAATGACTCAGAAAAATCTGCTGCAAATGTAAAACAGGTTGCACAAATGATGGAAGACAGCCAGAAATTGATGAATCAGATGAGAAGTGCAATGGACAAGATATATGAAACTTCGCAACAGGTAGTAGGTATTATTAAGGCGATTGAAGATATTGCTTCTCAGACAAATTTGCTATCTTTGAATGCATCTATTGAGGCAGCTCGTGCCGGAGAAGCCGGAAAAGGATTTGCAGTAGTTGCCGGAGAAATCGGAAATCTGGCAAATGAAAGTGCCCGTGCAGTTAATACAACCCGTGAACTTATAGGGATATCTTTAAGTGAAATTGACAAAGGTAATTCACTAGCCACAGATGTACTGGAATCTTTAAGTATGGCAGTATCTGAAATGGAACAGGTAAATGCCATGATTCAAAATAGTGCGGAAAATGCTGTGGCTCAGATGCAGAGCGTAAATAAGATTAAAGATGGTGTAGAAGAAATATCACAGGGTGTTCAGGATAACTCTGCAATGGCAGAAGAAACTTCTGCAACTAGCGAAGAACTAGCTGCACAATCTATAGTTTTAAATGATTTAGTACGCAAGTTTGAACTTAGTTAATGTAATTGAGACAGCATCTAATCAAGGGCAAAGCTATTTTTTGGCTTTGCCCCATAGGTGCGAACGTAAGCAATTGAGGCAAATAAATGACTCGTGTAGAAAAATTTCTCCAATTAAATTTAACTTTCTGTTACATATATGGTAATTTTTGGCTTAAAGAATATGGCGGCTGTATAATTTAAAAATCTTCCGGCAGCATATTTTTATCAATTTTCCCTGAAACAATCGTGCGGTCCATCCAAAGATTTAAAGAATCAATCGCAAGTGCCATTTTCTCTAATTCTTTCTTAATATTCAAAAAATCCGGCAATTCATCTTCGGAAAGCTCCCCATCTACCGTAATTTCAATTAGTCGTTCTTTTTCGTGTGTCAATTTATTAAGTGTTGCAAGCATTTCTAACGTAATTTGTGAAAGTTCCTTTACCTTAATTTCCGGTACATATTCAATGCCAATCGGACATTCGTGAGAACAGAAATAGTTGCAAAGCGAAGGATTTTTATAACACTCAGCCATTGCAAGCACTTCTTCCGGATGTGGTAAGGAGCGTTCATTTTCTATTTTTTCAATACGGTCTGAAGAGATAAATGCAAGCTGTTCGGCAGCAGCTTCCCGTGAGTAATTCATTTCTTCACGGCTGATTTGATAAATATTCTTATTTTCTTTTGTTGATTTTCGTCCCATAACAATTCCCTCATTTATTTTATATAATCGCAGTTGCAGAACCATGTATTATGTAGCAAAAACCACTATACATTGTTTAGAAAAATACAATCTGCCTGCATATTATTATATAGGATATTTAGAATGATGTATACATATTTTAAATTTTTTATATGTTGCTGGTTACTTTTGAATAGTAACAATATTTTGTCAAAGTAATATATAAAGAACTTCATTCCGCAAGAATAGCGAATTAAGCCTCCCTATTTCCGTAAGGAAACCATTTTTTTAAATAGGAATTACAGTTATAATATAGCTATAACTAACGGAAAGGAGAAATGAAGATGTCAGTAAAAGAAAGAATCAGAATGTGTATTCTGATTGAAAAAATATACAAGTTGAAAGTGTATAGTGAAAAACTGGGTTTGGAAGATGTGTCAACATTTCATAAAGAAAGAGTAAATTGTGAAATAGGAGGAAGAAAGAAATGTTAACTTTAATATTTATAGTACTTATGATTATGGTATTTGGAAAGATTTTAAAATTTGCTGTAAAAGCAGCTTGGGGGCTTTCAAAAGTTATATGTTCTGTAGTATTGCTTCCGTTAGTGTTAATCGTTCTTTTAATAAAAGGACTAATTGAAATTGCATTTCCGCTTTTGATAATTGTAGCGTGTGTTTCATTACTTGTATTTCGGGATTAACCGAGTACGAAGTGGTTATTCGGTTAGGAGCAAGTAGCGAAAGTGGATTGCGAATATCCGTTTGACTAAGTGTATATCAGTTTTTATATAGGACGAACAATTAAAATTTAAGGAGAATGAATATGTACGATGACAGGAAAGAAATAAATGAAGCGATTATTGCAGGTGAAAGAGCATTGAATAGCCTTTATGCAGCAAAGGATAAATTAAAAAGTGCACGAGGTTGGGGCATTTTTGATTTATTTGGTGGTGGTTTTTTGACAGATATGATAAAGCATAGCCAAATGCAAGATGCGTCACGATATATGGAGGATGCAAGGTACCAATTACAGATATTTCAAAGGGAACTACGTGATGTCAATCTCCCGGTGCATCTTCGTATGGAGGTGGGTGGATTTTTATCATTTGCAGACTTCTTTTTTGATGGATTTGTAGCTGATTTTTTGGTACAATCAAAAATAGCAGAGGCACGGTCTCAGGTTGAAGATGCGATTAATCAAGTGACAAATATTTTACATGCATTAAAATCTTCTATGTGATATATATGAGCGTTTTGTATATGGATTGTAAGATATGCTTGTAATAAAATGAGTATAAATGAAGTGAAAGATAAATTTTGTGAAAACATATCGTTCTATACAAGTTCTGTTTTCGCATACTAATGAGGGGGAAATATGAAATTATTATTTAAGCAACGCTTTTTTTCGTGGCTGGACAGTTATGATATTTATGATGAAGCAGGGAATACATTATATACAGTAAGGGGAGAACTGGCATGGGGACATTGCCTTAAAATTTTTGATAAAGCAGGCGATGAATTAGGAACAGTACAAGAGCGTGTCTTTACTTTTCTTCCAAAGTTTGAAATATATAAAGGAAGTAATTATGTAGGCTGTATTACAAAAGAATTTTCGTTTTTTAAGCCGGTGTTTGATATTGATTATAATGGATGGCATGTGGAAGGCGATTTTTGGGAGTGGGATTATACGATTTTAGATATAAGTGGAAGATGTATTGCACAAGTATCGAAAGAACTTTTTAATTGGACGGATACTTATGTGATTGATGTACATAACCCACAGGATGCGTTGGGTGTGTTGATGTTAGTTTTAGCAATTGATGCGGAAAAATGTTCGAGGAACTAAGTGGAGTTCCTCGAATTTTTTTTGTTACTGTACACTCATGCTCGATAACGAGTACAAATCCATGCTAAATTTGCTTCGCAAATGGATTGTATGAGAAAAAAGAAAGTGATATAATTTACTTATTCGTAACTAGATATAAAATTCAAAAAGGGGGAAAAATACGTGAAAAAAAGAGAATTGAATATGGCAGAAATAAAAAGCATGAAAAATGGCTATATTCCTGCACCATATGAACTGGAAGAAGGAGAACAGATTAACGATGTTTATTTAGAACCGGTTTTATTTGAAAATGAAAACGGTCCGACGATTGGTGTTACCACTTGTGGAGTGATTGTAAAGGATGGCTTATTTTTCAAAGATATGGATAACTCCGGAAAGTTAGACCCATACAAAGACTGGAGATTGGATAATGAAACACGTGCAAAAGACATGGTTGCACATTTAGGATTACAGCAGCAGGCAGGATTGGTGTTGAATACTTTGTGGAATACACCGCTTTCCATGACTCGTGAAGGTGCAAAAGATGAAAATGGAAATATTGTGCCGTCTAAGATTTTTAAACGCTTTAATCCGGAAGAACCGGAACCAAAGTCGATATTACCGGGTGTTTCCATGCGTTGTGATGATTCGGATGTTTTGGTACATAAACTTACCGCAGGTGTTTATCGTGGGGATATGCGTGCTGAGGCAGGTGTGAGTGCATTATATCACAATATTGGAACACAGATGTTAGAATATGAAGCATGCCAGGGTGGTGTGGCAATTCCATATTCTATGCATACAAATCCGATTAATATCGGTTATCCGGATTTCCTTGGTGTAGGGGCTGCTGTTATGGGTGATGGCAATTTCGACCTTATTTACAATATGGCAGATACTGACCGCAAGATGATGAAAGCCGCAGGACAGAATATTATGTATGGACCGCAAGTAGATATTGCAACAGACCCTCGTTGGCCACGTAATAGCGGTACATATGGAGAAAGACCTGACATTACTTCCGGCATTATCAAAGAATTGGTTCGCGGTTATCAAAATGGCGAAGATGGTTTAAATGAAGGTTCTGTTGTATTGACAGTAAAACATTTTCCAGGTGACGGTCCGGCAGAAAATGGTTTTGAACCGCATATGCCAATCGGACAATGGCGTTTATATCCGACAGAAGGCTCAATGGAAAAATATCATTTGCCGCCATTCCAAGCTGCATTTGATATGAAAGCATCTGCAATTATGCCGGATTATTCGCGTGTTGGTACAGATGGTCGCAGTAAACCACAGTATTATAGAGGAAAACTTACATCTTCCGAAGAAGTAGGTTCTACTTACAGCAAAGAATTAATTACTGATTTGGCAAGAGATACGATGGGCTTTAATGGCTATGTAAACTCTGACTCTGGTATTACAACGGTGCAGATTTATGGTGTAGAAGATTTGACAATTCCACAGCGTTATGCAAAAGCAATTTCCGCAGGTACAGATGTTATTGGTGGCAATTCCGATGCAGAAAATATTGTAAAAGCAGTAGAAGAAGGTTTCCTTCCAAAAGAAGATTTAGATAGAGCAAACTATCTTCGTCTGTTGAGTTTATTTGAAGTTGGTCGTGTGGACAACCCGTATTTGGATCCGGATTATGCAGATAAAGTGCGTGAAGAAAACTTTGAAGGTGCAAAAAAGGCAGCTTATGTGGCAAATCAGAAAGCAGTTGTTCTTGCAAAGAACCATGAAAATGCACTTCCAATGAAAAAAGGCAAGAAAGTATATATTGCATGTTTCAAAGGTGTTGACCCGGGTGCAGCGATTGCACAGTCTATGGGTGCAGGTGTTGCAGGTGGCGATGATAATGAATTACTTCGCAAACAGTTGGCTGGCATGTTTGAAGCAAAAGGCTATGTAGTTGTGGATACACCGGAAGAAGCAGATTATGCATATCTTCATGTATGGCCATGCAGTAATGGTATGGTATTCTATCAGTATGCAATGCCTGTTATTGAAATGGTGGATAATCAGTTGTTTGAAGCTCGTGAAGCAAATAAGAGCCAGAAGAAGACCGGTGAAATGGTTTCTATCACGACATTAAAAGATGTGGATAAGATTAAAGAAATTTCCGAACTTGTTCATGCAAAAGGTGGCAAAGTGATTGCAACTTGCGTGGTATGTAATCCATGGTTATTAGATAAATTAGAACCATATGTAGATGGTTTAACATTCCAGTATACCATTAGTCCGGTAGCAATGGAAAATGCACTTGGTGCACAGTTAGATGTATTATCCGGTGAATATAATCCAACGGGTAAGATGAGTCTTACGATGGTTTCTTGTATGGATGTCATTGCGATTACCGAAAAAGAAATTGATGGTGTGATGCGTGAAGTTTGTGCATCTCCAAATGATGTTCCGGGTTATGATAAAGACCAGTATATTGACCCTGCAATCCTTGCAAATGTAAAAGGCGGCAGCTATGCTTATTATGATGAAGATGGCAATTATTATCGTGCAGGATTTGGGTTAAGTTATAACTAAAAAAACTTTGACTTGTAAGAAGTTGTTATTTTCCTATTATAAAAATACCACTAACATAAAATTGTGTTAGTGGTATTTTGGTTGAAATATTTATTTGACAAATTTTGCATGGAAAATTATACTGAATATGTGCTATCAATAAGCGGTAGGACGGTTCGTCTCCATATAGGGAGTACAAGCTCTGTTTTACATGGTAAAAATGCAAAAAAGTAACTGTCCTTAGCCTAGCAAACTGAACAGTTACTTTTTTGTAATTATTTAAGTTCGTGGCAACCGTCTTACTTAAAATTTTTAATGAGTTCTTATAATCTTTTCTGTTATAGCCATTTTCTTAGATAGCTTGTTTCGTATAATACTGTGCCTGTGCATTCCAAAGCTCATAATATTTTCCGTTTTCATCCGAAACAAGAGCATCATGCGTACCTTGCTGAATGACCGCACCTTCATGGAATACTGCAATTTCATCACAAAATTTACAGGAAGATAATCGATGACTGATATAGATTGCAGTTTTGTCACCGGCAATATCATTGAATTTGCTGTAAATTTCAGCTTCCGCAATCGGGTCTAGTGCAGCAGTTGGTTCGTCCAGAATGATAAATGGTGCATTTTTATACAGGGCTCGGGCGATTGCGATTTTTTGTGCTTCACCGCCTGAGACTTCAATCCCTTCTTTACCAAAATCTTTGTAGAGATACGTGTCCAGACCATCTGATAACGTATCAAGTCGTTCGCCAAATCCGGCATCTATCAAACATTGTTTTACACGTTCAGTATCATATTTCGCAGAGCCTGCGACATTTGCACCTAAAGGTTGCGACACAAGTTGGAAGTCCTGAAATACAACAGAGAATATTTCCATATAATCTCGGTAGTTATATTTTCGAATATCAATTCCGTTTAAGAGAATCTGTCCTTCCTGCGGGTCATAGAGGCGGCAAAGAAGCTTGATAAATGTAGTTTTTCCACTTCCGTTTTCACCAACAACTGCCAGGCGGTTTCCGACTTTGAATTTCATATTTACATGACGAAGTGCCCAAAGGTCGCTGTTTGGATATTTGAATGATACATCTTTAAATTCGATTTCGTATTGTCGGTCTGCACGTTTTTCTGTTGTGAGACTGCCTTGGTACATGGCATTTGGAATATCCAAAAATCCGTAAATCGTTTCTAAAAATAGTGCGTTGTTTTGTATCTGTCCGATTGCTCGAATGAATAAAGCGATATTTTGGGATAGTGCGGTAACAGCACCGATATATTGCGTTACGCTACCAATTCCAAACGCCCCTGCCCATGCTTTTAGGCAGACGTAGACGTAAACAATACCTGAAAAAATCGAGGATATTCCTTTGGATAATGCAGTAAGAACTCCAATCGGTCCAAGATGCATTTTAGCAATATTGGAAGTAGCTCCAAAGTGATTTTCACGGGATTCATAATAACGCATTAAGTCAAATTGATGATACATTCGAATATCCATTGCACTAGAATGCTCACTGCTAATTCTGCCAAAACAACCGAATAATCGATTGCCAAATTTGATTTCTTCCGCTAATCCTGCATAGAGAGCAGTTGCTTTATTGGCAATGAAAGGACTGATATAGGTAAGTAATGCCATAAGAACTAAAATTCCAATTAAAAATGCCGGATGGTTTAAAATTACCAAACTTCCACCGCTTTTTGGAACTTGTGAAGTAAATAGGCTTATTGTTAAGGTGATTGCTCCAAGGATGCCAAAAATAGATTCGATAAGCCAATCATAAATGAGGGGAATATAATATAGCCCCCATCCATACCAATTTTCATTTTGACAAATTTGCATATAAGTATCATAAGTTTCACGTTTATCTGCATCTGCAAAATCCATACGCAGCATTTGATTTGTAAAAAGGTCACGGTGATGTACAGAAAATAAGTCTTTTTTTATGGCTTTCCAATGTTTTAAAATGGCTTGAAGCAATGAAAGAAATGCTGTAATTGCAAGAATCATAGTAATCCAATATACCAGTTTTTGCGGTCTGCGAAAAGAAGCAAGTTCATTGATAAAGCAGGCAGATAAATAAATGGTTACATATGGTTTGATTGCACAAACAAAGGAATAAGAAAAAACAGAAAGAAAAACACCAGGACAAAGTTTTTGGATATCTTTTACAGCACGTAAATGAATGGATAGTGCGTTAGGAATATTGATAAGATTGGATTTCTTGTTCATAAGTTTCTTCTCCTTCTTGGTAATAATGGCTTTGAATTTCAAACAGGTTTGCATAAGCTCCATGTTTTGCCAAAAGTGTTTCATGTGTTCCTTCTTCTAAGATTACACCATCTGATAAAAAGATAATTCTATCGCAAAATCGAGTGGATGCAAGACGGTGAGAAATAAAGATAGAAGTTTTATCTTTTGTCATTTCGTTATATTTTAAATAAATGTCATTTTCTGCAATCGGGTCTAATGCAGCAGTCGGTTCATCGAGTACCAAAATCGGACCGTCTTTATATAACGCTCTTGCAAGCATCAAACGTTGTGTTTGTCCGCCTGAAAGCAAAATACCATCTAAATAAACTTCTCTGCCAAAATGCGTTTCCAAGCCATTTGGAAATTTTGCGATTTGTTTTGTTAATCCTGCTTTTTCTAAACATTTTGTAACACGGTCATAATCAATGTTGGTGGCAGTTTGGGCAACAGCTTCTGCAATCGTAACATCAGGCATTGCAAATTCCTGAAATACGGCAGAAAATAATTCATAGTATTTTTTGCGATTAAAAGTTCGTATATCTTGTCCGTTTAAAAGAACACGTCCTTCATTCGGGTCATAAAAACCACAAAGCAGTTTGATAAGTGTTGTTTTTCCTGCACCATTTAATCCTACAATCGCAAGTTTTTCACCGGGACGAATGGTAAGATTGATATCTTGGAAGATAGGTTGTTCTGTTTGCGGATAACAAAACGTTACATGTTCCAGTTGTAGTTCAAATTCTTTTGCAGGTGGAATGTCATTACCGGTTTCAAATTGGAATGGTTCGGGAAAATTTAAATATTCCTGTACATAAGAAATATTGAGACATTCTTTGTGAAGTGTAAAAAATTCTGAAAGAATATCAGTAACCCATTTTGCAAAACCATTGATAGCACCCAAATAAAGTAAAAATGCAGAAGCAGTCATTTGTTGCTCAAATATCTGATGAAGCAAGTAAAAATAAGCAAGGGCATTTCGAAGAATGGAAAGTACAACATCCATGATGCTTGCGATAAGATAAATTTTTTCTCGTTTTGTAATAAAGGATTCGTACAGTTGGGATGATTTTTGGTATATTTCCATAAACCAATCTGATAGATGGAAAATACGAATATCCTTTGCTAATGTATTGGAACGGGCTTTTTGGGAAATATAATTCAGTTCCGTAATATATTGTTTTCGTTCCTCACGATGACGATATTCCCATTCGTTGATATACTTGGAAACAAAAAAGTGAATGATACTTGTTGCAATTATAATACTTAATAAAAATAAATTTGTATTGGAAAGCAACAGCAGATAAATACAAAATCCCGCGATACTTACAAATAGATTTGTAAACGTGTACCAGATATGTTCCGTAGCTGCTCCGTTTTCATTGGATGCATTGTTTGCTTGTTCTTGCAGTTTTAATACATCCGGATTTCGGGTATTTGGAAAAGATGTGGTACAACCTTTAAAACGCTTTTTTTGAATAATAGCCAGTCGTACTTCAATTTCTCCCGGTTGTCTGTTTTCCGAAAGGTAAGACAAAAGTGAGGATAAAAGAAAACAGCTTCCTGAAAAAAGCAGAATAGTAAAAAATAACTCGGAAAGTGAAGCGTGTGTTTCTACTTTTTGTAAAATCATTGGTGTAATAAATAATTCCGTAAGGTTTAACAGGACGTTTAGTATCGATGTTAGTATGCATAATACAAGAACACTTTTTCGACAAGTCCATGCAGTTTTTACCATGAAACAAATATTTTGCCACATGGTATATTTTGGTCGTTCTTTTGGTTTTATAAATTTGGATTTCATAGTTTTCATAGGCACTAAAGAAGTGCGTTCTCCTTTTTTGAATGTTTATATGATATTGGTAATGTAACACAAAAATTCGTCCCCGAAATATTTTGGGGACGAATCGTTAAAATTGGGTGACGAACTGTAATAAAAGCAGTTATCGTTTAGAATGAAATCACATACTTATTATTGGATAATTTTATGTAAGTGGAGTTGATGTTTACCATAAATTTACAACTGTGGTATCAGAATTTCGGTAGTAAAAGCACCATCTTCACTATTGCGGCTTAAGTAACCGTCCAGTCGCTCAATGATATTGTCAATACGAACAAGACCGAAGCCGTGACCATCGCCTTTCGTACTTTTAAATACTTTCCCCACCTTTTTTAATTTTTTTACCGCAGTAAAGTTGGTGAAGGATATGTAAAGTTGTGTTCCTTTCATATCCATATATACGCGAATGATACGTTCATTTTCCGGCAGAGATTGGCTTGCCTCTATGGCGTTGTCAAAAAGATTGCCGATAATACAGCATAAATCCAGTTCAGACATTTTTAGTTTGACAGGGATGTGTGCATCACATTGGACAGTAATGTTTTTGGACTGTGCAAGAGAAATTTTGCTGTTTAAAATAGCATCTGCCATAGCATTGCCGGTTTTGACGACAGTATCTACGGTGTTTAAATCCGTATCCAGTTCATCCAGATAGGCTTTGATGCCCTCAATATCATCATTAGCCGCTAATACCTTCATCATTTGGATATGATTTCGGTAGTCATGCCGCCAACCGCGGATTTGACGATACATATTTTCCACTTCCTGATAGTGGGTATGGATGAGTTCTTTTTGATAGGTGGCAATCCGTTTATCAATTTGTTTGGAAAAGAAAAACATAGTGAATCTCCATTATCGCTTTTTTGTGAAATTTATTGTCTGTTATCAATATCTTTGTGTGGAGTTGATATTAGATAATATATAGAAATAATAAGTAAAATATATAAACAGTATCTAAGTATATGTAATAATTGCTCGGTTTAGTGGTTCGTAAGAACCTCTTGGTAAAGGAAGGACAGTACCATCTGATAAATATACATCTGTTTTTGTAACTCTCTGAATATACTTTAAGTTTACAATCATGGCTCTGCCAACCCGAAAAAAACGTTCATCCAATTCCTTTTCAAAATCGCTTAGCGTTCGTTTGATGGTATATTCCCGTTTGCAATGAATCGTAACATAATTTTGCCGCACATTCAGATAGCGAATTTCATAAAATGGAATTCGTATCATTTCACCGGAGAGTTCGAGGTTCAGACATCGTTCTTCTTGTTTTCTTTTTTCCAAAGCACGGTCTAGTACGGTAAATAATTTTTCTGTATTTACGGGTTTCATCAGATAATGGAGAGCCGCCACGTCATAGCCTTCTGCGATATAGTCAGAGTAACCGGTAATAAATACGATTTGTACTGCTTCGTTGTCCTGACGTACACGCTTTGCCATAGTCACACCATCCATAGCACCCATTTCAATATCCAACAGAAGGATGTCAAAAGTTTTATTTTCTGCATATGCGAACAAGAAACTCTCCGCAGAAGGGAATACCTGCGTTTGAATCGTAATTTGTCGGCTTGCTGCCCAGTTCTTTAAAATCGTTTGTACAAAATCAGCGTCTTTTTCACAATCATCACAGATTGCAATTTGATATACCATTTATTAGTCTCCTATGTATATAGTTTAGTCGAATTGGTTGATGCTATTATAAGCATTTTTTTTGATATATGCAAGTTGGCTTATATGTTACTGTTCATGCACAATGTCATTAACTTAAGAATATGTAATTGTCATTATGCACAAATTTGCATTATCAAGAGCTATTTTGGAAAGAACTAAAAATTCATGCAGAATACACAGAATCATCGGTTATGTGTGGATAGTAACTCAGTAAAAATTAAAATTTAAAAATCCACATATTTGAGTGTGGTAAGGAGATATTAGGGATATAGCTAAAAAATTTAACCGAATCAAGAAAGTCCACGAGGAAATAATACTTATGCAAGGAAAAGGTCGTATTCAAGAAAAATCGCAAAAACCGAAAAATCGGAGTGAAAAAGAACAGGAATATATCGAAAAAGCAAAAAAGATTGTTATGGAACGAAAGAATATGACAGAGCCGGAAGCATTTCGCTATCTTCAAAAATGCAGTATGGATTCCGGCACGAATATGGTGGAAACTGCACAGAAGATTATTTTATTGCAAATGGATATATAAAGGCAATTTTTAACAATTACCTATTGACATGGTAGGTAAATGGGTGTATAGTTTGTATCAACATACAAGATTGGTAGGTGGTTAATATATGCTGATTTCATCAAAAGGAAGATATGCACTACGGGTTATGTTGGACTTAGCAGAAAATTCACAAGAAGAATTTATTCCGCTGAAAGATATCACAGAGCGACAAAATGTTTCGAAGAAATATCTGGAAAGTATTATGGTTATGCTCTCAAAAGCCGGATTTGTTGAGGCAATGCATGGAAAAGGCGGAGGCTACAAACTAAATAAGGAACCAAAAGACTATAAAGTTGGAGATATTCTTCGGTTGACAGAAGGTACATTAGCTCCTGTTATGTGTTTGGAAGAAAACGCAAAACCATGCGAACGGGCAGATAAGTGTAAAACATTACCACTTTGGACAGGACTTAACAAAGTAATTATGGAATATTTGGATGGAATATCATTGGAAGATATTCTTCAGGAAAGTGAACGAACCTTGCTATAAAAAGGGATTTTGTATGAATTTTACAAAAGTTTTGTTTAACTAAATCAAGAAAATATCCTACTTCAAGTATATAGAGCATTAAGTGGTGGGTAGGGGAGTTCTAAAAATATTTTAAATGACAAAGGCGTCAAAGAACCTAGTATATTAGGTTTATTTGGCGTCTTTTTTGTATATGTATTATGTTCTATTAAAAGATGATTTGAAGTACATGTAATTTTGATATGAAAATATAAATGATGTGAGTTCAATAATTATAATTTTTCATAAAAATAATACTTTATCATACTAAAAATATATACTTTTTTATTTCATTTTTTCATTTGTCAAATTTACGTTAAATATTATGTAATCAATAATTGTAAAGTAAGTGGGAAAAATAAAGTAAGAAAACAAGCAAGAAAGACTTTATAGGAGGACACAAGATGCAACATACAGACCGATATCAAAGCCCATTATCCGAACGGTATGCGAGTAAAGAAATGCAGTATATTTTTTCTCCGCATATGAAATTTCGTACATGGAGGAAACTTTGGATTGCGTTAGCAGAAACGGAAAAAGAACTTGGTTTATGTCAAAATGGAAAACCGGTTATCACAGAGGAACAAATTGAGGAACTGAAAGCTCATGCAGAAGACATCAATTATGAAGTAGCAAGAGAACGGGAAAAACTGGTTCGCCATGATGTGATGAGTCATGTATATGCATATGGAATGCAATGTCCAAAAGCAGCAGGGATTATTCATTTGGGGGCAACTTCCTGTTACGTGGGTGATAATACGGACATTATCATAATGACGGAAGCTTTGCGTTTAGTGAAGAAGAAACTTATCAATGTGATGAAAGCATTAGCTGATTTTGCAGAAGAATATAAGGCACTTCCAACACTTGCATTTACGCATTTTCAGCCTGCACAACCAACGACCGTTGGAAAACGTGCTTGTTTATGGCTGCAGGAATTTTTACTGGATTTTGAAGATTTGGAATTTGTTCTTTCAAATATAAAATTATTAGGTTCAAAAGGTACAACAGGTACACAAGCCTCTTTTTTGGAATTATTTGATGGAAATCAGGAGAAAATAGATAAAATTGACCAAATGATAGCCAAGAAAATGGGGTTTGATGCTTGTTATGCCGTTTCAGGACAGACATATTCCAGAAAAATAGATACAAAAGTATTAAATGTACTTTCGGGAATTGCCGCAAGTGCACATAAGATGAGCAATGATATTCGTTTGCTGCAGCATTTAAAGGAAATCGAAGAACCATTTGAAAAAAATCAAATAGGTTCGTCAGCTATGGCATATAAAAGAAATCCAATGCGAAGTGAACGAATTGCTTCGCTTGCTCGTTTTGTGATGGTAGATGCACTCAATCCGGCAATTACATCTGCAACACAATGGTTTGAAAGAACGTTAGATGATTCAGCAAATAAACGGTTAGCGATACCGGAGAGTTTTTTGGCAATCGACGGCATTTTGGATTTATGTCTGAATGTAGTGGATGGCTTAGTTGTGTATCCGAAAGTAATGGAAAAGAGATTAATGAGCGAGCTTCCATTTATGGCAACGGAAAATATTATGATGGATGCCGTAAAAAAAGGTGGAAATCGTCAGGAATTACATGAGCGAATTCGAGAGCTTTCGATGGAAGCAGGACGTAATGTAAAAGTAGAGGGAAAAGATAATAATTTATTAGAACTGATTGCACAGGATGAAGCATTTCATCTTTCCATAGAGGAGTTGCAGGAAACGATGCAGCCATCCAGATATATAGGGCGTTCCAAAGAACAGGTGGAGATGTTTCTTTCTAAGCATATTCAGCCGATATTGGAAGAATATGCAGAATTAATTGGAGGTTCTGCGGAAATCCATGTGTAAAAATTTGCGTATATAAATGAATAATAATTTATAACCATAATTGAGCAAATACTGGAAATTGTACAAAAATAAACTTACAAGTTTGCATATACAAAAGATAGTGCTATGAGAATGAAAGATGTTCATTACGTATAAATCGTAACAAAATAGAAAGAAAAGAGGTAATTCATATATGGTAAAAGCCGTTGTTGGGGCAAACTGGGGAGATGAAGGAAAAGGGAAAATTACAGATACATTGGCACAAAATGCAGATTATGTAGTGCGTTATCAAGGTGGAGCAAATGCAGGGCATACAATTGTAAATTCCTATGGAAAGTTTGCACTTCATACATTGCCGTCCGGGATTTTTTATGACCATACTACAAGTATTATCGGAAATGGTGTTGCATTAAATATTCCTGTTTTGTGTAACGAAATAGACGCGATTGTTGCAAAAGGTGTGCCAAGTCCAAAGATTTTAGTTTCCGACAGAGCTCAGATTGTAATGCCTTACCATATTTTATTTGACCAGTATGAAGAAGAACGCTTGGGAAAAAAATCTTTCGGTTCAACAAAATCGGGAATTGCTCCATTTTATTCGGATAAATATGCAAAGATAGGATTTCAAGTAAGTGAACTGTTTGAAGAAGCACAACTGTTAGAAAAATTAAAAAACGTAACAGCACAAAAAAATGTGATTTTGGAACATTTGTACCATAAGCCATTGCTAAAAGCAGAAGAATTATTGGAAACATTACTGGAATATCGTGATAAAATTGCACCTTATGTCGCAGATGTTTCAAAAGTGTTAGAAAAAGCAATAAAGGAAAATAAAACAATTTTATTAGAAGGTCAGTTAGGAACGCTTAAAGACCCTGACCATGGCATTTATCCAATGGTTACATCTTCTTCCACGTTAGCCGCATATGGTGCAATCGGTGCAGGAATTCCGCCATATGAGATTGAGCAGATTGTAACCGTTTGTAAGGCATATTCTTCCGCAGTTGGAGCAGGTGCTTTTGTTAGTGAAATATTTGGTGAGGAAGCAAACGAATTGAGAAGACGCGGTGGCGATGGTGGAGAATATGGTGCAACAACAGGCCGCCCACGCAGAATGGGATGGTTTGATTGTGTTGCTTCGAAATATGGCTGTCGTATGCAAGGAACAACCGATGTAGCATTTACCGTATTGGATGTATTAGGATATTTGGATGAAATTCCGGTTTGTGTTGGATATGAAATAGATGGAAAAGTGACAACTGATTTTCCGGTTACCCGTTTGTTGGAAAAAGCAAAACCGGTATTGGAAGTATTGCCGGGATGGAAATGTGATATTCGAGGTATCAAAGAGTATGACAAACTTCCGGAAAATTGTAAAAAGTATATCGAATTTATTGAAGAACGAATTGGATATCCGATTACGATAATTTCTAATGGACCGGGACGTGAAGATATTATATATCGGGGATGGAATGCATAAATATAATAGTAAAGCAAGAGAAGTTTGGCATAAAAATGAAAGGATTTTGTGTACAAACAGATAAAAGTTTTACATGGCCATAATTTTATAAAATTTATAGAAATAGGGAGTCGAATATGTGTGGAATTGTTGGATATATTGGCACAAGACAAGCTGCACCAATTTTATTAGATGGGTTATCCAAACTGGAATACCGCGGATATGATTCCGCGGGAATTTCCATTCGCAGCGAAAAACAAAATCGAATCGATACAGTAAAAGCAAAGGGAAGATTAAAAATTCTGGCAGAAAAAACAGATGACGGAAAGGCATTGGAAGGTACAAGTGGAATTGGGCACACGAGATGGGCGACACATGGAGAGCCATCAGAATTAAATGCACATCCACATTGCAGTGATGACCATCATGTAATGATTGTGCATAATGGAATTATTGAAAATTACATGGAATTGAAAGAAAAACTTACAAAAGCCGGCTATCAGTTTTACTCGCAAACAGATACGGAAGTGGCTGTAAAGTTGATTGATTATTATGACAAAAAGTTAGGCGGAGAACATCTGGAAGCATTGACAAGAGCGATGCTTCGTATTCGTGGTTCGTATGCACTTGGCATTATGTTTGCAGATTGTCCGCAAAAAGTATATGCAGTACGCAAAGACAGTCCGCTTATTGTAGGACAGGGGGCAGACGGAGTGTACATTGCTTCCGATGTACCTGCCATTTTAAAACATACCAAACAGGTATATTATATTGACAACATGGAAATTGCAGTATTAGAAAAAGATAATGTACATTTTTTTAATGTCGATTTGGAAGAAATACAAAAAGATATTGTGACAATCCATTGGGATGCACAAGTTGCCGAAAAGGGCGGATTTGAGCATTTTATGATGAAAGAAATTTATGAGCAGCCGAAAGCAGTATCCGATACGTTAAATTCTTATGTAAAAGATGGAAACATCAATTTGGCAGAAACCGGTTTGACAGAGGAATTTTTGAAGCAATTGGAACGTATTTATATCGTAGCATGCGGTTCTGCATACCATGTGGGAGTAACTGCTAAATATATTATGGAAGAATTAACAGGTGTTTCAGTAGAAGTGGATTTAGCTTCTGAATTTCGTTATCGCAATCCGCAAATGATAAAAAATGCGTTAGTCATCATTATTTCACAATCAGGAGAAACAGCAGACTCTTTAGCAGCACTTCGATTGGCAAAAGAAAGTAAAGTACCGACACTTGGAATTGTAAATGTATTGGGTTCAAGCATTGCAAGAGAAGCAGATTTTGTAATGTATACCTATGCAGGACCGGAAATTTCGGTTGCCACTACAAAAGCATATAGTGCACAGTTGATTACCATTTATTTGTTAGCAATGCAGTTAGCAATACAAAAGGGATTACTTGCAGAAAAAGAGAAAATATATTTGATAAAAGAATTAGAGTCTTTACCCGAAAAAATTCATAAGATTTTGGAAGATAAAGAACGTATGCAATGGTTTGCAGCAAAGTATGCAAATGCGAAAAGTATTTTCTTTATTGGGAGAGGGATTGATTACGGAATTTGCTTAGAAGGGAGTTTGAAATTAAAGGAAATTAGTTATATTCATTCCGAAGCATATGCAGCAGGGGAATTAAAACATGGTACGATTAGCCTGATAGAAGAAGGTACATTAGTAATTGGGGTATTGACAAGAAGTGAGCTTTTTGAAAAAAGTATCGGCAATATGCTCGAAGTAAAAAGCCGTGGAGCGTATTTGATGGGAGTTACGACATATGGGAACTATAATATAGAAGAAACTGCGAATTTTTCGGTATATGTTCCGAAAACTGCAAAATATTTTACCACTTCACTTGCGATTGTTCCATTGCAGTTACTTGCGTATTATGTGAGTGTTGCTAAGGGATTAGATGTGGATAAACCAAGGAATTTGGCGAAAAGTGTGACGGTGGAGTAGACAATATTTTGACTGGAAAACTTGTTAAGTCAAAGGTTTTCGGTCACAAGGAAGTAATTTCCGATTAGGCGGCGTAGCCCCGTAACAAGGGCTATGCCGTCTTTTCCTGTTCATTGGTTTCTTTCCGTTCCGTCTGCGGGTCTGTCGGGAAGTGGAGTTCGCCCACAAAGTTGAATACAATGTCTACTTTCTGATAGCGTTTCCCATTGACTTTTTCCGGCGCATGGACAACGATTTTCTTGATAAACTCATTGACGATAGTGGGCGTCAATTCCGTAATCCCCACATACTTGCGGATAATGGCGGCAAAGCTGTCAAAATCGTTCTTGTTCTGCTCGTAGGTATCGACTTCTTTCTGTTCCGCCTTGACCTTTTCCGTCAGTTCTTTCTGCTCCGCTTCATACTCGGCGGACAGCTTCAAAAACCGTTCGTGACTGATTGCGCCGCTGATGTCGTCCTCATAGATACGCTTGAAAATCCGGTCAAGTTCCGCAATCCGCTTTTTCGCCTGTCCGACTTCCCGCCGCTTGCGCTTCATCTCTTTTTCCGCTTCGTCAAACCGCTGTTTGCGTATCAGTTCCATAAAAGCGGTAATGTCCTCATAGAACAACGCCGTCACATGGAATATCCTCTGCCGGACGATCTGCTTCAAGGTTTCCTCTCGGATAAAGTGCGCCGTACAGCTTCCCGTATTGCTCTTGTAGTTGGCACAGCGGTAATGGTCTTGCGAGCCGTCAAAACTCTTGCAGGTGGCAAAGTGTAATTTGCTCCCGCAATCGGCACAGAACACCAAGCCGGAAAATAAGCCTTGCCGTTCCGCTTTTGTGGGGCGGCGTTTGTTTGCCCTTAATTCCTGTACCCGTTCAAAGACAGCTTCCTCTACAATCGCTTCATGGGTATTGCGAAAAACCGCCTGCTGTTCCTTTGGGGTTGGGATACGCTTTTTCAGTTTGTGGGACTTTGAATAGCTTTTGAAATTGACCGTATGCCCGCAGTAGTCCATACGCTCCAAAATGCCGACAACGCTGTTTTCGTTCCAATGATACGGATTGTCGGGAAGTGCTTTCCCTTTCTTTTTCGCATAGTAGGCTCTTGTCGTCAACACCTTGTCCGCTTTCAAGATTTTCGCTATCCGCATAGGCCCGTTTCCTGCAACGCACAAATCAAAAATCCTTTTTACCACAGCGGCGGCTTCCTCGTCCAAAATCCACTTTTTCTTGTCGGCGGGGTCATGCTGATACCCGTAGGGCGGTTTTCCTAAATGTTCCCCCGCCATGCCCTGCGCTTTCTTGATTGCCCGTACCTTTTTACTGGTATCTTTGGCGTAAAAATCGTTGAAAAGATTGCGGAACGGGGTAAAATCGTTGTCGCCCTTTGCGCTGTCAACGCCGTCATTGATTGCTATGTAGCGCACATCTCTTTCTACGAAAAAGATTTCCGTATAATAGCCGACTTTCAGATAGTCACGCCCTAAACGGGACATATCCTTGACAATAACCGCCCCCACATTCCCCGCTTCAAT
The DNA here is from genome assembly GCA_937889225.1 of uncultured Lachnobacterium sp. Taxonomy (GTDB): domain Bacteria; phylum Bacillota; class Clostridia; order Lachnospirales; family Lachnospiraceae; genus Roseburia. Next base: position 5,900 of record CALAST010000092.1, on the reverse strand, counting down.
CTCCGCTATCATGCGGTTGAAATTCGGTCTGTCAAACGTCACACCCGAAACGCCGTCATCAATGAAAAAGGTTGGATTTGAAAAGCCGTTGTCTGCCGCATATTTTGAAAGGACTGCTTTCTGATTGACTATGCTGTTGCTGTCGCCATCCAATGCGTCCTCTTGCGAAAGACGGGCGTATAGTGCTGTTATCTGTCCGGTGGTAGTTGTGTATGCTGTCATGTGTTCATTCCTCCTGTAATGAACGCTGGACAAACAAGTTGCTATCCTCATTATAGCGGACTTCTGCCGTTTTGTCAGCAGGCGTTTTGATAGTTTCTGATTTTATGAGCCGCTTCATCTTGTCATAGAGCCGTTCCGAGCCGCCGCAGGAGGTTGATACCTCATAGATTGTGCCGCCGATTTTATAGCAGACTGTTTCATGTAGCGGATTGCCCTGTTTGGGGAGAAAACCGCTGTTTTCATGTTCTCTTTTCCTTTCCATTCCTTTCCCGTCCTTTCTAAAAAATGAGTTGGTAGCAAGCACAGCAAATGAGTACCCATTTGCGGCTTGCTTCTTTCGCAGCAAGCATAGGAAAGGGGTACCCTTTCCGTAAAATGCGCCGCATTTTCCCTTGTTGGGATAATCCCAAACCCTTTCACTATACACCACCGAAAATTTGAAATTGCCAAACTTTCAGCCGAATTTTTGAAAAAGTTTTCGCTCTCACTAATACGGTCAGCGTGTCCCCTGTTTAGGCAAAAGCGACGCAAAAAATATGCTTGTTCCTCTACTCAATATCCAGTCAAAAAGGGGCGGTTTGTTGCATGGAATAAAAAGAAAATTCGCCAATTCTTATTTAATCTTGACAGCGATAAGTTTTGATGATATAATCTTATCAGTGTAAAGATTGGAGGCCAATTATGGAGAACAAGTCATACCATCATGGTAACTTACGCCATGCTCTTATTGAAACGGGTATAGAACTAATCAGCCAAGATGGAGAAGAAAAGTTATCCTTGCGTAAAGTGGCTATGAAGTGTGGCGTTAGTAACGCAGCCCCATATGCGCATTTTAAAAACAAAGATGAATTTATCGCTGCAATACGACAGCACATTATGGATTTATTCGCTGAAACATTAGCAAAGACCGTTAAAGAATATGCCAATGATCCCTTGCTGTTTGTAATGCTTGGGAAATCATATGTAATGTTTTTTTACAAGAACCCAATATATTATGACTTCCTGTTCTCCCGCAAAAATGTAAGCATAAACTTGTCGATAAACAATTCTAATGAGAGCCAAAATCCTCCACTTGCCATTTTAGAAAGAATTGCAGGAGATTTTTTCCGTAAAGCAAATTTTTCTGATAAGGAGATGCAGAACAAAATTATAGCCTTGTGGGCGTTAGTTCATGGACTATCTGCTATTGTAACAATGCCAAACGTCAAGTATGACGATGACTGGGAAACACGGATAGAAGATATCATTAGATCTGTTTCCATTCAATCATTTTAAAGGGGGAGAAACAAGTGGGCGTCAAATTGTTAAACGGAAACCAATTAAAGATTATTGCTATGATCGCAATGACAATAGATCACCTAACAAGTGTATTATTTCCCCATTATCCAACAGATTGGTGGATTGTCGGCCTGCATATTATCGGAAGATTGGCAGCACCTATTTTTTGGTTTTTTGTTGCAGAAGGTTATCATTATACTCACGACATAAAAAAATATGCAGGCAGGCTATTTATTTTTGCGGTTATTTCGCATTTTGCTTATACTTTCGCCTTTGGGATACCCTTTATCCCGTTCCAAACTTCCATATTTAATCAGACAAGCGTTATTTGGTCTTTGGCGTGGGGGCTTGTAGCATTAGCAATACATGAAAGCAACAAATTCAGTCAATGGAAAAAGACGATTTTCATTCTTGGAATTACAGTTATTACATTTTGTTCGGATTGGAGCAGTATTGCTGTTTTGGCGATCATCCAAATCGGTGCAAATCGTGGAAATTTCAAAAAACAAATGACCATGATGATGATATGGGTATCGATATATGCGGCTGTATATGCAATTTTTATCAATCCTATATATGGTGTTCTTCAACTGTTTGTCGCATTGGTAATTCCGCTGTTAAAAATCTATAACGGTGAACGTGGGAGCTGGAAAGGTATGAAGTGGTTTTACTATTTATATTATCCTGCCCATTTGATAGTCTGCGGTTTAATTAGAATAGCCTTATACGGAAATGTAGGCGTTATGATTGGAGGATAATCTTTTGGGATGAAAATGCAAGGAAGCAAATGGCTATTATGCCCCGTATGTGGCAACAAGACACGCGACCGAATACGGAATGATACCATCTTAATCAACTACCCGCTATATTGCCCGAAATGTAAGCAGGAAACTTTAATCAGCGTGAAACAACTGAAAATATCAATTATCAAAGAGCCAGCCGCAAAGACGCAGAGCCGATGAACTTGTGAACAGTCACAGATCATCGGCTCTTTCATTTTGTGAGGGAGGTATCGTCATGTTAGCTGTTTTTTGCTATAACATACGGTCAAAAAAAGCATTGTTCTGTTGCAGGGTTTTCCTGCCTATGGGAGTGAACACACAAGTCATATAGCTAACATTATCAATTCATATTGCTCAAACGCCCGTACAGTTTTGCGCTGCACGGGTATTTGTTTTATTAACCCCTTGCCGGGAGGAAAGGGGGGTGAATTGAATGATTTATACGGAGCAGTATCGGGAGTATATCGAGTGTACTTTCAATGGATTTTGCAAGACTGTACTCTATCATGCCGCAATCAACGCATATCGGGATTTGCGGAGAAAACAACAGCATGAAGTGTCGCTTGACCATCTTCGGGAGTTCCACATTGAGCCGACTACCACAGACGAATACTTTGTTGTCTATGATGTGCCTACCGTCTTTTCCGTTCGTGGGGAAACGGTAATCGTGGAAAGTGAATTGTTGGCAAAAGCATTGTTGCGTCTGTCGGAGAAGCGGCGGGAAATTCTGTTCCTGCGCTTCTATCTGGGGTACAGCGACATTGAGATTGGCAAGATGTTAGGACGTTGCAGGAGCAGTATAAACCGCCGGAAAAACTATGCGCTTCGCCTGTTGCGAAAGGAAATGGAGGCATTACAGAATGAAGAATAGGAAGTACAAGCTACTGCCCTATGAAGTGATTGAAAAAGCGGTTGCCGGAGAGCCGGAAGCGGTCAACACCGTATTACAACACTACACAGGCTACATCAAGTATCTGTCCTATTTTCAAGGGCATATCAATGACGACATACAAGACCGCTTGAAATCACAGCTAATGGAAGCTATCTTCAAGTTTCGGTTTGACAGGTAGGGAGTAGCAAAGCCAAGAAAAGCCGTCAAGGATAAAATGCACGCTTCGCGTCCTTGACGGCTTTTCCCGTCTTTGCTGTTGGGCAGACAAGAGGGCGCAAACGGATAGACCGCTTGCGCCCTCTGTCATTATGGAAGAATGTCACGCAGTAGGGGCGAAAACCCCTTGTTCTATGCAGCTTCCAAGACGCAGAAACGAAGCGGGTAATGGTTTTGTATTCCTACCCTCAAAAACGGCGTTCTATTGCGTAACACCTGCCCTGTCAGCGTGGACGTTTAGAGGGTAAAAAAGTCAGTATTTATGCGGCTTTCAGAGTGCGAAAACGGGGTAGGCAATACAATATCCCTCGGAAGCGGCAAAATGCCGTTCTATCGTTCCACAGGGTATAGAAAAACGGGCAAGAAGCTATTGGACTTCCTACCCGTTTTCTGTCGCAACCCGTTTGTCAGCGTTAGTGATAATTTGTTGTTGATACTTCCTTATCACTGTAAACCGAAGCATTTCCAGTCTTTTTATTTTGCTCATATTTAATTGAATTTCAAAAATAAGGTCATATTTTTTACCAAAAACAAAGCATATTGAAATATTTGTCAAAATATGTTAGAATTTCGTACAGAAAGCACCTATGACAGGGTGGCAACCTCTCACTTTTCCCGGTTTTCCGGAATACATAGGAGGGAGGTGATGCAAATGACAGATTACGAAATTATTATGATTTTTATTGGAATATTAGGATTGCCTATTTCTTCCTGTACGCTGTTAATTGCGTTGCTTACCTTTCTTGATAAGAAAGATAAGTAAAAAAATGCCAATCCTGTCTAGCACACAGGATTGGCGGTGTCCATAAGGACATTTAACATTCGGTGAGGCATCCACTTTTGGAGTGGGTGCTTTCTTTTGTTAAATATAGCACAGTTTATTAATGATTTCAAGATTTTTTCTGAGCTTGATATCCGATATTTTTTTGGGAGTTACTGTACAGAGGTTAACAGACAAGAAATAAACCGATGGTGTAGACTTATGTTAGTCAAAACCATCGGTTTTTCTTTATCCAAATATTTGAGATACTTTGTCAAATATCGGTTCTCCATTTTTTCGCATCATAACAAGCACGCTCATGCACTTACAGAGATTTTCGATATATTCAAAACTCCGAAAGCTTATTGCCTGCTTCTGTTTTCTCTTATATTTTCGCAAAAGTCGCTCCGATTCATTGTTGGTCGGTGGTACTCGTAGGTCATGCAGAAATAGAAGATGATTCTTTTGATATTTTTCCATTCTCAAATACAGATTATATCCTTCTTTATAATAACTGCTTGCCGGGATATATTCGTATTCTTCCTTTGCTTTTTTTAGGATTTCCCTATACCGTGTTTCATAAGCAGATACTTTTGAAATTTCCGCTACTTCTCCTTCACTTATGCTGTTTCGATAATGAATCATCTCTTGTATGAGTTTTCGCATTTCCTTATTCCATGTTCGCTCTGGCTCATTTTCTATGCTGTCCAAAAGATAACGTAAGATATGGGCAAGGCATTCCTGATGATTACTTCCATAATGATAGAATGTTTTATCGTGGTCATGGACAAGTGTTCCGTAATAATCCTCTACCGCTGTTCCCTTTATTCCTTCATGCCCTTTCTTTTCTTTTGCATAATACAACACTTCTCCTTTTGGTGTTGCACACACCAATACCTGAGCATGTTTCCCATTTTCTCGAGCATTCGTAAAGTCGGTATGCATGACTGGCGACAATAACATTTTTTTTAATGTTTCCGTTCGCAATTCTTCTGTTTTTTCTGAAAATTCTTTACTTAACTTATTTATCATCCCTCTCGATATACGCAGTTTTCCCTGCGTTAATTCCGATAAAAATGTTCTACTCTTGTCAATGGATACACAACAATCATGATTTAATAAAAATAGAAATGCTTTTATGCTTCCATCATAATTCACATCATCTTTTACACCTTCCGGAAATGTCGCATGACATCTTTCTCCTGTTTTCGAATTATAGTATACATCTGCATGATATTCGATGACATCCAATACCACACGAATTCCGACAGTTTGTTTGCTAATGGTTTTTCCGGTTTTCTTAAAATTCGGGTCATCTAAGACTTCTTGTGGTGGTGGCAGAAGAATCGGGGCTTGTGTTGGTATCTGTTTTTGGCGTCCATACCCTTTATGTCCTTTTTGGGCTCCTTGTTTTTTGCCTGTTTTTTCTCTATTGTTTGTAATCTTTTTTCGATTTACAGATAGGGAAGATGGAAGGGAAGAATTCTCATAGGTATGATGGAGTTGGGCTGTTAATTTTTTATTTTTTCCTTTTTCTTTTTCCAATTCTGTTTCGATTTTATAAATCGTATGACGTTGCTTCGTTACTTTTTCGAGCGCTTCCTCTCGTTCTTTTTCCGCTTTCCATGCCCGCTGTTCCAATTCTTTGAGTTTCTTTTCGTATGCCTTTCGTTCTTTCTCTCTTTCTTTTTCTACTTCTTCAAAAATATCAAACCATTGGTTTCGAATGGTCACGATGGTAGCATTCGCT
>CALAST010000091.1 GCA_937889225.1 uncultured Lachnobacterium sp. | reverse complement strand
TGGAAGATGGCAAAGAAAAACGAATTTTAAATAAGAAAGAAACCATGCTTGCTTCACAAAAGCAGGAGAGCATAAGGGAGAAATTTAAAGAGTGGATTTTCCAAGAACCGAAACGCAGGAATATGCTTTGTAAAAAATATAATGAACTCTTTAATTCTACAAGACCTAGGGAATATGATGGCTCACATTTAAAATTTCCGGGCATGACGGAAAACATTACTCTGCGTCCGCATCAGTTAAATGCAGTTGCACATCAGATTTATGGAAATAATACCTTGCTTGCACATTGCGTGGGTGGAGGCAAGAGTGCGACACGTTCGTAACTGAAAAGGTTACGCACAAGGTCGTATGAGAATAAAAAAAATAAAATATTTGAATACGGTTCTTGGAGAACTGATATTCCGACAGGTGGAATGAGGGAGTAACGCCCCGAAACGCCTGCTCTAAAACTACGACATGCGTCAATTTCACGTAACTGAAAGAAAATTGTGGTATGAAGCTCGTAGAAGTCGGCAGAAGTTTGTCCAAACAGGTCAGGCTGTGGAAACCGCCTTGGAGGCAGGGTGTGCAGATGATATGCCGGGAGTCTATAAATTACCTATGGTCAGAATGTCAAGATTGACTGACGAAATCCCGAATGTACGGGTCTAAAAAGCGATGCAGTAGAAATGCTGTATTCCGAGTACGGAAGTATGTGAGGTTGAGTAAAAATTTTTACTATGAAAGACCTTGTGATGTTACAGGCATCTCCAAGCATACAGGCTCAGAGGGAAACCTAAGGGTAAATATGAAAAGATAGGAATATCGGAACGTGGAAAGACTGGGAATGGAGTCGGTTACAGACTATGAAGTTTGAAATGGAAAATGCTTGCATATAACATTTCTTAACCCAGTTGAGAGAGGTGGCACAGTACCGAAGAAACCGCTACGAAAAAGAAGCGGTGAGGGATAGCCACTAGTCAGCAGTAATAATAAACTTAATAACTATGCAAAAATCAAAGGTTCGAGTATGACTAAGAAAAGCGAAATCCGATTTGAAACATCAGAGAGGAAATGAACTGACTTTGGCAGATAAGAAAAAGAACGTAAAAAAGCAAAAACTCCGAAATGCGGAATACTATGATATGCAGGAAATATTTGACAGTTTGTATGAAAAAAGCAGGGCAGGAAAAATATTCACAAATCTTGTGGACATTATGAAAAGCCCCGAAAACATTAAACTGGCATATAGGAACATGCGTAAAAATAGTGGAAGTAAAACCGCAGGAGCAGACAAGAAAACAATAAGCGATTTAAATAAGTGGAAGGAAAAGAGATTAATCGAACATGTACAGAAAAAACTGGACTGGTATATTCCACAAAAAGTCCGACGAGTGGAGATTCCAAAAGAGAATGGAAAAACAAGACCATTAGGGATACCTACGATTATGGACAGACTCATACAACAATGCGTATTACAAGTATTAGAGCCGATATGCGAAGCAAAATTTTTTTGAAAGAAGCAATGGTTTCCGACCAAATCGGAGTGCGGAACATGCAATCGCACAGGCAGAAAGAATGGAATTGAGATTATATTGAAATCCGTGTTTTTTTGAAATGGCTTTGGTGATTCGGTCAAGACCAAGCTGATAATAAATATCCTGCAAAAAAAGATAGCCTCCATTAAAACAACGTTGTTGTTCTGTAGGTAATTCCTTATCAGGCAGGAAAGAAATAGAAATGGGAGCCATATTTTGTGATTCTTCTTGTCGCATAAGTTCTACTTGTTGCTGAGCCCAAGCTTTGGCATCCGTAACGCCATAAGTTTCACAGATATATTTATCGGAGCCAAATTTTTTCAGAATAATGGATTTATTTTTTCCATTTACATAAACGGTTTTTTGTACATAATAGGATGTAGAATATTTACTTTTAGACCAACCTAAACGCATTATTATTTCTCGCTTTCAAAAAATAAGATAATCTATTATAGCATAACGAAATACAACGTGTAAAGAGGGAAAATGGAATTGACAAAAAAATATAGGAAAATCAAGGCTTTGAAGGCAGTTTTTCTTCTTTCAAGTGTCAAAGACCCGAGTTCCGTGCTGTTTGCATTTATTACAAATAAAATATTTGTTTTTGAGCAACGGATATGGAGTTTTAAAATTGTAGTAAAAGAAATGAGAATTTTTTTTACTGCGAGAATTGCAACGGGTATCTTGGATATGATGCTTATGTGGGTATTTGTGGATATTTTGTTGATTTCTGAGATGGGAACGAAAGTGATTGTAAATGTTGTGGTTATTTTGTTGAATTATATACTTAGTAAGTGGTTGGTATTTCAGTGAATTTCGAAAAATTTATTGACAAAAAAGAGTATCTGTCATATTATCCTATCTTTGACACTAAAATCAAAGATAAAGCCTCACAACACCAGTATTTATGCGGGTTGTGGGGCTTTTGAAAAATTCCACAGTACACGTTACACTATCGGTTTTTTCGTCTGTGCACAAATATTTTTCATTTTTTTAACAGGAATGATTTCCTTAGATGTGTGAAAGCCAAAAGCATTATGTAATGCGTCGGTTAGTTCTGTTTTTGTATAAGTAGGAATATATCCTTTTCCTTCAAATTTCAAAAAATTCATTTCTTTTAAACAATCTATTATCTGGTTGCAGGTATATTTTTCATCCAGCTTTTTTTCCAGATAGCGATAAACGATTAATGCAATGAAGCAGGTCATGAAATGAGCTTTGATACGTTCTTTATCCTGAAGATAGACCGGACGGGCTTCAAAATCACTTTTCATGATGCGGAAACATTCTTCAATTTCCCATCTGCGTTTGTTGATTTTTACAATCTCCTGTGCATCATCTTCCAGATTTGTACATACTGCATAAAATCCATCAAAGGTTTCTTCTTCTTTTACCAGTTCATAGTCAATGTAATAGGCTGTTTTATCTGCAACTTCCCCATGTTGTGTGGCATGGTCTGCCCGAATAAAACGTTTTGGGTCATTTTTGCGTTTGGATTCCACATCAGGAGAGCCTTTTTTGACAGCTTTTAATGCACGTTCTAACTGTCGGTTGCGAATCGTACGCAAGTAATTTCTATATTTTAATGAGTAAGTAACAATCAGATGCTGCTCCAGTCCGTCTTCCTTTATCCATCTGCTTTTGTAAAATATTTTTTCGATATCTTCCTTTTCGTCCAAATCCGAAATATCATAGGTGCGATTTTTGGTATCACCGGAGAGTTTCCATCCGGTTGTTTCCAAAATCCAGTTTTTTAAATGTTTTTTCAGTTTTTTTACAGACTGCGTGGTAACGAAGGCACGGCTTCCGTCTGCTTTATCATAATCGTTAAATCTGCGGTTCTCTGTGGAAGAAAGTCCGGCATCCGTGCAGACAACAAATCTGGAAAGGTCAAAGTTTTGGAGAAGTTTTTTTTCTAACGGAACCATGGAAATCTGTTCATTCCGGTTTCCGGGATTGATACAGAATGCAAGAGGAATGCCTTCTGCATCCATAAAAAGTCCCATTTCTACAATCGGAAGCGGACGGTTTTCTTTACTAAGTCCATACTGTTTGTCATCTTCTGCCTGTTCAATTTCGAAATAAAAGTTGGTACAGTCATAATAAATGATTCCGGTTTTACGTTTGGCAAGTTTAATGCTGTTTTTAAAGAGAACCGCCTGTATGTAATCCGATTCTTCTGCAAGAACGGAAAGAGCCCTGTAAATCTGATGAAGTTCGAAATCCGGTTGTTCTATAAATTTATGGGAATCCTCAAATGTACCGAGTTTGGAAGAAGGGTAGAGGATTCTGGTATAAATCAGTCTAGAAAGAATGGAATTGAGATTATATTGAAATCCGTGTTTTTTTGAAATGGCTTTG
>CALAST010000090.1 GCA_937889225.1 uncultured Lachnobacterium sp. | reverse complement strand
GGTTATTCGGTTATGAGCAAGTAGCGATAGCGGATTGCGAATATCCGCTTGACTTATGAGCAAGTGGCAAAGAGGATTGCGAGTGTCTGCTTTAAGATAAATTTGCCGCTTATCGCAAAATGGAGAATAGTGATTTTGAGAGTTCTGCTGGAATAAGGAAAATAGTATATATAAAGATATAAGAATAACAATTAGGAAAAATAGGGAGAAAATATGTCATCGAAAAGAACAACGGAAATATTAAGGCGACTAGATGAACAATACGGAACAGAATATGTCTGTTATTTAAATCACGAAAATGCATGGCAGCTTTTAATAGCAGTCATTATGAGTGCACAATGCACGGATGCACGTGTAAATATCGTGACAAAGGATTTATTTGTAAAATATCCGTCTCTTGAGGCATTTGCCAATGCAGATATAAAAGAACTCGAGCAGGATATTCATTCTATTGGATTTTATCATAACAAAGCAAAAAATATTATCGGCTGTGCAAAGAGGCTCATAGAAGTATATGGTGGAGAAGTACCATCAAAATTGGAAGATTTGATTACACTTCCGGGTGTAGGCAGAAAAACAGCCAATGTAATTCGCGGAAATATTTATGATGAGCCAAGCATTGTAGTAGATACGCATGTAAAACGTATTTCTAAACGGCTCGGTTTTACGGAAAAAGATGACCCGGAAAAAATTGAATTTGAACTTATGGAAAAACTGCCAAAAGACCATTGGATTTTGTATAACATCCAGATTATTACATTTGGAAGAAATATTTGTTTGGCTAGAAATCCAAAATGCAGCGAATGTTTTATGAATGATTTATGTAAGGCAAAGGATAAGCGGACAGAAGAATGAAAATAAAAGATTATGTAGTGATTGATTTAGAAATGACCGGATTATCTGCAAAGATGCATAAAATTATTGAAATTGGAGCAGTTCGGGTAAGAGATGGAAAAGTGACCGATACATTTGAAACATTTGTAAATCCAAAATGCCCGATTCCTTCAAATGTAACAGAGCTAACCGGCATTACAGACGAAATGGTAAAAGGTGCAATGGGAGAAGATACAGCGGTAGAGGAACTCTTGGCATTTCTTGGCGAAGATATTTTGGTAGGGCAGAATGTGGGATTTGACTATAGTTTTTTAAAACAATGGGCAGTCAATAAAAAACGCACATTTGAAAGAAGTGCCTGTGATACATTAAAGATTGCCCGTAAAGTTTTGCCAGCGGAGCAACCTAAAAATTTAGAAGCATTGTGCAGTTATTTTCAAATAGAAAGAAAACGTGCACATAGGGCACTTGATGATGCTTTAGAGACAGCACAAATATTTGAAAAACTAAAGGAAATGACACAAGAAGATAGCATTTTTGAGCCAAAGCCCCTTGTCTATCACACGAAAAGACAAACACCTGCAACTGCAAAACAGTTGCAGAGTTTGAAAGAATATCGCCAAAGGCATAATATTACAGATGAAATTAACTGGGAGATATTGACGCGAAACGAAGTTTCCCGTATGATGGATAAATATTATATCATATATGGAAGAAACTAAATGCTAAGTTTCATAAGAGGATTGAACGCTTATTTTTCGCAAAGTTGGTTTATAATGGCTAGTTTTGTTAATTCAGGCAATTCTTGTGCTTTGTCGATAAGAAATGAGATTTTATGGTTTTCGCCTTGTTGCTTATAAATATCGGCAAGCAAAAAGTAAATTTTGCGAGAGTCTGCATGACACGAAATGCCAAACTCCAATAAAGCTTTTGCATGGGAAACATATCCTTGTTCCATAAGTTCTTTTGCATATTCCGGAAGAAGGGAAACCATTTCCGTAAAATTGGCATCATATTCGGATAAAATATCCAAATTGGAAACGCCATATTGCAATTTTAAATCCGTATTGCTAATGCCCGTTAGATTTAACAGTGGTTTGTCATAGAGTGCCCAAAAAGCATTTTTAGAAGGCGTTTCGAGATTTTCTGGCAATTTATCCCAAGGTATGGTAATATAATCAAGTTTACTGATATCCTGTTTGCGGGAGTGATTGGCTGCGTTTTCTTTTTCTAAAAAGTCATTGATTACTTTTTGCTGACTGACATTGCCTTTTTTGATATAATAAGAAAGCAAGGCTAAAAAAATAAGAAATAAAAATAAAAATGGAAACATAATAAGTCCTTTCTTGTATGAGGTTAATGGAATTAGATGTAAAGCGGATTTTTAATATCCGTTTGACATAGTTGTAAGTATAACATATTTTTGAACAGAGGTGAACCGTATGTATAACAAAAAGAAACAAAGATTATTTGCGATTATTGGATTGATTTTGGCAGGATGTATGTTAATCACTACTTTTTTATCTTATTTTTTGGTATAAAAAAGAAGAATGAATTAGATATTGAAAATCTGAATAATTATGTTAAAATAGTTCCTGTTTAGGTGGTAGTAGCAAAAAAGAGGATGAATATGAGAAAAATTAAAACTTTATTAGTCGTTTTTACTATGGTTTTAGCAGGAACATTCCTGCTTACAAATGAAAATGTATTTAAAGCAGACAATGCAGAAACTGCTGTGATTGAAGATGGCGTTTATATTGGCGGTATTGCAGTTGGCGGTATGAATGAGGAGGAAGCGGCAGCGGCAGTAGAGAATTATCTGCAGACGTTAAGTGAAAAAGTAATTACATTGCAAGGTCCGAAAGGTGCGGTAGATATCTCTTTTGCTGATATGGGATGTTTTGCAAATACGAGCCTTACCGTACAAGAAGCATTAGCAGTCGGAAATTCCGGCAATCTGATAGCTCGTTTTAAGGCTTTAACGGATTTGGAAGAAAGTTCTTATGTGGTTGATATGGGGCTTTCCATTGATAAACAAAAAACTGCACAGTTTATCCATAAAAAACTGGATAAATTAAATATAGAAGCAGTTGACCATGGCTTAAAACGGGAAAATGGTCAGTTTGTGTATGTAGAAGGGCAAATTGGGGATGAAGTGGATATTGTTGCTTCTGTCAATGCCTTAAGTGAATATGTAGAAACAAGTTGGGAGAATCCGCAGGAAACACCGGAAACTGTATTTGCATTGACAAGCGAGCAGAGTGAACCAAGAGGAACGAAAGAAGAACTAGCGACTGTTAAGGATTTATTAGGAAGTTTCAGCACGAATTTCAGTTCTTCAGGAGCAGGTCGTGCAAAGAACGTAACAAACGGATGTGCAAAAATCAATGGAACTTTATTATATCCGGGTGATGTGCTTTCCGTATATGAATTGGTAAATCCGTTTACAAAAGAAAATGGTTATGAGTTGGCAGGTTCTTACTTAAATGGTGAAACAGTAGAATCATTTGGCGGTGGTATTTGTCAGGTTTCTACGACATTGTATAATGCGGCATTAGAGGCGGAACTTGAAATTGTAGAGCGTTTCAACCATTCCATGACAGTTTCCTATGTGGATTTAGCAGCAGATGCGGCAATTGCAGGCACATACAAAGACTTAAAATTTAAAAATAATTACAGCACACCTGTTTACGTAGAAGGATATTGCAACGGACGTACACTTGGCTTTAATATTTATGGCCAGGAAACAAGAGAGGCAAATCGTACCGTTAGTTATGTATCAGAAACTGTGTCAACCAATAACCCGGATACCGAATACACACTTTCTTCTAGTGCATCTTTAGGTTCTTATAGTGTTACAAGAAGCAAACATACAGGTTATGTTGCAAAGTTGTGGAAAGTTGTAAAAGTAAATGGTGTAGAAACAGAGAGAACACAGGTAAATAAGAGTACGTATAAGGCTTCTGCGAAGAAAGTAACGATTGGTACAGCAGGTGCAACCGCAGAGCAGCTTGCAGCAATTAAAGAAGCGTTGGCAACGAAAAATGATGCACATATTCAATCTGTAGTAAAAGGATTGAAAGTGGTAACTCCACAGCAGCCGGATACAGAAACTTCTGCTCCAAATAGTGAAACAAACTCCAATAATGGAGGTGGAACCACAAATGGAGAAACAAATTCCAACAATGGAAGTGGAACCACGAATGGAGGAACAAATTCTGACAATGGAAGTGGAACCACAAATGGAGAAACAAATTCCAACAATGGAAGTGGAACCACAAATGGAGGAACAAATTCCGATAATGGAAGTGGAACCACAAATGAAGGAACAAATTCCAACAATGGAAGTGGAACTACGAACGGAGAAACAGGCTCTGACAATGGAAATGAAACTCCAAATGATGGAACAAATGAAGATGGTGAAACAACTACAACATCTGATGCCGGAACTGGTGGGGCGTAATGAAAATATGACATTAGTAATGTTAAAGAAACAATAAGAGGAAATCAGGCTGCGGCAGAAGTGTCGCAGCCTTAAGTTGCAAGGTCTAAGGAAAGGAGAACCGCATATGCGAGCAGGAAAGTTAAAAGAATCGATATTAAAACGTTCTGTTTTAAAACAATTGCATAAAAGAAACGATAGAATCATCGGTCATCCTTCCTTTGGTAATGATTTTGGAGCGATTGAGCCGGCAGAAGGAGAAGTGGTGGTATTATCTACAGACCCTGTTACATTGGCAAAAGAAGAAATTGCTTCCATTGCCGTGCTGTCCGCACTTAATGATGTAGCATGCTCAGGTGCAAAGCCGGTAGGTATTTTGGTTAATTTATTGCTTCCAACAAGCTGTAATGAGCAGCAGTTAAAAGATTTGATAAAGGAGCTCGAAAATGCCTGTGAAGCTGGTGGCGTGGATGTTATTGGTGGTCATACCGAAGTGACAAGAGCTGTACAATCACCACTTATTACCATTACGGCAGCAGGCGTGGTTTTGAAAGAAAAGATGCTGCATAGTTCCAATGTACGCCCGGGCATGGATATTATTGCAACAAAATGGGTAGCATTGGAAGGCACAGCAATTTTGGCAAAAGAGCAGGAAACGTTATTACATACACGTTATTCCCGTCCGTTTGTGGATCATGCAAAATTATTTGGAAACCAGATGTCTGTTTTACCGGAGGCCGCAGTCGCCATGAACACCGGCGCCGCAGCAATGCATGATGTGTCGGAAGGTGGTATTTTTGCTGCACTTTGGGAACTTGCAGAAAGCGCAGGTGTCGGTTTGGAAATTGATATAAAGAAAATTCCAATAAAACAGGAAACTGTAGAAATTTGTGAATTTTTTGATATAAATCCTTATAAGATTGTTTCAGGAGGTTGTTTGTTAATAGCGACAGAAGATGGCAATCAAATGGTAAGAGAATTGGAAAAGGCAGGAATTCATGCTGTAGTCATTGGAAAAGCCACGGACAGTAATGACAGAGTGCTTTTAAATGAAGAGGAACGCCGTTTTTTAGAAACTGTGCAAGTGGATGAATTGTATTCTGTAATAAATAAGTAATATAACAGATTGAACGCAGACTTTACTATATCTGCTTGACGAGAAAAAGAAACAGCTAGTATTTTCTGTTTGGAAAAGTGTATCATTTATTTTCGCATAGGAAATAAGCATGATATAAAGTTGGAAAGGAATCGTAAAAATGAGAGAAAAAATTTTAACTTTTATTGAAAAAAACTCACGTATTGATGTAAAGGAATTGGCAATTTTAGTTGGTGTAGATGAAACAGTTATTTTAAATGAACTTGAAGCAATGGAACATGAAAGAGTGATTTGCGGCTATCATACACTTATCGACTGGGATAAAGTTGGTGTGGAAAAAGCAACTGCTTTGATTGAAGTACGTGTTACACCACAGCGTGGCATGGGGTTTGATAAAGTTGCAGAACGTATTTACAATTATCCGGAAGTAAATTCCATTTACTTAATTTCCGGTGGTTTTGATTTTATGGTAATTATCGAAGGAAAAACACTTCGTCAGGTAGCACAGTTCGTATCTGAAAAATTAGCTCCAATGGATACCGTACTTAGCACAAAAACAAACTTTATTTTAAAGAAATACAAAGACCACGGAACTGTACTTGCAAAACCGGGTAAAGACGAAAGGATGTTGGTTAACTAATGAGAAATCCGTTATCAAAAACAATTGTAGATATAAAACCATCCGGTATTCGTAAATTCTTTGATATCGCAAGCGAAATTGAAGATGTAATTTCTCTTGGTGTTGGGGAACCGGACTTTGATACTCCATGGCATGTACGTGATGAGGGTATTTATTCCTTAGAAAAAGGGAAAACTTCTTATACATCGAATGCAGGTTTAAAAGAATTAAAAGAAGAAATTGTAAAATTCTTAGACCGTCGTTATGGTCTGACCTATCATCCGATGAAGGAAATAATTATTACCGTAGGCGGCAGCGAAGCGATTGATATTGCAATGCGTGCAATGCTTGACCCGGGTGATGAAGTGCTGATTCCACAGCCAAGCTACGTTTCTTATGAGCCTTGCTGTGTACTCGCAAACGGAACACCGGTAATTATTGAGCTTAAGGCAGAAAATGAATTCCGTCTTACCGCAGAAGAATTAGAAGCAGCCATTACACCAAAAACAAAACTTCTCGTACTTCCTTTCCCAAATAACCCAACAGGGGCAATTATGGAGAAAAAAGATTTGGAAGCGATTGCGGAAGTCATTGAAAAATATGATTTATATGTGTTAAGTGACGAAATTTATTCCGAACTTACATATTTAGAAGACAGCAACCATGTGTCGATTGCCTCCCTTCCGGGCATGAGAGAGCGTACCATTTTAATTAATGGTTTTTCGAAATCTCATTCCATGACAGGATGGAGACTTGGATATGCTTGTGGTCCACAGATAATTTTGGAACAGATGTTAAAGATTCATCAGTTTGCTATCATGTGTGCACCAACCACCAGTCAGTATGCAGCTGTAGAAGCAATGCGAAATGGGGATGAGGACGTTGCCATGATGCGTGCGGAATATAATATCCGTAGAAAATATCTGCTTCGTCGTTTTGAAGCAATGGGACTCGAATGTTTTGAACCATTTGGTGCATTTTATGTGTTCCCATGTATTAAGGAATTTGGTATGACATCCGATGAATTTGCTACAACGCTCTTAAACTCCAAAAAAGTAGTCGTTGTTCCGGGAACTGCGTTTGGTAATTCCGGGGAAGGATTTGTGCGTATTTCTTATGCATATTCATTGGATAGTTTAAAGATTGCCTTAGACAGAATTGAGGAATTTGTAACCGAATTCCGTGCAAATAAAAAATAGAAATGTCAATATATGAGAATATACGTATAATGTTCGTGAAAACTTGATATTGTTTTCATATAAAATATTTGAAAATGTAAAAAAAATTATATGGAGTTATTTCAAAAAATATATTGAAATGATACATAAGTATATTTAAGGAATGAAATAATCTATTTTTAGATTTGTGAGATGCATTTTATGGAAAAGATACATAATTCATGTGAGTTAGATAAAGTTATTTTTATCGAACTCACGTGAATTTCAGAGATGCAAATTGGAGAATTAGAATGTTAAATATCGTTTTATATGAGCCGGAAATTCCGGCAAATACAGGAAATATAGGGCGTACTTGTGTGGCAACCAATACCAGACTGCATTTAATTGAACCGCTTGGATTTTCTTTGGAAGAAAAGCAGTTAAAACGGGCAGGTATGGATTATTGGAAAGACCTTGATGTAACGACCTATGTAAACTGGGAGGATTTTTGTGTAAAAAATCCGAATGCAAAAGTATATTATGCTACTACAAAAGCACATCATGTATATTCCGAAGTTTCTTATGAACCGGATTGTTACATTATGTTTGGAAAAGAAAGTGCAGGAATTCCGGAAGAAATTTTAAAAGACCACCCGGAAACCTGTGTGCGTATTCCAATGGTAGGAGAAACTCGTTCGTTAAACCTTTCCAATTCGGTTGCAATTGTATTATATGAAGCACTTCGCCAGAATGATTTTTCCAATATGAAATTGGAAGGACAGCTTCATCGTTTGCAATGGGAGGAGTAGTATGGGCATTATAAAAACAAGAGGTTTGGTGCATGAATTTATTCGTCGTGATGAAGATGACAATGTAGAATCCATTACGACAGCACTTGACCATGTGGATTTAGATGTAAAAGATGGTCAGTTTATTGCAATTTTGGGACATAATGGTTCCGGGAAATCTACATTAGCAAAGCATATCAATGCACTTTTAAGTGCGACAGAAGGCACAATCTGGGTAGATGGCAAAGATGTATCCAAAGAAGAAAATATCATTCCGGTGCGTAAATCCGCCGGAATGGTATTTCAAAATCCCGACAACCAGATTATTGCAAGCGTAGTGGAAGAAGATGTCGCATTTGGACCGGAAAATATTGGCGTTCCAACCGATGAAATTTGGGAACGCGTAGAAAGAAGTCTAAAAGCCGTTGGCATGACAAAATATCGTACCCATTCCCCAAATAAATTATCGGGCGGGCAAAAACAGCGTGTAGCAATTGCAGGTGTGATGGCAATGGCGCCAAAATGCATTGTATTTGATGAACCAACAGCCATGTTAGACCCAAATGGCCGCAAGGAAGTATTAAGGGCGGCACACGAATTGAATCGTAAAAAGGGTGTTACGGTACTTTTGATTACGCACTATATGGAAGAAGTAGTAGAAGCGGATTACGTTTATGTAATGGAAAAAGGAAAGATTATCATGGACGGTACACCGCGTGAAATTTTTTCCAGAGTAGATGAACTGAAAGAACACCGTTTGGATGTTCCGCAGATGACACTTTTGGCAGATGAACTTAGAAAAGTGGGACTTGCGATTCCAAAAGGAATTCTTACAAGGGAAGAATTGGTAGAATCAATTATGAAAGCAGCCAGATAACCTGCGAAGCAATCTGGGTTCACGAGAAAGTAGTGAATGTGGATTTCGAGTGCCCACTTTACTCACTATGAAAAGTGGCGAAATGGAGAGTATTATGTCAATTATTTTAGATAAAGTAAATTATCGTTACAGCGAAGGAACAGCATATCAGGTGCAGGCTCTTTCGGATGTAAGTTTGAAAATTGAAGACGGTGAATTTATCGGAATTATCGGTCATACCGGTTCCGGAAAATCTACCTTAATTCAACATATGAATGGTTTGGTAAAAGCGACCTCCGGTGGAATTTACTTTAATGGTCAGGATATTTATGATGCAGATTATAATATGAAAGACTTAAGAAGTAAGGTAGGACTTGTGTTCCAGTACCCGGAGCATCAGCTGTTTGAAACGACGATTTTTGCAGATGTTTGCTTTGGACCAAAGAATTTAGGACTGGATAAGAAGACAGTAGAGCTGCGAGCATATGAGGCACTTCGAAACGTAGGATTTCCGGAAGAACTCTTTTATCAGCCTCCATTTGATTTGTCCGGTGGACAAAAACGCCGTGTGGCAATTGCAGGTGTGCTTGCCATGAAACCGGAAATGTTGATTTTGGACGAGCCAACAGCCGGATTAGACCCAAAAGGCAGAGATGAAATCCTTGATTTGATTTCGCAGATGCATAAAGAACTGGGGATTACGATTATTTTGGTTTCTCACAGCATGGAAGATGTTGCAAAATATGTAGACCGTATTATTGTGATGAATCAAGGCTCTGTCATGTTTGATGGAGTTCCAAAAGATGTATTTTCCCATTATGAAGAATTGGAAAAAATAGGTCTTGCAGCACCACAGGTAACGTATTTGATGCATGAATTGCGGGCAAAAGGACTTCCTGTGTCGCTAGATGCTACAACTGTGGAGGAAGCAAAGAATAGTATCTTAAAGGCACTTGGGATTTAGCCAAATCAAAAAAGTTCCATACTTTGAATGCAAAAGCACTCAGTGGTAGCTTTCTTACGTTGGTTATGAGTAAATAACAAAGCAGATTGCGAATATCTGCTTAATTTGAACAAGAAAGCGGATAGATAAATGAAAATTGTCCGTTTTATGTATTAGGGATACCATCAGAAAGATAGATATCCAAGAATGTATCTTTTAGTATAAAGTGCAAGGTATTGAGAATAGTAAAAAGAAAGTTTGGTAGAAATATGATTCGAGACATTACGATTGGACAATATTATCCGGCAAATTCGGTTATTCATAAATTAGACCCCCGCGTAAAACTGTTTGCAACGATGATATATATTATTGCATTATTCTGTTTTAAGGGTGTTGCAGGGCTTATGCTCATTACCGTTTTTTTAGCGGGGGTTATTAAGCTCTCAAAAGTGCCGTTTTCTTATATGACAAAGGGATTAAAAGCTATTGTTATGTTGCTTTTGATAACTTCTATGTTTAACCTATTGCTGACACCGGGAGATGTTGTTTACTGGAAATGGGGCAGTCTGCAAATTACAAACGTGGGAATTTTAAATTCGGTACTTATGACAATTCGCCTGATTTATTTGATTTTAGGCACTTCTTTAATGACATTGACTACAACGCCAAATCAACTGACAGATGGTTTGGAAAAATCCCTTGCACCTTTAAACAAGATAAAAGTGCCAGTACATGCCATTGCGATGATGATGTCAATTGCACTTCGTTTTATTCCGATTTTAATTGAAGAAACCGACAAAATCATGAAAGCACAGATGGCAAGAGGAGCAGATTTTGAAAACGGAAATTTGCTGCAAAAGGCAAAAAATATGGTGCCACTTTTAGTACCGCTATTTGTTTCCGCCTTTCGTCGTGCAGAGGACCTTGCTATGGCAATGGAAGCCAGATGCTATAATGGCGGTACAGGACGCACTAAAATGAAGCCTTTGGTTTATGAAAAAGAAGATAAAATGGCATATGTTGTTTTGATTGGATTTTTTATTTTGGTTATTGCAGCAAGAATATTAGTGCCATTTCCGCAGTAATAGATTGGATAATTTTTAAATAGGTAATAAATGGGTGTATATGCAAAAAAGATAAAATACGCCCATTTTTTAGTTGAAAATTTTTATTTTTTGTAGCGGATGGGTGATACCCCCAAAAAAAAAAGTAAACTTGGATTTTAGATTTTTCATTGTCGAACTCACGTTAAATTAAGTGAAAATTTAGGGGTATCATAAAAAATAAAATATGAACCAAATAGCGAAAGGCATAAAAAAATATGAAGCGAGTAAAATTAATCGTTGCCTATGACGGCACAAATTATAGTGGCTGGCAATTTCAAAAAAATGCTGTCACAATAGAGCAAAAATTAAATGAAGCATTGTCTGCATTATTACAGGAAGATATTACGGTAATTGGAGCAAGCCGTACCGATGCGGGCGTACATTCACTTGGAAATGTTTGCGTATTTGATACAAATACCCGCATGCCGGCAGAAAAAATAAGCTATGCACTCAATACTCGTCTTCCGGAAGATATTGTAGTGCAGGATTCTTGTGAAGTTGCATCAGATTTCCATCCAAGAGCTGGAAAAAGTAGAAAGACCTATGAATATCGTATTTTAAACACAAAATTTCGAAATCCCACCATGCGTCTTAATACCTACTTTTACCATTATGATTTAGATGTGGAAGCAATGCAAAAATCGGCATCTTATTTAGTGGGCGAGCATGATTTTAAAAGTTTTTGTTCCACACATGCACAAGTAGAAACGACAGTACGCACAATTTACAGTTGTACTGTGGAAAAAGAAGATGATATCATAAAAATCCGTGTAACCGGAAATGGATTTCTTTACAATATGGTTCGCATTATTGCAGGAACATTGATTGAAGTAGGTGCAGGGAAACGTGTGCCCGAAGAAATTTTAATGATGTTGGAAAAGACAGACCGTTCTACAGCAGGAGCAACAGCCCCCGCACATGGACTTACGATGATTGGAATTGTATATGAGTCAATAATCCCTGCCATAAAAGGATAGTGTTTTATGTCTGAAGTTTGATAGAGCTGGTGTATGGGAAATCTGGGAAAGCAACGTATAAACGAATATTTTCAGTGTTACTGTACACACAGTACTTAGCATTTACTGCTAAGTACGTATGAAAACGTGAA
>CALAST010000089.1 GCA_937889225.1 uncultured Lachnobacterium sp. | reverse complement strand
GCAATACGAGCCATGTGTGTATAACCTCCATAATATTTTTCTGATTATTGGTAACAATACAACTATTCAGTTCTGAATAATTACGTACGATATATCTGCAACCATATACCTTCATCCGAAACCTATCCCTATATAGCTGCGGTTGCACGCCCTGAAATGTGTACATACAGATAGTTTCCCATATTTTGCATATTTGTAGCATGCTACTCGGTATTATAGCATACTGCCAGTTCTGCCTCTGTTTATTATGAATAGCACAGACATTTGCTGTGCTACAGCCGCACATAATGAATTTGTGTCGCATATGTTACGACATTGGAAAAGGATTAACCCTGACGCTGTTTGTGTTTTGGGTTTTCACAGATAATTCTGATGCTGCCTTTTCTTTTAATGACTTTGCATTTTTCGCAAATAGGTTTAACTGATGATCTTACCTTCACAGTAAATCCTCCTTTCTTAATAAAGCCCCATTTTTCACGGGTTGTGACCCGTCTACCGGGTACTTTCCAAAAGTGTCCGTATAGAATTATATACGGACACCTCTGATTTGTCAAGCTATTTTTTATTTATCACGCCAAATAATTCTGCCTTTTGTTAAATCATATGGTGACATTTCAATTGTAACTTTATCTCCCGGCAAAATACGGATAAAGTTCATTCTAAGTTTTCCACTAATAGTAGCAAGAATTTGATGACCATTTTCCAATTCTACTTTAAAAAATGCATTTGGTAACTTATCTACTACTACACCTTCAACTTCAATAACATCTGCTTTTGACATATTTAATCCTCCTGAAAATAGTTTAGTCTTAATTAATTACTATATAACAAATTCACTCTACGAAGCAAAGTTTAGAATAAATCCAAATATCCGGCTGCTTTTTCACTTTCCGTTAGTGTCAAAAGTTCCGGCTTTCCTTCTGTAATAAGAATTGTATTTTCATAATGAGCGGACAGAGACATATCTTCTGTAATTACTGTCCAATCATCATCCAGCCATAATACTTCCCAGCCACCTGCATTAATCATAGGTTCTACTGCAAGTGTCATGCCGGGACGAAGTTTGATGCCTCTGCTAAGTTTCTTAAAATTTGGGATTTCCGGTTCTTCATGAAGAGATGTGCCAATCCCATGACCAACCAAATCTCTTACCACGCCATATCCAAATTTCTCTGCATATGCTGCAATATTATTTGAGATATCATGCAGGCGGTTCCCTGCTTTGGCTTTTTTCATTCCCTCAAAAAAACTCATTCTTGTTCTTTCGATAAGAAGACGGGCTTCCTCGGAAATTTCACCTACGCCAACCGTTCTTGCTGCATCCGAATGGTATCCTTTATAAATAACACCTGCATCCAGACTTACAATGTCGCCTTCCTGCAAAATACGTTTTTTATTTGGTATTCCATGTACTACTTCTTCATTTACGGATACACAAATAGATGCCGGATATCCGCAATAGTTTTTAAAAGAAGGAATACATCCATAACTTCGTATCATATCTTCACCCAATTTGTCAATATCTAAAGTAGACATTCCCGGGTGAATTTCCTTTGCCAGATTTTCATGTACTAACGCAAGAATTCTTCCTGCCTCGCGCATCAATTCAATTTCACGAGGACTCTTAATGGTAACAGACATTATTACGCTCCTAAAATTGCCACGATATCAGAAAATACTTCGTCCATCGGTTTTGTTCCGTCTACAGATTTTAAAATGTTCTGTTCTCTATAATACTCAATCAAAGGCTGTGTCTGGTCATGGTAAACGCCAAGACGTTTCTGAACAGTTTCAGGCTTATCGTCATCACGTAATACAGTCTCGCTTCCACAAGCATCACACACACCTTCTGCTTTTGTAGGATTGAACACGATGTGATAAGTTGCTCCGCAACTTAAGCAGGCACGTCTTCCACCCATTCTGTTTACGATATTTTCATCCGGCACATCTACGTCTACCGCAAAATCCATCTTTTCATTAATCTTTGTTAATGCCGCATCTAATGCTTTTGCCTGTGGAATTGTTCTTGGGAATCCATCTAATACAAATCCGTTTTTGCAGTCTTCCTGTGCAATACGGTCCATAACAAGGTCACATGTTAATTCATCCGGAACTAACGCACCCTGGTCCATATATGCTTTTGCTTTTTTTCCGAGCTCTGTACCGTTTTTGATATTTGCACGGAAGATATCTCCTGTAGAGATATGCGGAATTTCATATTTTGCTGCAATTCTTTTTGCCTGAGTTCCTTTTCCTGCACCAGGAGCTCCTAACATTATAATTTTCATATTTTTCTCCTTGTAAATAACATAGCACGAATGGAGATACCTGCTTTTGCCGGTATCTCCAATGTAAAATTATTATAACTATTCAGTTCCTTCATAGTTATTATTAGTCATTTAAAAATCCTTTATAGTAACGTACTCTCATCTGGGATTCAATCTGTTTTAATGTTTCGATGATAACACCTACAACGATAATAATAGATGTTCCTGCAAATGATACGCTTGCACCAAATACGCCATTAAAGAAAATTGGAACAACCGCAATAATTGTCAAACCAACGGCCCCAATAAATACGATATAATTTACTATCTGGCTTAAGTAATCGCTGGTTGCTTTTCCCGGTCTAAGCCCCGGAACAAAACCACCTGCTTTTTTCATATTGTTTGCAACTTCTAACGGATTAAAAGAAATCTGTGTATAGAAGTAAGCAAAACCAATAACAAGTGCAATATAAAGTACGAGACCAAGTGTGTAAATCGGTTCTTCCGGACTGCACCAGTACTGCTGGTTCAATCCTTTCAGAATCTTACTTCCGATTCCTGTGCCTTCGCCTTTGCCAAGTAAACTTGCGATAATAATCGGTGTCTGCATAAGCGATTGAGCAAAAATTACCGGAATAACACCACTTGTATTTACTTTTAACGGAATGTGTGTCTGCTGACCACCAACCTGTTTACGCCCCTGCATTTTTTTAGAGTATTGAACAGGAATTCTTCGTTCACCGCCCTGAAGCAAGATAACGAAAACTACCATTCCAACTAGAATTGCGGCAATCACAAGTGCTGCAACAATTCCTTTTACGTGTGACTGACCTGCAATAAACTGGTCCCAAAGTGCTCCCAAATCTGCCGGAATACGTGAGATAATGTTAATTACCAACACGATGGAGATACCATTTCCCACACCTTTTTCAGTAATGCGTTCGCCAATCCACATAAGTGCTGCGGAACCCGCAGTTAATGCTGCGATAACCATAACAACAGTAAGCGGACTCTTGTCTACAAGATAATTGCTTCGATAGAAACCATATGTCATTGCAGATGCTTCAATTAAAGCAAGGCCAACTGTTACGTAACGTGTAATTTCAGCAATTTTCTTTCTTCCATCTTCCCCATCTTTTTGCAGTTCTTCTAAAGCAGGAATTGCAATTGTAAGAAGCTGCATAATAATGGAAGATGTAATGTATGGTGAAATATTCAAAGCAAATACTGACATGCTAAGGAATGAACCACCCGTAATTGCGTCAAAAAATCCTAATCCGTTTGCTGTCTGGCTTTCAAACCAGCTTCTAAATACATCACCGTTGACACCAGGAACAGGAAGCTGACTTCCTATTCTGATGACGATGAGCATTAGAAAAGTAAAGATAATTCTATCACGAATATCTTTTACCTGAAACGCATTGCGGAGTGTTTTAAGCATTAAATCACCTCTGCTTTTCCACCAAGAGCTTCGATTTTTTCTACTGCACTTGCACTAAATGCGTTTGCCTGAACTGTAAGCTTCTTAGTAAGTTCACCATTGCCAAGAATCTTAACTCCGTCTCTTACGTTTTTCACGATTCCAGCTTCTACTAATGTTTCAATAGAAACTACAGAATCATTTTCAAATCTATCGAGAACAGAAACATTGATTCCAACGATTTCCTTAGAGTTACGGCATTTGAAGCCTCTCTTTGGTA